>CAVKZS010000126.1:0-2154 GCA_963660925.1 Eubacterium sp. CAG:38 | reverse complement strand
ACCGATATAATCTTTATCGAACCACTCGCCTAGCGAGTGGTTTTAGATATACAAAAAGCCGCAGATTCAACTGAATCTGCGGCTTTTGGCGGAGCATCAGGGAGTCGAACCCTGGCACCGGTCTCCCGGCCTATCGCATTTCGAGTGCGACCTCTTACGACCACTTGAGTAATGCTCCATAGGATATCTTGATAGCTTTACTATTATAACAAAAACTCCGCCTGCCGTCAACACTTTTTCTGTGGGAGGGCCGGACGGAGATTTTTTGTACTTTGCGGAAAGTTTTTCGGCAGATTACACATTTTCACCACCTTTTTGTGTTAAACTGTGAAGGAAATAAATGACAAAGGACGTTTTCAAAATGCAGCATTGTTCCGCCCGGTCGGTGGTTCGGATGGCCGCGGCGGTACTTGCGCTGGTGTTTTTGCTGGTGTGCGGTGCGCCGCGCGGCAAAGCAGCTGAACTGCAGGACACCATGGGTCTTAACCTGCTCTCCTTCGACACCAGCCAGATTCTTTCCATCGGCAACCAGACTTCCGGCCGATGCAGCTGGTACGCCCTGCGCTATGCGCGCACGATCCTTGACGGCAAGATCTGTTCCGGCAGCGGGATGTGGTCGAACGGCGCGGTCTGGTCCGCCGCCGGGTACTCCGATTACAGCGGCAGCTTGTCCGACTGCCTGACCAAACTCTACGACGAACTTTCTGCCGGGCGGCCGGTGATCGTCCATCTGAAAAACACTGCGGTCAGCGGCGTTTCCAAGCACACGAACCGCGTGACCACTTACGAATACCATCTCACCAGCCGCGGCTGGAATGAGGTGAATTACCCGCATATTTCCACCAGCAGTACTTACGGGCACTGGGTCTGCGTCATCGGCGTCAGCCCGTCGGCTGACCCAAACCACCTCAAGGAAAGCGACTTTTACGCGCTCGACCCTGCCCGGGTCAACGTCAACGGCATTCTCGCCGTGACCCGACTGCTGGACAATACCCTCTGGACCGACAACTCTCCCTTAAAAATCGCAGGCTGAACTCCTTTATTCAAAAGCCCCCGGAGCACTGGACTCCGGGGGCTTCGAGTTTTTTATGGGGTTTTCAGTATCCGTATCCGCGCACCGAGAACCCGCGTTCCCACGGGTCGGGCGTGCAGTCGCGCTGATGCAGGCCGGTGATCTCGATGTAATCGCTCCGCTGAATCATCTCAAACAGCTGCGCGAACTTTTCCGGGTCGCCCTGCACTTCGAGGGTCACAGTGCCGTCGTCCTCATTTTCGACCCAGCCGGTCAGCTCGAGGGCCTGCGCCGCATACTGCGCACGGTAGCGGAACCCGACTCCCTGCACCCGGCCGCTGATGGTATAGTGCCGCCGCACCGTCCCCTCCGGGAGAGTTGGAGGCTCCCCTTTGTTCTGCTTCAGAAAATCAAACAACATCGTTCACCTCTTGCTGCCACTACCCTTCACAGCAGGGCTATGCAGTTACTCTAATACGCAGAACTTGCCCGATCTGCCAAGGGCTCTCCCTTCGGGAGAGCTGGCGAGCGGAGCGAGACTGAGAGGGCTATCACAGCTCCTGATATGCCGTCATCATGGCGGGGATGAACTGCTTTTTGCGGCTGACGACCCCCGGGAGCGTCCAGCTGTTGTGCTCGTCCGGCTCGGTGTCAAAGCCGCTGCGCAGCATCTCGGCGGCGTTGCGGCCGGCGCAGATGACCACGCTCTCCTCTTTGGGCACATCGGTCAGCAGCATATAGATGTCCTCGACATTCTGCTTGTTCAGGGCCTCTTCCAGATAGGGCTGGATCAGCTTTTCGGCGGCCTGCAGGTTCTTGCGGGTCATGTAGCTGCCCTGCGCCACACCGAAGCGGCGGTCGCCGCACATGAACACCTTGAAGTCCTGCAGGAACACCTCTTCGGCGGTCTTTCCGGCCAGATTTTCGCCGGCCTCGAACATCTCCAGTGAGAACTCGTCGATGTCCACCCCGGCGATCTTGGCCAGCCGCTTGGCGGCGGCGACGTCCACGGCGGTACAGGTGGGGCTGCGGAAGACCAGCGTATCCGACAGGATGGCGGCCAGCAGCAGACCGGCAATCTGCGGGCGGATCTCCACGCCGTTTTCGTCGTACATCTGGGTGATGATGGTGGCCGTGCAGCC
>CAVKZS010000125.1:0-2178 GCA_963660925.1 Eubacterium sp. CAG:38 | reverse complement strand
ACGAAAGGAGAGTGAGCAGATTGGCAGAGGATTTTGTGATCGAGATGCTCCACATTACCAAGGAATTTCCGGGTATCAAGGCAAACGATGATATCACCCTGCAACTGCGTAAAGGCGAGGTACACGCTCTGTTGGGCGAAAACGGCGCGGGCAAGAGTACGCTGATGAGCGTTCTGTTCGGCTTGTACCAGCCAGAGGCCGGTAAGATCCTCAAGAATGGCAAAGAGGTTGCCATCCGCAACCCCAACGATGCGAACGCACTGGGGATCGGCATGGTGCATCAGCACTTCAAGCTGGTGGAGTGCTTCAGCGTTCTGGATAACATCATTCTGGGCGTGGAGCCCAACAAGATGGGATTTCTGCAGAAGGCCGAGGCCCGCAAGAAGGTCATGGCCCTGAGCGAGAAGTACGGCCTGCGCGTCGATCCGGACGCGCTGATCAGCGACATTTCGGTCGGTATGCAGCAGCGCGTCGAGATCCTGAAGATGCTCTACCGCGACAACGAGATCTTGATCTTCGATGAGCCGACGGCTGTTCTGACGCCGCAGGAGATCGACGAGCTGATGGAGATCATGCGCGGCTTCAAGAAGGAAGGAAAGTCCATCCTCTTTATCACCCACAAGCTCAACGAGATCATGGCGGTCGCCGACCGCTGCACGGTCCTGCGCAAGGGCAAATACATGGGCACCGTGGACATCAAGGACACAACCAAGGAAGAGCTTTCCCGCATGATGGTCGGCCGCGACGTCCAGCTGCAGGTCGAGAAGAAGCCGTCCCACCCGGGCGACGTTGTGCTGGATGTGCAGGGCGTGACCATGCACAACAGCCTGCATAAGAAGGATTCGGTCAAGAATGTGTCCTTCCAAGTCCGCAGCGGCGAGATCGTCTGTCTGGCGGGCATCGAGGGCAACGGCCAGACCGAGTTTGTCTATGGCCTGACCGGTCTGGAAAAACTCAACGGCGGCAAGATCACCATGGACGGCAAGGACATCACCAATGCGTCCATCCGCCAGCGGTCGAAAGACGGCATGAGCCACATCCCCGAGGACCGGCACAAGCACGGTCTGGTGCTGGATTACAGCCTCGAGAACAACATCGTGCTCCAGCGTTACTGGCAGCCCGAGTTCCAGAAGGGTGGCTTTATCAAAAAGGATGCCGTGCGCGAATACTCGGACAAGCTGATCTCCCAATACGACGTGCGCAGCGGTCAGGGCAGCTCGACCATCGTCCGCAGTATGTCCGGCGGCAACCAGCAGAAGGCCATCATCGCCCGTGAGATCGACCGCGACCCGAAACTGCTGGTGGCGGTGCAGCCGACCCGCGGTTTGGACGTTGGTGCCATCGAGTATATCCACCGCCAGATCGTGGCCGAGCGTGACAAGGGCAAGGCCGTCCTGCTGGTCAGTCTGGAGCTGGATGAGGTCATGAACCTGTCCGACCGCATCCTCGTCATGTACGAGGGCGAGATCGTGGGCGAATTTGACCCCAAGACCACTACGGTGCAGGAGCTTGGCCTGTACATGGCCGGTGCCCGCAAGCAGGGGAAAGGGGAGTAAACAGGAATGAACAAGAAAAAACTCGCGCACAGCGGCGTCCAGAGCTCTATCACGAGCGTTCTGGCAGCATTGCTGTGCATTCTGATCGGTCTGGTGGTCGGTTTCATCGTGCTGCTGGCCATCAACCCGGGCCACGCATGGGGCGATGGCCTTGTCCGTATCCTCAAGGGCGGTTTTTATGATGCTCCCTACGGCGTCGGCAAAACGCTGGCGAACGCGGCTCCGCTGATCATGACCGGTCTTTCGGTCGGCTTTGCCTTCAAGACCGGCCTGTTCAACATCGGCGCAGCCGGCCAGTATACGCTGGGTGCCTATGGCGCACTCTACTGTGCCATCATGCTCAAGCTGCCTTGGTTCGTCTGCCTGCTGGTGGCGACCCTCTTCGGCGGCATCTGGGGCGCGATCCCCGGTTTCTTCAAGGCCTACCTGAACATCAACGAGGTCATCACGGCCATCATGTTCAACTGGATCGGCCTGTATCTGGTCAATGAGCTGATCTACCAGAACGGCACCGGCCCCATGTACGACGTGCGCAACACCCGTACTTTCAACCTGCGCAAGAACCCCGACTACGCCCAGTCCATCATCCCGGACTTCGGCCTGAACAAGCTGTTCCAGACCA
>CAVKZS010000124.1:0-2346 GCA_963660925.1 Eubacterium sp. CAG:38 | reverse complement strand
AACAGTACCATACAGATCGTAAAGGTCGCTGTCGTCCACCAGAACATCATAGAACGCACCGGGATAAAGCGGCTCCTCGCTGGACACGCAGACATTGCCGTCCACCTCGGGGGCGTCGCCCATGGTGCGGCAGAGATACAGGCCGCTCTCGTCGTCGATGCCATCGCAGATGACCCGGACGGTCTGGCCGACCTTGGCCGCCTGCTTCTGGGCCATGATGCCGGTCTGGATCTGCATCACCAGCTCGGCGCGGCGGTCCTTGACCTCCTGCTCGATCTGGCCGTCCATCTTGGCGGCGACGGTGTTCTCCTCGGCGGAGTAGGCAAAGCAGCCCAGCCGGTCGAACTGCACTTCCTTGACGAAGTTGCAGAGGTCTTCAAACTGCTCTTCGGTCTCGCCCGGGAAACCTGCGATCAGGGTGGTGCGCAGGGTGATGCCGGGGATCGACGTCCGCAACTTGCCGATGACCTCCAGCAGCTCAGCGCGGTTGGAGCGGCGGTTCATATTTTTCAGGATCTCGTCGTTGCAATGCTGGATGGGCAGGTCGAGGTAAGGCACGACCTTCTCGTTCCGCTGCATCGCGGCAATGAATTCGTCGGTGATCCGCTCCGGGTAGGCGTACATGATCCGGATCCACTCGATGCCGTTGATCTTGTTCAGCTTGTCCAGCAGCTCGCAAATGCTGCCCGGCTTGCCCCAGTCCTCGCCATAGGCGGTTGGGTCCTGTGCCACAATGATGAGCTCTTTCACGCCTTCCCCGGCCAGCCAGCGGGCCTCGGCCACGCAGTCGGCCATGTCGCGGCTGCGCAGCGGGCCGCGGATGGCCGGGATCGCGCAGTAGTGGCAGCGGTTGTTGCAGCCCTCGGCGATCTTCAGATAGGCGTAGTGGGCCGGCGTGCCGATGACACGCTTGCCGCCCAGCGGGAAGTCTTTTTTCAGGCCGTAGCTTTCCAGATGTTCCTCGCCGTTGAACAGCCGGGCCACGATGGAGTCAATGGCCTTGTTGGAAGCGCAGCCCACCACGGCGTCCACTTCAGGGATCTCCTCCTCGATCTGGCTGCGGTAACGCTCGGCCAGACAGCCGGTGACGACCACTTTCAGGTTCGGGTTGGCCTGCTTGTAGGAGCAGGCTTCCAGAATGTTCTCGATGGCCTCGGTCTTTGCACTCTCGATAAAGCCGCAGGTGTTGACGAGGATGACATCTGCTTCGCCCAGCTCCGCCACCGTCTCGTGGCCTGCCGACAGCAGGATATGTACCATGCCGTCCAGATCGACCTGATTCTTCGGACAGCCAAGGGAAATACACGCAATTTTCATAAGGGGATAATACTCTCTTTCTATGTTTGCCTTCCCCTTGAGGGGAAGGTGTCGCCATCGGCGACGGATGAGGTGTCTACTCTTCTTCCACTCTCCGTACCGCCTCTTTGATCACCGGGTACGCAAACCCCCGGCGCATCAGCGCGGCCACCACCAGATCGCGGCGGCCGGCGGCCAGTTTGGAGCGGTACCGGCTCTCCACCAGTGCGGCGGCGGCTTCCAGCTCCGGGTCCTCGCCCGCTTCGTCCGGGGCGTAGACCTGTTCCAATGCCTGCTGAATCTGGTTTGGATTCAGCCCTTTCTGCCGGAGGTTCTGGGCGGCAGCGCGGCGGCTCTTCCGAGCAGCCAGCAGGCCCCGCGCCCGCACTTCGGCATAGCGGTCGTCGTCCAGATACTGCCGCTCCACCATCTCGGCCACCACCTGCGCGGCGGTCTGTTCGGTGAACTTCCGGCAGAGCCGCTCGTACAGCTGGCCGGAGGAGATCTCCTGCGAGGCCAGCGTTTCCAGTGCCCGGGCGCGGGCCTTGGCGACGTCGGCGGATTTTTCTTCTTCGGTCAGGGGGCGGCGGGCTTTATGCGCAAAGGCCATTTAGTCCTCCACCATGATGTCCAGCTCACTCTCGCTGCTGCGGGTCGGAGCCTTGACCACCGGCTCCTTGGCCGGTGCTGTCTCGGTCTTGGTGTCGTCGGCATTGGCGGCTGCAGCAGCGGCCTTGCCTACCGGACGGCGGGTGGCGTACAGCTTGTCGGCATTGGCGCGGATCTGGCCCTCGATGTCGTTGGCGATCTCGGGGTTGTCCTTGAGGAACTGCTTGGCGTTGTCGCGGCCCTGACCCAGACGGATATCGCCGTAGTTGAACCATGCGCCGCTCTTCTGGACGATGCCCAGTTTGACGCCCACATCGATCAGCTCGCTCATCTTGGAAATGCCCTCGCCGAACATGATGTCGAACTCGGCCTCCCGGAACGGAGGGGCCACCTTGTTCTTGACGATCTTGGCGCGGGTGTGGTTGCCGATGAACTGGCCGG
>CAVKZS010000123.1:0-2464 GCA_963660925.1 Eubacterium sp. CAG:38 | reverse complement strand
GGATTTTAGAATTTTTCTCAAATCACCCCTTGACTTTTATTAGCAGGTCTTTTTTCGGTGGTTTCGTTTTGTTTATTGTAGCACATCCCCGCCGACAATGCAAAAATCCCGCTGCCATACCCGTTTGGTATTGCAGTCATATCCGAATGTCCTCTTGCACTTTGCCGAAATTTTGCGTATAATAATCTAGCAGTTTCACCAAAATCTGCGAGTAAAATTTGTGAGGGATGTTTTCATGCAATCGGGTCTGAAGCGGCTCCACCACGGCCAGATGTCGGAGTCGTTCTATACAGCGATGTTTCTTTCGCTTTCGGGCGGCCTGCAGGACGCCTACACCTATCTGTTCCGGGGCAAGGTGTTCGCCAACGCCCAGACCGGCAACATCGTGCTGCTCAGCCAGCATTTGTTCGCCGGGGAGTGGGACAAAACCATCCACTATCTGGTGCCTCTGCTGGCCTTTGCACTGGGTGTCTTTGTGGCCGAATTGCTTCACGAACAGTTCAAGAATCTCCAGTCGCTCCATTGGCGGCAGCTGGTGGTCCTGTTCGAGATCGTACTGCTGTTTGGGGTCGGCTTCTTCCCGCAGGAGTGGAACCTGCTGGCCAACGCCATCGTCTCCTTTGCCTGCGCCATGCAGGTGCAGACTTTCCGGAAGGTGAACGGCTACGGCTTTGCCAGCACCATGTGCATCGGCAACCTGCGCAGCGGCATGGAAGCCCTTTGCGTCTGGATGCGCACCAAAAACGCCAAAGCGAAGGACAAAGCCTTCCACTACTTTGCCATCATCTTCCTGTTCGGGCTGGGCGCGGGCTTCGGCAGCGTCGGCATCCAGTGGTTCGGCCGGTATGCCGTCTGGGGTTCCTGCCTGCTGCTGGTGATCAGTTTCATCCTGATGTTCATCAAAGAGGACATCGAAGAGAATCCTGCCATCGAGTCGGAGCTGCACGAGCTGCAGCAGGACGTCCACAAAGTCGATGCCCTGCTCAAAGAGGAACTCCACGAGGAGCACGAAGAGCTCCGCGAGAGTCTGCACCGCGATTGAGGATCCGATCCTTTTATGGCCGCTGTTTTTTCAGTTTGAAAAAGCAGCGGTTTTTCTTTTTGCTTATTCATTCCCTAAAAGAATGGATGATGATTGAATCTTGATATTTTACAAATGGATCCTTTTGTGGTTTCATAGAGTCAGAGAGAGTGAGGCCCCCACGGGGATCACGAAAAAGCAGTTGAAAGGATGAATATCGTATGCGGAAATTTCCTTGTGTCTTTATGCGCGGCGGCACGTCGAAGGGCTGTATGTTTCTGAAGGACGATCTGCCCGCCCGTGAGCAGTGGGATGACATTTTTGTGCAGGCCATGGGCAGCCCCGATCCCAAGCAGATCGACGGCCTGGGCGGCTGCGTGTCCAGCAACAACAAGATCGTCGTGGTCAACAAGAGCGACCGCCCGGGCATCGATGTGGATTACATCGTCGGCCAGTCCATCGTCGGGCAGGCCAAGATCGACTACAAGAGCAACTGCGGCAACATGACCGCCGCCACTGCCCCCTTTGCCGTCGAGATGGGCCTGATCGAGCATCTGACCGAGCCAACCACCATCGTCCATATGTTCAACCTGAACACCAACAAGAAAATCGACGTGGAAGTTCCGGTCAAGGACGGCCAGTTTGACAACGAGGGCACCTGCTCCATCGCCGGTGTGGACGGCACGGCCGGCGAGCTGAAGGTCAACTTTCTCGACCCCGCCGGCTCCAAGACCGGCAAGCTCTTCCCCACCGACGCCGCCAAGGAAGTGCTGGATCTGGGCGAGCTGGGCACCATCGAGGCCACCATCCTCGACGTCTCCAACCCCATCGTTCTGGTGCGTGCAGCCGATCTGGGAATCTCCGGCACCGAACTGCCCGCCGAGGTAGATGCAGACAAGGCTCTGGCTGCAAAGCTTGAGGCCATCCGCGGTGCCGCCTGTGTCAAGATGGGCTTTGCAAAAGACCCCGCCGACGCCACCGCCAACAGTCCCGCTGTGCCGAAGGTCGGTTTCGTGCAGGTTCCTACCTCCTTCACCGACATCAGCGGCAAGCAGGCGGACGCCTCCGAGATGGACATCTGCGCCCGTGTCATCAGCGTATTCAAGTGCCATAAGGCCTGCCCGCTGACCAGTGCTTCTTCCATCAGTGTCGCCGCCTTTGTGCCCGGCACCATCGTGAACGAGCTTGCCGCGATCCAGCCCGGCCAGCAGACTGTCCGGATCGGCCACCCCTCCGGCGTCATGACCATGTACCCCTATCTGGACGACCCCGCCAAGCCCCTGAACGAGATCAAAGTTTCGGGCGTGGCCGTGCAGCGCACCGCCCGCCGCATCATGGACGGCACCCTGTACATCCGCAAGTAATCGAATGTCTGCACTGTTTGATAAAAGGAGAGTATTATGCTGAAACTTTACGATACTGGTATCTACCTCGTAAACGGTG
>CAVKZS010000122.1:0-2557 GCA_963660925.1 Eubacterium sp. CAG:38 | reverse complement strand
ATGATATCCTTGATGATCTTGTTCAGGGCCGTACCCATGTGGATATTGCCGTTTGCATACGGAGGGCCGTCGTGCAGAATGAACTGGGGCTTGCCCTCGTTGTGCTTCATCAGGTTGTTGTACAGGTCGTTGTCGTCCCAGTCCTTGAGCATGACCGGCTCCTTCTTGGGCAGGCCGGCGCGCATCTCGAACAGGGTCTTCGGCAGGTTCAGGGTACTGTCGTACTGAGACTTATTCTTAGCCAATGGTTACACACTCCTCTAATTTTCCTTGCGATTGCTTGGGGGATTTTATTCTTTTACTCGCTGAACTTCACGCCCTGAAAAGCAGTGTAGTCCGGCGCGGTGGAAGCTTCCGGTGCGGGTGGCGGGTCGATCTTGAGCTGGCTCTCGTCCTTGGCCCAGAAATCTTCGCTGCTCTCCTCTTTTTCGTCCTCGTCAGCGGCGGCAGATTTTTCTGCATCCGCAGGAGCCGCAGCCGGTGCTGCATCGTCCAGCTCCTCGGTCAGCTCGGCGGCCACCTGCTCGGCAGGCTCTTCCTCGGGCTTTTCCTCGGCTTTTCCCTCGGCGGCGGGCACAGCAGGCTCGTCCTTCTGGTACTCGGGCAGACGGCTCAGGGACTCCACATGGCTGCGGTACAGGTTGAGCACGTCGGACTTGAAGCGGGTCACTTCCAGCCGGACGCGGTCATACTCGCGCTCCTCTGCCAGTTTCTTCTCGTTTGCCTCGTTGATGATCTCATCGGCGCGGTCACTGGCTTTCTGCAGCAGCTCGTTGGCATCGCGGATGATGTCATCACCGCGGAGATTGGCACGGTGCAGGATCTCCTCGGCCTTGGTGTTTGCTTCGCGGATGACGTTCTCGCCCATCCGCTGTGCGTTGATCAGCGCACTCTTGAGCATATCGCCGTCCGCCTCATAGCTCTCCATTTCCTTGTGGAGACGCTGGTTTTCGGCCGTCAGATCCGCGATCTGCTTGCGCAGGGCCTCGGCATCCTTCTCGTTGAGCAGCAGCTGCTCCTCCACCTTGTCCAGAAACCGGTCCACATCCTCGGTACGGTAGCCGCGGAGGTTTTTTTCAAATTGCGCAGAGCGCACATCCTGCGGGGTCAGCATAGTGGTTTCCTCCCTTATTCTTCAAATTCAATACTGGAAAAACGCGATGATCGAGCGGTCTTTTTTGCTCTTGCCCGGCAGGGCGGTCAGGCAGAACCGGCCCTTGCCCCGCACCGTGAACACATCGCCCTCGTAGACCGGCGCATGGACACTCTCGGCAGGCAGGTGGTTGATCTCCACCCGGCCAGCCGTGATCAGATCCGCCGCCATGCCGCGGCTGCACCGGATCATGGCCGCAAGCACCGCATCCAGCCGGAGCGAAGATACCGTCGCCGTGCGGATCTCCCGGTCCTCCTGCGGGAAGGCCGGAAGCGCATCGAGGGGCTGGTATTCCGCCGTCAGGTCGGTGTGGCCCGCCTGCCGCAATTCCTGACAGATCAGGTCTGCCGCCGTTTCCAGCGCAAAGACATATGCCACGCCCGGCTGGTCGGCCGGGAGCACGATGTCTCCCAGAGCCTCCCGCTTGAGTTCCAGCCCCATCAGGCTGCCGAGGTAGTCCCGGTGGGTCGGCAGCTCTGCGCCGGGCTGGACCCGGCAGCGCAGCCGGACGCAGCACAGCGGGCTGGCCGCATAGCTGTCCTCCGGCTCGAGGCAGAGGATCTTCCGCTCGGCACCCGGCCAGCCGCCGTCGAAGCGAAACTCTTCCGCCCCGGCGCGGTTGAGCGCAGCGCGGGCAAGATCCTGCTCCCGGTCGCTCAGAAAGCTGGAATACCGCGGGATGCCCCGGCCAAAGGCCGTGCGCGCCAGATCCTCGATGTGGCGCATGAGATACCGTTCATCCTCGTTGCGGGCAGGTACAAAGCCCCGCCCCGCCTTGGGAGCCGGAGTTTCCGGATCAATAGAACGCGCCATTGTTTTCCAGTTCGTCCAGCAGGTCGCCCATGATATCGACGTTGTACGGGGTAATGATGAAGGTGCTGTTGGCAACACGCTTAATCTGGCCGTTGTTGGCGTAGGCCACGCCGGAGAGGAAGTCCACCAGACGGCGGGAAACTTCCTTGTTGGTGGACTCAAGGTTCAGCACCACGGTGCGCTTGTTGTTCAGGTGGTCTGCAATGGTGCTGGCATCCTCGAACCGCTCGGGCTTGACCAGAACGACCTTGAGCTGGGTGGTGGCGTGGATGTTGACCACCTTGTTCTTCTTGGGGGCGTTCTCGTCGGCAGCTTCCTCTTCGTCGTCCATGCCGACGCCGATGCCGTTGTTATTGTTCACCATCTGGGGGCCGTCGTCAATGTACTGATCGTCGTAATCGTCCTCGGTACCAAAGAGGCCCTTTTTCAGACTATCCACAAAAGACATAGAATTTGCTCCTTTCATTCGGACAGCGTGCGCTGTCTGGCAACTTCTGCAAAAAGAGTTGCAATAGCTTTATCTATTATCGGATTTTTTGCGCCGGATGTCAATAACTACAAAAGCTTTCCATCATACAAATTTTGTCCGGA
>CAVKZS010000121.1:0-2558 GCA_963660925.1 Eubacterium sp. CAG:38 | reverse complement strand
AATGGAATATGGCTGGCTGCTATATCCGGTTCCATATTTATTGTAATAGGAGAATCACTATGCGCTATTCCAAACAGAGAGAACTGGTACTGCAGAAAGTCGATCAGCTCTGTGACCACCCCACCGCCGAGGAGATCTACGAGGAGGCCGTGAAGGAGTGTCCCAACCTGAGCCTTGGCACCGTCTACCGTAACCTGAACAGCCTCGTGGACGCGGGCCGGGTGCGCCGGGTGTCCATCCCGGGCCAGCCCGACCGCTTTGACCACACCCTGTTCTGGCACAGCCACCTGTACTGCACGGTCTGC
Source organism: Eubacterium sp. CAG:38 (assembly GCA_963660925.1). Lineage (GTDB taxonomy): Bacteria > Bacillota > Clostridia > Oscillospirales > Ruminococcaceae > Faecalibacterium. The sequence goes on along the minus strand of CAVKZS010000121.1, from coordinate 2,253 downwards.
GGCGGCGTTGTGGATGCCGATGTAGACGAAAAGCAGGTGATGAAGCTGGTCAAGAACCAGAAAGGCAAGGTCGAGGACTGCGCCGTGGTGCTCTTCGGCGTCTGCGAGCACTGCCTTGCGGAGACCCCGATCGCCCAGTGAAGCCCTCTTTTCTGCGAAAAATGCGCCGGACCTCTTGCCCTGAACGGAAAAACAGGGTATACTGAAACGAGCATTTTAATAATTTGAAGGATGGTTTCATTGGAATACATTACATTTGAACACAACAGCACCGCCGCTGAGCTGGTGCGTCAGGCTTATGACACGCCGCCGCTGGCCTTTGTCCACAGCTACGGCTGTCAGCAGAACGTCAACGACGGCGAGCGGATCAAGGGCGTGCTGGTGGACATCGGCTATGGCCTGTGCGATAAGCCCGAGGATGCCGACCTGATCCTCTTCAACACCTGTGCCGTCCGCGAGCACGCCGAACAGCGCGTGTTCGGCAACGTGGGTGCCCTGAAGGGCCTCAAGGAGAAAAAGCCCGGCCTGATGATCGGCTTGTGCGGCTGCATGGCCAACCAGAAGCACGTTGTCGAAAAGCTGCGCCAGAGCTACCCCTATGTGGATCTGGTCTTTGGCGTGGACGGCATCGACACGCTGCCCCAGCTCATTACCCAGAAGCTCCAGAAGCACAAGCGCGTTCTGATGGAGCCGGCCCAGCGTCCGGTCATCGTCGAGAACATCCCCATCCGACGGGAGAGCGAGTTCCGCGCATGGCTGCCGATCATGTACGGCTGCGACAACTTCTGCACCTACTGCATCGTGCCCTATGTCCGCGGCCGCGAGAAGAGCCGCAAGCCCTGCGACATCCTCGCGGAGTTCCGGGGTCTGGTGGAAGCGGGTTACAAGGAGATCACTCTGCTGGGCCAGAACGTCAACAGCTACGGCAAGGGCCTTGAGGAGCAGGTGGACTTCTCCGACCTGCTCAACCTGCTCTGCACCGTGCCGGGCGACTACCACATCCGGTTCATGACCAGCCACCCGAAGGACGCCAGCCACAAGCTGATCGACACCATTGCGGCGCAGCCCAAGATCTGCAAGCACCTGCACCTTCCGGTCCAGTGCGGCTCCGACCGGCTGCTCAAGCTGATGAACCGCCATTACACCATTGAGCACTATATGGAGCTGATCGAGTACGCCCGTAAGACCGTGCCCGGCATCACCTTCTCGAGCGATATCATTATCGGCTTTCCCGGCGAGACGGAAGAAGACTTCCGGCAGACGCTCGATCTGATCCAGAAGGTCGGCTATATGCAGCTGTTCACCTTCATCTATTCCAAGCGCACCGGCACCAAGGCGGCGGAGATGCCCGACCCGACCCCCCGCAAGGAAAAGACCGACCGGATGAGCCGCCTGCTCAAGATCCAAGACGAGATCGCGATGAACCTTGTCAAGGCGCAGGTAGGCCAGACCGTGAAAGTCCTCGTCGAGGGCTACGGCCGCGCCGAAGGTACCCTCTCGGGCCGGCTGGACAACAACCTGACCGTGGAGTTCAAGGCCGACGATGCCCTCATGGGCCAGTATGCACAGGTCAGGCTGACCGGTGCCCGTGCCACCGTCCTGCTGGGCGAGCTGGCCGAATAAACTACATCCAAACGTGTTATCATTGATTTGAAGATTTGAAATAAAAGGAGAATCATCCCATGGATTGCATTGATCTTTTCAAGCGTGCTGCAATGGCACTTCAGACCGACCCCCGTTACCTCGTGCTGGATCAGGCCCGCAAAGCCAACGACAACGACGAGGAACTGCAGAACATGATCGGCGAGTTCAACCTCGCCCGCATGGATCTGAACAACGAGATCGGCAAGTCGGAGCGGAACGACGCCCGGATCACCGAGCTGAACGAGAAGGTGAACAACCTCTACGCCCAGATCATGGCCGATGAGGGCATGGTGGCTTACAACGAAGCCAAGCGCGACTGCGAGAACCTCGTCAACTACATCGACGCCATCATCAACACCGCCATGAACGGCGGCGACCCGATGACCGTGCAGGAGCCGTCGGCTTCCTGCACCGGCAGCTGCTCCACCTGCGGCGGCTGTCACTGAGCCTCCAAAACAGAATAAGAAGGAGCTGTTGTATATCAACCTCTCAGTCGGGCTGACGCCCGCCAGCTCCCCTGGTAGGGGAGCCTTTGGCAAGTAGATTAAGCTTGAATCGACTGCCAAGGCCTCTCCTCAGTAGGAGAGGTGGCATCCCGAAGGGATGACG
>CAVKZS010000120.1:0-2560 GCA_963660925.1 Eubacterium sp. CAG:38 | reverse complement strand
CGTAGAGCACCGCGCCTGCGGTGGTGCTGCCTGCGGCGTAGGTCAGACGGCCCGCACCGGCCTCGACGTAGACGCCGGGGAGAAACTTCTCAATGGCGGCCCGGATGTCGTAGGTCCGGCAGAACGCGCCCACAACGCCGGGTTTGGCCGTGGGGTCGGCCTGCTTCCCTCCGGGCAGCTTGATGGCCTTCTCCGAGGGGCAGGCGGGCCACTGGCGGACGTCGTGCCAGTCCTCGTAAAGCCAGAGGATGTCGTCTGCACTGAGCCGGTCGCCGTCCTCGGTGGCCTCACAGACCCACGCGCTGTCGGAGCTGCGGCTGGGCCAGTACATCAGGCGTTCGGTCTCGAAGGTGGTTGGGTCGAAGACGGCCATCGTCGGGTCGAGCATCTGGGCCACCATCCGGGCGCAGGGCTGGTACTCGTCCGGCTGCATGACGCGGTCGGTGGGGAAGATGGCCCGCAGCCGCGGATGCTCCGGATCGTGCTTCCGGGTGGAGTAGACCGCCGCAGTGCCGAGGCTCCGGATGGCCTTGACCCATTTCTCGGTGCTGCCGGGTTCGCAGTTGTCCATATCCAGCGTGATGAGGCTGCGGCCGGTGCAGCAGCCGCGTTTCCGGTGGCCGTCCCGCAGGGTGCCGCCGACGAAGCCGCCGACGTCCTTCCGCTTGTCCTGTTCGGCTTTGGAGAGGGCCATGTATTCGGCGTGGGTCTCGGTGCCGACGTTCTGCTGCATCCTGCCTCTCAGCGTGGCAGTGAAGGTGTCCCACTCGGTGCGCTGCGTTTTCCATAGCGTCGCCATGCGGCTGTCGGCAACGCTGATCTCAATGATGCTCATGTGTTTTCCTCCTTCAGCGGGCCGTAGCGGAGCCGCTTCACGTTCCATTTATCCGCTGCTCCGATCGGGGTCCGATCCCGTTCGCCGACTCTGCCGCAGCGAGTGCAGACCACAGACCAGCCGGTGTCGTTGGAGTATTTGCACCTGCGGTAATGGGTCAGGCCGACGGCACCATGGGGCCGTTTCTCCGGGTTGTAGGGTGCGGCTCCGCAGGTACAGACGAATATCGTTATCCGGGGAAAGAACGTAGTATCTGCTTTCGTCATCGGTATCAATCCTTTGTAAAGAAATCGCCGTACCATCCTGCGGCGTTCAGGGGCAGGCCCTCCGCCCATGGCGGCACTTGGCTCATGATGTGAACGACATCTTTGAGGGCGGCTGCGGGGTCCTGTGTGTCCGGCAGCTCGATGATGACCTCATCGTGGACGTGGAAGACCACCCGGTATCCGGCTTTTCGCAGATTGTCCAGTGCAAAGGCCAGACAGTCCCGGCCCACTGCCTGCGTCAGGTTCTCGGTGAGCTTGCCTCCGTAGGTTTTGGATTCATGCCAGAGTCCATGGTTGTCCTCCATGTAGAGGATTTCATGTTCCCCACGCCAGTTTGTCTCTTTGGAGAGTTTCGGGTCGGCGTAGAAAAGCTTGCGCCCGCTGGGAAGCTGCATGGTCAGGAAAGGAAAGGGCACATCCCGGGACATTTCCTTGCGGAAAACCACGCCCGCCCGGGGCATGGTGGTCTTCCCGGTCTGGATGGTGTGGACTGCTGCTTTTTGCATTTTTGCCCAGAGTTTACGGATGTTGGGGTTCTGTCCCCGCCAGCGGTCCACGATGTCCTATAAGCCTTCGTCATCGAGGCCCAGCTGATCGCCGCCCATCCGCTTCATGGCACTGACCCCGCCCTCATACCCCAAGGCCAGCGTTGCGACCTTGCCGCGCTGCCGGTACTTGTAATTCGGATTGCCCTTGACGATGCTTTCGAAGGGCACGCCGAAGATGCGGGCGGCGGTGGCTTCGTAGATCTTGCCGGTGGTCCGGAAGACGTCGAGCACCCATTCTTCGCCCGCCAGCCATGCGATCAGGCGGGCTTCGATGGCGGAGAAGTCGGCGTCGATGAAGGTGTATCCCTTGCCGGGCACCAGCGCAGTGCGGATCAGCTGGCTCAAAGTGTCTGACACATTGTCGGTCAGCAGCTCCAGCGCGCCCGCGTCGTGTAGCTTGACGATCTCCCGCCAGTCAGACTGATGGTCTAAGTAAGTGCGGGGCAGGTTCTGGCTTTGCAGCAGCCGCCCGGCCCAGCGTCCGGTCCGGCTGGCCCCGTAGAATTGCAGGGTGCCCCGGATGCGGTCGTCCGGGCCGCGGCTCAGTGCGATGGTCTTGTATTTGGAGTTGCTGGCCTTGCTGGTCTGCTGCCGCAGCTCCAAGGCCCGGCGGACGTCGCTGGGCAGGTCGGTCTTGAGGGCCGCGTCCACGATGTCCTTGCCGAGGCCGGAGAGGGAACAGCCCCGGTTCTTCAGCCAGCCGAGCAGCTGCACCCGGCTGCCGGGGTTTTCCAGCCCGGTCAGGGTCTTCAATTCGGCTTTGAGCGGGATGGTGGCCTGCTCAAGCACATCCAGCGCGGCGTTCACCAGCTCCATATCGACGGCCACGCCCCGGGCGTTCATCTCGACGTCCTCCCGCCACTGCTGCATGATCTCTTCCGGCACCGGCCACGGGGCCAGCTTGCGGTCGT
>CAVKZS010000119.1:0-2629 GCA_963660925.1 Eubacterium sp. CAG:38 | reverse complement strand
GGAATGGAATATAGCTGGCTGCTATATCCGGTTCCATATTTATTGTAATAGGAGGGAGTTCGGATGTCGATTGATCCCATCTTCTGGCTCATTGCGGCCATCGGGTTTCTGGTTCTGGAGGGCATGACCTTCAACATGACCTCCATCTGGTTTGCCATCGGCAGTGCGGCGGCCCTGCTGACCTGCCTGTTTTCCGGCTCGTTCCGGGTGCAGGCCGTCGTGTTCCTCGTCGTCAGCACCCTCAGCCTGCTGGCCTTCCGGCCGCTGGCAAAGAAACTGCGGGTCCGGCACACAGCCACCAACGGTGACCGGAACCTTGGCCGGGAAGCCGCCGTCCTCACGACGGTCACGGCAGAGGCCACCGGCCGGGTCCGGCTGGACGGCGTGGACTGGAACGCCCGCTGCGCCACCCCCGGCGACACCCTGCACCCCGGCGAATTCTGCCGGGTCTGCGAGATCCACAGCACCCTGCTCATCGTTGAGCCCATCCTGACCGAATCATCCACCCACTGACAAAGGAGCGCACCCATGATCACGTTTTTCGTCATCCTCGCACTGGTTTTCGTGGTTCTGCTGATCGTCGTCACCAACATCGTCATCGTCCCGCAGTCGAAGGTCTACGTCATCGAGCGTCTGGGCAGCTACTCGGCCACATGGCCGGCCGGTCTGCACATCAAGATCCCCTTTATTGAGCGGATCGCCAAGAAGGTCAGCCTGAAAGAGCAGGTCGCGGACTTTCCCCCGCAGCCAGTCATCACCCGCGACAACGTCACCATGCAGATCGACACCGTGGTGTTCTTTCAGGTAATGGACGCCAAGCTCTATACCTATGGCGTCAACCAGCCCATCTCGGCCATCGAGAGCCTGTCCGCCACCACCCTGCGCAACATCATCGGTGAGATGGAGCTGGATCACACCCTGACTAGCCGCGATGTCATCAACGGCAAGATCACTGCCATTCTGGACGAAGCCACCGACAAGTGGGGCATCAAGGTCAACCGCGTCGAGGTCAAGAACATCATCCCGCCGCGGGAGATCCAAGAAGCCATGGAGAAGCAGATGAAGGCCGAGCGCGAGAAGCGTGCCGTCATCCTGAAGGCCGACGGTGAAAAGCAGGCCGCCATCACCGCCGCCGAAGGCGAAAAGGAAGCCGCCATTCTCCGCGCCGACGCCGTCAAGCAGCAGCGTATCCTCGAGGCCGAGGGCGAGGCACAGGCAATTCTGGCCGTCCAGAAAGCCAATGCCGACGCCATCCGCCTGCTGAACGAGGCCATGCCCAACGACAAGGTGCTGGCCCTGCGCAGCCTCGAAGCTCTGGCCAAGGTCGCCAACGGCAAGGCCACCAAGCTCATCATCCCCTCCGACCTGCAGAACCTCGGCGGCGTGGTCCCCAGCATCAAAGAGCTGCTGACCGACCCGAAGGAGTAAGCATCGCATAAAAAATCAGGAGCCGCTGAATTGCGGCTCCTGATTTTTTTACGCCCTCAAGCAGTTTTCTGATTTTCCAGTGCCCGAACCTCTTCGACCGGAAGTTCCATTGCATCTGCGATCTCTTCACAGGACAGTTTTCCGGCCGCCAACAGTCTTCTTGCACCCGCCACAGCTCTTGCATGAGCCGCTTCTTCTCTCATTTCTTCCATTGCCTTGCACATAGATACAACTCCCTTCCTGTCTTCTTTAAAGTATTTTACCCTCTCCGCCAAGACCGGATACTTCATATCCTCCGGGTCGGTACAAGCAAAATCGTGCATCAGCTTTCCCAATGCGGTATCATCCCGAATCTTTGCGTTCACAAAAACGATATGCGCCTCATCATTGAACGGTTCGCCCGTTTCCTCGATCATTCTGTTGATATGATAGATTGGAAGATTCCGTTTCAGAACATCCCGTTCCCTAATAAAGATGACATACGCTTCGTGCAGTTGGTCATATTCCTCACCGGGTTCTGTCAGGTTGGCATCCATCAAGCTGCTGTTGTACCGTGCCCGTTTTGCTCCGGCTCCCCGGTCGCTGCGCTGGACTTCAATGTTATAGGCCCGGTTCTGTGCATCTACCGCAAGGATATCCAGCCGGACAGAACGCCCCTGCAGATTTTTCAAGTCATGCTGGCCATGAACTTGTTTCACATATAGATCTTCCCGATCCAGAATGATTTTCAGCAGAAACTCTGCACAGGTTTTGTCCTCAAAGACCTTGCTCATAAAGTCGTCATCCATCAGCCGGAAATTTCGGATTCGCTCCAAATCTTCTTGATGTTTCCGCTCAAAATCAACATCCTCTTTTTGCTTTGCTTCTGTCATCGGGTCACCTGCTTTCCATCCGCTTTTCGTATTAAGAATACCATAAAAGCGTTCTTTTTACAAGTCAAGCAAAAAAGAACCGCCCGGCAGGAAACCGGACGGTCTGATATAATATTGCTCTTACAGTTCCTTGATGGCCTTCTTGATCTTCTCAGCGGCCAGCTTGGTCTTTTCGGCGTCGCCGAAGGCGGTCAGGCGGAAGTAGCCCTCGCCGCACTCGCCGAAGCCGACGCCCGGGGTGCCGACGACACCGCAGGTGTTCAGCAGCCAGTCGAAGAACTCCCAGCTCTTCATGTTGCCGGGGCAGCGCAGCCAGATGTAGGGGCTGT
>CAVKZS010000118.1:0-2632 GCA_963660925.1 Eubacterium sp. CAG:38 | reverse complement strand
GGGCCGTCGGGATGCCGGTCACGCCGTCCCTCATGAGGCCGCAGACGTCCTCGTCTGCGCGGGTGTCGGTGATGTCCGCCGCGGTGACGGCTGTGCTGCCTGCCTTGCGGGTGATCGTAGCAAGTCCGAGGTCATAGACCAGAGCCGTGCGGGTGATGTCCGGTGCGGCGGGGCTGGTGGAGTCCGGAGTCCCTTCCAGCACCAGCAGGCTGGACTTGCGAGCCGCTGCGTCGTAGCGCAGCACCACGCGGTCGATGCGGCTGCGGGTCGCGTCGGCGTCGGTCAGGGTCAGCGTGTCGGCCTGAGACAGGATGATGCTGCGGCCCTTGAAGCGCGACGGGCGCACCCATGCCTGACCTGCGCTGACGGTCACGGTCAGCCCGCCTGCCTGACTGACGGCGAAGTCGTCGGAGCTGTACACGCCGCTCAGCCGGGTGGCAAGAAATCCCGATGCGTCGTCGGCGTCGTAGGTGATGCCGTTTTCGGGGTAAGTGATGATATCTGACATAGATCCTCCTTTACGTTTTGTTCCAGGTGGGTGTGCCCAGCCGGATGGTGCGGGTGGTGCCGCTCTCCTGGCTTTCGGTGATGATGTCGGCCACCCGCACCATGGCAGTGTAGCCCAGCTGAGGCAGGCTGGCGCTCAGTACGTCGCCCACCTGCAATGCGCCGTCGTCCACGTCAAACTCGATGCTGCCGGTGCGCAGCTGGGCCAGCAGCTTTTCGCCGCCCCGGTCGGCCAGCTTTTCCAGATAACTCTGGCTGGTGTTGGTCTCGCCGCTGTCCTCATCGGGCTGCACGTCCCGGGCGTCGATGTACATCTCCCGCCGGTCAGAGCCGGTGCTGTTCGTATCGCCCACCCAGACCGTGGCCCGGGCATCGCCCTCGCCCGCGCCCTGCACAAGGGCGACGTTGGCGTAGTCGGTGTCGGCGAAGCTCCACCCGGCGTTCAGCAGATTGCCCCACTTGGGGCTGAACCGGTTGTTGGGGTCGAAGGTGGGCCGGAAGCACTCGAACAGCAGCTTCTTGCTGCTGCCGGTGCCGCTCAGAATGACCCGGAAACCCAGATCGCACGCCTGCCCGATGGTCTGGCAGTAGTCGAACACCGTGCCGCCGGAGGTCTGCTTTGAGAACACGGTATCAAAGCCGTACTCGGTGCCCAGTTCCAGCCGGGGCCACGGCTTCATGGCGGTCACAAGGCTGCGCATGGCGGCTTCGGCGTTCTGGTTCTTGATGACGGCCGCGCTGACCCGCTTGGTCAATATCCACGTTGCCGGGTAGCCGCTCACAACAAGGTTCGAGTCCTCATTCTGGTTGGCCCGGGCGCAGATGCGCATGGGGATGCGGGGCGTTTCATCGCTGCGCACCAGCCAGCGGCCCTCCTGCAGGAGCTGCAGGTTCTCGGTGGTAGGGCGAACTTCCAGCGTGAAGCTTCCCTCGGAGTAATAGGGGCTGTCCCAGTAGAGGGACGCCCATACGTCCACCCAGCCCACGCGGACAAGGGTGTCTGCTTCCAGCACGTCGATTCTCATAGCGGTTCGGGCAGGATGCCCGCCTCCATCGGATAAAAGCTCACCGCCGCCTGCAGATAGCCGGAGCCGCTCTCCGCCTGAATGGAGAGCACGTTGTCGCCGGGCTGCAGCTCGGTGAGGGTGCTGTCCTCATCGAGGGCGGAGAAGATGTTCGTGACGGCTCCCTCGTGGGTCAGAGTGCAGGCCAGCCGATCGGAGGTGCTGCGGTAGATTTCCAGCACGTCGCCGGGGTCGAGGGTTAGGTCGAAGCCGATGAAGGCCCCGGTCCTGAGATCCACGATCTTGGGGTGCTGCACCTGCATGGTGCAGGTGAGCTTTGCGGTGAAGGGCACCGGCAGGCTGCCGGAGTTGCGCAGCACGGCTGCGGTGCCGTCCCGCCGGATGCCGTAGGTGTGGCTGTCGTAGCACACCGGGAAGCGGAACGCCGCCTCATAGCCGCCCAGCACGGCGGCGGTGGAAGTCAGGCTGTACCAGAAGGGCTTCTCGCTGTAGAGCATGAGCGAACAGCGCGGGTCGGGGGTGCAGCTGGAAAAGTACGGCGTTTTTTGCAGCACAAAGCGGGCGAAGTATCTATCGCCGAAATAGAGAGTGCCCTTTGTGAAATAAGGCAGGCTGCGGGTGAAGAACTCCGCGTTCTCCAGCTTGTGCGCGCCCCAGAAGGTCACGTCCAGCGTGCGGGACACGCCGGAGACGCTCTGCCGCTCCACGGTGGTGCCGGTCTGGTTGATGCCCTGCGCCGTCTGCAGGTCCACGTCTACGCCGTTCAGCGGGTCGAGGTTGTAGGGCGTGTCGTAATCCCAGCCCAGATGCAGGACGGCACCGGCGTCTGTAACGATCTTCAGGTGATCTTTGAAAAGCACGGCGTCCTCCTTTCATCGGCGCTGACGGCGGGCCTTGTCGGCCTCCCAGCGGGTCTCGCGGGCAAGGTCGGCAGCGGACTGCGCCTTGCTGTAAATATTCTGGTTGATGACGGTGTCGCCCTCGCGGTGGTAGCTGCTTGCGGCAGCGGCCACCTGCGCGGTGCCGGATGCGGCCACGGTGGAGCCCAGCCGCATGTTGTCGGACAGCACCAGACTGCCCGCCTGCCGGATCATGTCGGC
>CAVKZS010000117.1:0-2744 GCA_963660925.1 Eubacterium sp. CAG:38 | reverse complement strand
TCAGCTCGATGATCTGGCTTCCCACGTCGCTGTCGCTCCGCATGGTGCCCCAGTAGAGGGTCTCGCCCCGGCCGCTGGTGCTCTTTTCGGTCATCCTGCCGCCGTATTCCGCTTTCTGGATCACGGTGTCCTTGCCGTAGACATACGCCGTTTCCAGCGCGTTCCGGCCGGTCTCGCTGGCTAACACCGTGTTCACGTTCAGCGCGGTTGCCGATTCGCTGCCCGCCAGACGCAGCGCGTCCTCAAAACTCGTTACGTCTTCCATCTGGCCCAGCCGGTACAGGGTGTTCGCCGCGGCTGCATATCGTCCGGCGTCTACATCCTTCGGCATCTTCTGGCTGATCTCCTGCGAGATCTTGGTCTTGCCGTCGTCGCCCGGCACGCCCCACCGTTCCAGCTGCTGCTTCACTTCGCGCTGCTTCTCCACTGCGCTCTGCGGTGCCTGCATCCCATACGTCTCCCGCATCGGGGCATTTTCTGCATCGGTACGGCCCTCTCCGTCATTGCTCCGCAATGCCACCTCTCCCGGAGTGAGAGGCAAGGACTCCACCGCTACGTTCTCGGCTCCCACTCTGGGAAAGACTCCCCCGGCCGGGGGAGGTGGCACGTTAGTGCCAGAAGGGGAACGGCTGTCGCCGTCAGGCGTTGACTGAGAGGGTAAGCCCCCTTCCGGTTCCGCACGCCCGGGCAGGTTGCTTTCCACCCTTTCCCCAGCGTTCTCCACAACCTGCTGCGCGGCAATATCCCGCAGCATCCACCGGGTGCCCGAAGTCGTGTCAGGCAGCTGCACACCATACGCTTCCTCAAAGGCTGCACGGTTGGCCGCGTTGCCCTCGCCCGGGCTGAACAACCGGATGGTCTTGCCTGTCAGCTTTTCCGTTTCCGCCGCCTGCGCAAACTGCCGCACCGCCGGGTTGCTGCTCCGATTTCCCGCATTCGTTTGCGCAGTACGGCCCTCTCCGTCATTGCTTCGCAATGCCACCTTGTCCACCCTTTGTCGCTGCGCGACATCTCCCTCCGGCCGGAGGGAGTCTTTCGAAGTGAGAGGCAAGGGCTTTTCCTCCACGTTCTTGGCTCCCACTTTGGAGGAGCTGTCGCCGTCAGGCGACTGAGAGGGCATCGGCTCCTGCGCCCGCTGGTTCTGCCGGATGATCTCATTCAATGCTTTCTCGGCCTTGTCCAGCTTGTCATAATAGTCCAGCTGCCCGGCCCAGCTTGCGTCGCCGCTGTTCATCTTGGCAAGGCCGGTACCCACGGCACCGCCCAGCGCACCGGATGCACCGCCCGACAAGCCGCTTTCCAGTGCCGTCAGAAAGGTGTCTTTGTCGAACAAGGTCTGCGCGGCTTCCGCATCTCCCATCAGCGTCGCGTCAATGGCCTTGTCTGCGTAGGTCTCCACAAATGCCTGCATCGCGTTGTCGATGCCGCCCGAAATTGCATTGGCGACTGCCGGGTATTTCTTTGCAAAGGCCGAATCTCCGGCCAGCCCCCGCACCCAGTCCGCGATCTGCCCGGCCACAGTGTCTTTGGCGTAGTCCGAACCCATGGATTTGGCAAGATCGGCCGCACCCACCGAGTTGATGCCCCATCCTGCCGCAAACTTTGCCAGACCGCCGCCCAACGCCTTGCCCGCGCCGGTGCCTGCTTCCGCACTCTGGCCCATGGCCTCCGCTGCACCCTGCGCACTCAGCACCGGCAGCACCGCCGCCGGATTCACCGCAGCCACAGCCAGATTTTCCGCTGCGCTGGTCACAACGCCCTGCGCCGCTCTTGCCGCCGGCGTCAGGCCGCTCTGAGCGGCAGCGGCCAGATCTTGTCCGCGCTTGTAGAGCTGGTAGCCCAAGCTCTCGTCGGGGTCGATGCTCCGGCTCACTTCCAGTCCGGCCAGCCGGTTGCGCATATTCCGGATTTCTTCGGAGCCGTAGCCCATCAGCACAAGGTCGCGGTTCCGGCTTTCGGGGTACACCGGCTGATAATCCATGTCCACCTCGGTCAGCAGATCATACAGCCGCTTGGCCCGGGGGTCGTTCTGCACTTCCTGTTCGACCTGCTCCCAGTTCTTTCGGGTCTCGGCGATGTCCTTTCCCGCCTGCTTGCCGTACTCCACAGCAAGGACCGGGGCCGCCACCACCGTATCCCCGATGCCGCCGATGGTGTTGGCCGTCCGGCGGGTTGCCCGCTGCCACGCAGGGATGGCGTCATACGCCGCGTTTTTCTGCCGCGCTTCGTCGATCTGCTCCTGCGTCCACTTGCCCTTGCGGATCAAATCAATGTCTCTGTATTTGCCATTGGTTCCGTCCACCCGCCGCACCGCATCGGCCAGATTCCGGTTGTCCCCCGTGTCGAACCATTGGTTCAGCTCGTCAAAATCGTCCTGCTGGCTGTCCTTGAAGGCAGCGGCCTTGAACCCCTGCACCGGTGTTTTGGCATAGTCGATCTCGTCCTGCGTAAAGCCTCGCGCCCGCAGGTTTTCGTCCGTAAATCTCCGTTTGGTCTGCTCTACGGTAGACAGGCTGCTGCCTGCACCGGTTCCGTTCCAGTCCACGCCCAGCGTGCTGTTCGGTACACTCGGCGTCGTTTCCGCCCGCACCAGATTCGCCAGCAGCACTTCCCGGTTTACCGCTCCGCCAAACTTCGCCGCCGGGCTTTGCTGGGCCAGATTGCTGTGGTTCAGCTGGTAGCTGTCCAGTGAACAGGTCCGTAAAAAGTAGACAATAGACAAAAAGCCTCCCCGTGTAGGATAA
>CAVKZS010000116.1:0-2753 GCA_963660925.1 Eubacterium sp. CAG:38 | reverse complement strand
CGGCGGCGGCCGGAGGCATCCGGCTCACCCAGCTCCATCTCGATGCAGGTGATGGCCTTGACGAAACCGTTCTCGTCGGGCAGGATCTCGACAGGGTTGCAGAGGGTCTTGAAGATGATGCCCTCCTCCTCGGCGTGCTCGACTTCCTCCTTACGGGCAGGCAGCTCAGCCATGCCGCGGCGGTAAACGATGTAAACGGTCTCAGCACCCAGACGCAGAGCACTGCGGGCAGCGTCCATAGCAACGTTGCCGCCGCCGACCACGGCGACCTTCTTGCCGGTGCGGATGGGGGTCTTGCTGGTGGGCAGATATGCCTTCATCAGGTTGGAGCGGGTCAGGAACTCATTGGCAGAGTAGACACCCTTCAGGCTCTCGCCGGGGATGCCCATGAAGCGGGGCAGACCGGCACCGGAGCCGACAAAGACGGCCTCGTAGCCGTACTCGCCCATCAGCTCGTCGATGGTGAGAACCTTGCCGATGACCATGTTGCACTCGAAATCGACACCCATCTTCTTCAGGCCGTCGATCTCCTGCTGGACGATGGCCTTGGGCAGACGGAACTCGGGGATGCCGTACATCAGAACGCCGCCGGCAACGTGCAGAGCCTCGTAGACGGTGACCTTGTAACCCAGCTTGGCCAGATCGCCCGCAGCGGTCAGACCGGCAGGGCCGGCACCGATGATGGCGACCTTGTGGCCGTTGGACTCGGGAACGACAGGGGCGGTGTGGACGTTCTCACGGTGCCAGTCGGCGACGAAACGCTCCAGACGGCCGATGCCCACCGGCTCATTCTTGATGCCGCGGGTGCACTTGCCCTCGCACTGGCTCTCCTGCGGGCAGACACGGCCGCAGACAGCAGGCAGGGAAGAGGAGCGGTTGATGACCTGATACGCGGCCTCGAAGTCGCCCTCGGCGACGTGGCCGATGAATTCGGGGATGTCGATCCCGACGGGGCAGCCGGTCTGACAGGGCTTGTTCTTGCAGTGGACGCAGCGTTTTGCCTCGTTGACTGCCATCTCAGCGGTATAGCCCAGTGCGACTTCCTCAAAGTTCTTGTTGCGGACGTTGGGGTCCTGCGTCGGCATGGGGCACTTTTTCGGATCCATATTGAAAGCCATCTTACTTTACCTCCTGATGGAACAGATTGCAGGCTGCTTCGCGGGCATGAGCCTCAAAGGGGCGGTACATGGTGCCGCGGGCCATGGCTTCGTCGAAATCGACGAGGTCGCCGTCGAAGTCCGGGCCGTCCACGCAGGCAAACTTGGTCTGACCGCCCACGGTCAAGCGGCAGCCGCCGCACATACCGGTGCCGTCGATCATGATGGGGTTCATCGAGACGATGCTCTTCAGGCCGTGTTTCTGGCAGGTCTTGACCACGAATTTCATCATGATCAGCGGGCCGATGGTGATGACCAGATCGTACTGGTTGCCGGCCTCCACCAGCTCGTCCAGTGCGGCGGTGACGACGCCCTTGGTGCCGTAGCTGCCGTCGTCGGTCATGATACGCAGCTCGTCGCTGCAAGCCTTGAACTCATCCTCGAGGATCAGCAGATCCTTATTGCGGAAGCCGATGACGCTGTGGACCACACAGCCCTGCTCATGCAGCTCGCGGGCGATGGGGAGGGCAATGGCGCAGCCTACGCCGCCGCCGACCACGCAGACCTTCTTCAGGCCCTCGACCTCGGTGGCACGGCCCAGAGGACCCACGAAATCGTGGACGCTCTCGCCGACCTTGAGGCTGTTCAGCTCCATGGTGGTGCCGCCGACGATCTGGAAGATGATGTCCACGGTGCCTTTTTCGCGGTCGTAGCCGGCCACGGTCAGGGGGATGCGCTCGCTGTCTTCGAACGGGCGCACAATGATAAACTGGCCCGGCTTTGCTTTTTTGGCGATCAGCGGGGCTTCAATGACCATCTTCGTCACGGTGGGGTTCAGCGCGACTTTTTCAGTGATCTTATACATTGCGTTTGCTCCTTTTTGGCGAAATCCTATCTCTATGCACGCGCTTGCACCGGAATACAGCGGCTTCTACTTATTATAATAGAAGCTGGGCCTTCCGGTACACACGCGACAGCTTGACAATTTCATTATACAATTTTATAACAAACATTTCAATTAAAAATTCTTCGTGTCTGCTGCGGCGAACTTGAAGCGGATGCCACGGGCAGAAACGGGAGAAGAAAAGAAACGCACACAGGCAGATTTGCCATGAAAAGACAGACTAAACGGAAAATCCTGAGAAAAATTTTGATTTTATGGTTGACAAGCGGGGCATGATGCGATATAATAACCAACGTCGCCGGGAGACAAGCCCGGGACGCTACAATGGATCTGCGGCCGTAGCTCATCTGGTAGAGCGCCACCTTGCCAAGGTGGAGGTAGCGAGTTCGAGCCTCGTCAGCCGCTCCACTTTCTCAAAAGAAGTACATATCGGCATGCGGCTGTAGCTCATCTGGTAGAGCGCCACCTTGCCAAGGTGGAGGTAGCGAGTTCGAGCCTCGTCGGCCGCTCCAATTGTGGAAGTTTAGCTCAGCTGGGAGAGCATCTGCCTTACAAGCAGAGGGTCAGCGGTTCGAGCCCGTTAACTTCCACCATGTGGCCCGGTAGCTCAGTTGGTTAGAGCACCAGCCTGTCACGCTGGGGGTCGTCGGTTCGAGCCCGATCCGGGTCGCTTTTTATTTGCCTCTGTAGCTCAGTCGGTAGAGCAGGGGACTGAAAATCCCCGTGTCATTGGTTCGATTCCGATCGGAGGC
>CAVKZS010000115.1:0-2959 GCA_963660925.1 Eubacterium sp. CAG:38 | reverse complement strand
GCACCAGCGAGGCCAAGAGCAAGATCCGCAACTGGTTCAAGAAGATGCGCCGGGAGGAGAACATCGAGCAGGGCCGCGACGCACTGGCCAAGGAGCTGCGCCGGGAAATGATCTTCATCCCCGACGACCAGCTGGATGAGTTCGTGAACAGCTGCAGCCGCCGCCTGCGCCAGAACAACGCCGAGGAGATCTATGCCGCCATCGGCTACGGCGGCATGACCATCGCCAACTGCCTGCCGAAGCTCAAAGAAGAATGGCAGAAGCTCAAGGCCGCCGAAGCCGCCGAGAACAAGACCGTGGAGGATCTGCCGAAGGTGGATCTGAGCAAGGTCCATGCCACCGACGGCGTGGTGGTCGAAGGCTTTGACAATACGCCCATCAAGTTTGCCAAGTGCTGCTCGCCGCTGCCCGGCGACCCCATTGTGGGCTTCATCACCCGGGGCTTTGGTGTGTCCATCCACAAGCAGAGCTGCGCCAACGCCATTTCCAGCATGAAAGACCCCACCAATGCCCCCCGCTGGGTCAAGGCGTACTGGGCCGACAGCGTCAAGGACAGCTACAAGGCCGGCCTTGAGATCGTTGCCCTCAACCGCAACGAACTGCTGCAGGATGTGCTGGCGGCTCTGGCCGACATCCGGGTGCCGATCTACGCCCTGAATGCCCGTCAGGTCGAAAACAACTGCGCCGTGGTCAGCCTGACCATCGGCATCAACAACACCGAGCACCTCAACCGGGTCGTTGCCCGCCTGTCCAAGGTCAAAGATGTGCTCAAGGTCACAAGGAGTTAAACCATGCGAGCAGTCATTCAGGCCGTTTCTTCGGCCAGCGTCCGGGTCAACGGCGGCGAGCCGCGGCCCATCGGCCCGGGGCTTGTCATCCTGCTGGGCGTCAAGGACACCGACACGCTGGACATCGTACCAAAACTGGCCGAAAAGTGCGCGGGCCTGCGCATTTTCCCCGACGAAGAGGGCAAGCTGAACCTCAGCGCGAAGGATCTGGGCTATTCGGCCTTGGTCGTGTCTCAGTTCACCCTCTACGGCAACACCCGCAAGGGGTTCCGGCCCAGCTTCATCAAGGCGGCCAAACCGCCGCTCTCGGTGGACGCCTACGAGCTGTTCCTTGCTGAGATGAACAAGCAGGGCCTCAAGGACGTTCAGCACGGCGAGTTCGGCGCGGATATGCAGGTGGCTCTTGTCAACGAAGGCCCCTGCACCATCGTCATTGACACCGACGAGTGGAAACAGAAGGATTAAAAAAGGAGCAAGTCTGATGCAGACATTTCATCTTCTCGGCCCTGCGCCGTTTTACACCAACAGCTTCCTGCTCATCACCGATGCGGGCCATGCCGTGGTCATCGACCCGGCGGCGGATGTGCAGGACTACGATAAAATCTTGAAAGAACACAACGCCACCCTGACCACTATTTTCTGCACCCACGGCCACTACGACCATGTGGGCAGCGCGGGCGTGCTCAGCCGGGAGTGGAAGGCAAAGCTCTACTGCGAGCCGGCCGACTGCAAGGGCGTCCAGCTCTTTCCCCTCAAAGAGGCCGACTGCGGCTACACCGAGGGTGAGACCATCGCGGTGGATGAGCTGACCTTCACGGTCTGGCACACCCCCGGGCACACCGAGGGCGGCGTCGTGCTGCTCTGCGGCAAGGAGTATCTCTTTGTGGGCGACACGGTCTTTCAGGGCAGCATCGGCCGCACCGATCTCGAGGGCGGTGACAGCCGGGTGATGGACGACAGCTTGCGCAAGCTGGCTGGTCTGCCTATCCCGCGGGAGGCCCAGCTGCTGCCCGGCCACGGGGATTTCTCCACCTTCGGCGAGGAGCTGGACAACAATTTTTATATCAGACACGCGCTGAAAAATGCGTGACGGAAAAAGGGATCATCCATGAAAATTTATATCACGGGCCTGCCCTCGGGCTATGAGGTCGAGCATCTGGTCCGGCTGTTCTACCCGATGGCACCGCTCACCCTGACCCCGCCCGAGGCGGGCGAGGACTGCGTCTGGGCCGAGAAGACTGCCGATGGCCTCCGGGCCATGGTGCGGGAACACGGCGAGACCAAGACCGCCGAAGCCCCGCTGCCGAAGCCGGTGGAAGAGGGGGGCGAGACGCCCGAATTCTCCCTCGCAAGCCTGACCTACGATCTGCTGCGGAGCTGGACGGGAATCCGCCCGCCGTGGGGCAAGATGACCGGCGTGCGCCCGGTGCGGCTCATCCACGACAAGCGGGCGGCAGGCTGGACGGAAGCAGAGATCGACCGGTTCTTCCTCGGCCGGTTCGACTGCTCCGAGCAGAAATACACGATGGCAAAGCAGATCGCCGACCTGCAGGAGCCGATCTTACAGCGGGGCAGTGCGCCGAAGGCATACAGCCTCTACATCGGCATCCCGTTCTGCCCCTCCCGGTGCAGCTATTGCAGCTTCGTCAGCTGCAACCTCGACCGGGACCGCAAGATGGTGCAGCCCTATGTAGACTGCCTCTGCAAGGAAGTCGAAGCCATCCGGCAGGAGGCCGACAAAGCCGGGCTGGAACTGTGCAGCATCTACATCGGCGGCGGTACCCCCACCAGCCTTTCGGCCGGTCAGCTGCGCCAGCTGATGGGTACGGTGCGGGAGAACTTCGACCTCTCGAAGGTCGTGGAATACACGGTGGAGGCCGGCCGCCCCGACTGCACCGACGCCGAGAAGCTGGCCGTCATCAAGGAGTACGGCGCGACCCGTATCTCCATCAACCCCCAGACTTTTTCGGACGAAGTGCTGGCCAACATCGGCCGCAAGCACTCGGCGCAGGACATTCTGGACTGCTACGCCGATGCCCGGCGGGTGGGCCACGACGACATCAACATGGACCTCATTGCGGGGCTGCCCGGCGATACGGTCGAAGGTTTTGAGAAGAGCCTGCGGCAGGCCATCGCCCTCGACCCGGAGAACATCACCGTCCACACCCTGA
>CAVKZS010000114.1:0-3139 GCA_963660925.1 Eubacterium sp. CAG:38 | reverse complement strand
CCCTCCGGCCGGAGGGAGATGTCGCGCAGCGACAAAGGGTGGACAAGGTGGCATTCCGAAGGAATGACGGAGAGGGCGAGGCCGTTGACAAATGAGAAAATCGAAACGGAGGATAACCGGATGGTAAAAGTACTTGTCGTGGAAGATGAAGCCAGCATCCGCGAGATGATCGCGTTCAATCTGCGCCGTGCCGGAATGGAAGTGCTGGAGGCGGAGAGTGCTGAGGCCGCGCTGCCGCTGCTGGAACAGAAACCCAGCTGCGATGCGGCGATCCTCGATGTGATGCTGCCGGGCATGAACGGCTTCTCGCTCTGTGAGACCATCCGCCGCACCGACCAGAAGATCGGCATCATCATCCTGAGTGCCAAGGGGCAGGAACAGGACAAGATCCGGGGCCTGTCCATCGGTGCAGACGACTATATGACCAAACCCTTCAGCGTCAGTGAGCTGCTGGCGCGGGTGGAGGCTCTCTGCCGCCGGGTCGGGCGTTCGTCCGGGGCTGCTGCGGAGCAGCCGGCGGCGTCCTCGCTGGTCAGCGGCGACTTTGTGCTGGACGAGAACCGCCGGGTCCTGCTCAAGGCAGGCAAGCCCATCGAGCTGACGCAGGTGGAGTTCCAGATCATGGAGCTGTTCTTTCGGAACCCGGGCGTCGCCATGGTGCGGGAGAAGATCCTGAAAGGCGTCTGGGGCGAGAACTACTTCGGTGATGTGAAGATCGTGGATGTGAACATCCGCCGCCTCCGGATGAAGGTGGAGGACGAGCCGAGCCACCCGACCCATATTTTAACGGTGTGGGGCTATGGCTACCGGTGGGAGGAGTAACCCTCTCAGTCTCGCTTCGCTCGCCAGCTCTCCCGAAGGGAGAGCCCTTGGCAGATCGGGACAGTATATGCGTAAAACAAAAAATGCCGGGCCTTGCGGTGTAGGGTAGGTGTTGGAAAGGGGAGAATGCTACGAGAAGTGGGATCACAAAACGCTGGCTGCGGGGAAATCTGCTGCTGACGGTGCTGCTGGTGGTGCTGGTGGAAGGGATGTTCCTGTTCAGCACGACCCGCAGCTATTACAACGGCGTGCAGCAGACCATGTACCGGCGGTTCTCCTCCATCACCGGCCAGCTGAAAATGTACACCGGCGACACGGCCCAGCGTGCGGCGTCCAACCGCAGTGTGGCCCTGCGCCGGATGGTGGAGCAGTTCTCCGATAAAGACAAATACGAGTTCATGCTGCTGGACAGCTACGGTGGCGTCATTGCCACCTCCAGCGGCACCGACGCCGAGGGCATCGTGGTGCAGGACGACTTCGAGCTGGCACAGGACACCGCCGACGGCCTCGGCATGGCCATCTACCAGACCGGCACCGGCGAAAAGGTCATGGCGGTCACCTGTCTGGTGCCCTACGCCGCCGAGGATGTGGCGGCCATGCGGCTGGTCACGAGCCTGTCGCTGGTGGAAGAACAGCTCCGGCGTGCGCTGATCCTGAGTATGCTGGTGGTGGCCGCGATCCTGATCTTCACCATCCTGTCGGGTGTGTTCTTCATCCGGAGCATCGTGGTGCCGCTGGGTCAGGTGGAACGGATCGCGGCAAGCATTGCGCAGGGCGAGCTGGACGTCCGCCTGCCGGTCAAGGGCGACCCCCGGGACGAGGTGGACCGGCTGCGCGGCACCATCAACCAGATGGCCGAGGGACTGGAAGAAACGGAGAAGATGAAGAATGAGTTCATCAGCTCCATCTCCCACGAGCTGCGTACCCCGCTGACCTCCATCCGCGGCTGGGTGGAGACCATGCGGACGCTGGACGACCCCGCCGACGAGACCTATCAGAAGGGCCTCGAGATCATCAACAATGAGACGGCGCGCCTTTACAACATGGTGGAGGAGCTGCTGGATTTCAGCCGCCTGCAGAACGGACGGCTCAAGATGGACAGCCGCCCGCTGGATCTGGTGGCCGAGCTGACCGATGCGGTGCTCTTCTGTGAGCCGCGCATCCAGCGGGAGGGGCTGATCCTCTCCTACACCGAACCCGAAGAGATGATCCCGGTCTACGCCGACCCCGACCGCCTGCGGCAGGTGTTCATCAACATTCTGGATAATGCCATCAAGTATTCGGCTCTGGGCGGGCGGATCACCGTCAAGATCTGGAAAGGCGAATACAAAGCCTTCATCGAGATCATCGACCAAGGCCGGGGCATTCCGCCGGAGGATCTGGAAAACGTCAAGACCAAATTCTATAAGGGAAGCAACTCGGTGCGGGGCAGCGGCATTGGCCTTGCACTGGTCGATTCCATCATGACAGCGTTGGACGGCACCTTTGACATCAAGAGCACCTTGGGGCGCGGCACCGTCGTGACCCTTGGCCTGCCGCTGTACCACCGCTGAAAAGGAGAACCCAATGAATCAACCCAAAACCGAACGTTTCAAGACCAGCGTGGGCGGCCAAGCCCTGATGGAAGGCATCATGATGCGGGGGCCGAAGCAGATCTGCTGTGCGGTCCGCAAGCCGGACGGCACCATCGAGACCAAGATCGAGCCGACGCCCACCCACGGCGTCTGGACCAAGATCCCGCTGGTGCGGGGAGCCATCTCGATGATCGAGAGCATGGTCATGGGCTACCGGTACATGATGTACTCCGCGCAGGTCAGCATGGGCGACGACTACGACCCCGAGGAAGAGGAGACCGCCTTTGAAAAATGGGTGGGCGACCACTTCGGGAAAAAGGCCGAGGATGCACTGCTGGTCTTGGCGGCGGTGCTGGGCGGTCTGTTCGCCATCCTGCTGTTCACCGTTCTGCCGACGGTGCTGGTAGGCGGCCTGAACCATCTGGTGCCGCTGGGCCGGTGGGGGAAAGTGGTGCTGGAAGCCGTGCTGAAAGTCGCCATCTTCCTGACCTACATGGTCGCCATCTCCAAGATGAAGGAGATCCACCGGGTGTTCGAGTACCATGGGGCCGAGCACAAGACCATTGCCTGCTACGAGGCCGGCGACGAACTGACGGTGGAAAACGTCCGGAAGTATACCCGGTTCCATCCCCGGTGCGGCACCAGCTTTCTGATCCTTGTGGTCATCGTCAGCGTGTTCCTGTACAGTGTGCTGCCGTGGAGCAGCACCGGCCTGCGGGTTCTGTTCAAGCTGCTGCTTCTGC
>CAVKZS010000113.1:0-3379 GCA_963660925.1 Eubacterium sp. CAG:38 | reverse complement strand
CGGCGGCGACCTTATCCTTGTTCACGTCGTAGTTGCGGATGCCCTTGCCGCCGCGGGCCGTGATGCGGTAAGTGTCGATGTCGGAGCGGCGGCCCTTGCCGTTTTCGGTCACGGTCAGCACCGTGCCACCCTCGCGGCAGATGCAGACGCCGACCACTTCATCACCCTCGGCCAGCTTGATGGCGCGGACGCCGTGGCCGCTGCGTCCCATCGGGCGGGCGTCCTCTTCGTTGAAGCGGATGGCCTGACCGTTGCGGGTGGCAACGATCAGCATATCATGGCCGGTGGTCAGTCGGGTCCATGCCAGCGCGTCGCCCTCGTTCAGGGCAATGCCGATCAGACCGCTCTTGCGGATGTTGGCGTACTGTTCCAGCGGGGTGCGCTTGATAAGGCCCTGCTTGGTGACCATGGTCACATAGCCGCCCTCGCTCTCGGCATCCTTGCTCTGGCAGATCATGTTGGTGACCTTTTCGCCCTCGGCCAGCTGCAGCAGGTTGACGATGTTGCTGCCCTTGCTGGTGCGGCTGCCCTCGGCGATGGTGTAACCCTTGACCCGGAACAGACGGCCCCGGTCGGTGACGAACAGAACGTAATCGTGGGTGGAACCGACGAACATTTCCTGCACGATGTCCTCTTCCTTGCGGGTCATGCCGGCAATGCCGCGGCCGCCGCGCCGCTGGGCCTGATAGGTGGCCTTGAGCTGACGCTTGATATAACCGGCCTCGGTCAGGGTGTAAACACACTGTTCCTCGGCAATCAGATCTTCGATGTCCACTTCGCCGTTGACCGACTCGATCTCGGTGCGGCGTTCGTCGCCAAACCGCTTCTTCATATCCAGCAGCTCGTTCTTGACGATCTCAAGCACCCGGGCATCGTTGGCGAGGATATCTTCCCAATCCTCGATCTTAGCCTGCAGGCTGCCCATTTCTTCCTCGATCTTGAGGATCTCGAGGCCGGCCAGACGGCCCAGCTGCAGTTTCACGATGGCGTCGGCCTGCGGATCATCGAAGCCGAACTGCTCCATGATGGCGGCCTTGGCCTCGCTCATACCGCCCTTGCAGGCGCGGATGGTGGCGATCAGTTCGTCCACGATGTCGGTGGCCTTTTTCAGACCCTCGAGGATATGGGCGCGCTCCTTGGCCTTCTTCAGGTCGTACTGGGTGCGGCGGCGGACGACTTCATCCTGAAACTCGACGTACTTCTGGATCATCTGCTTCAGGGTCATGACCTTGGGCACCTTGTGGTCGATGGCCAGCATGATGACGCCCACAGTATCCTGCAGCTGGGTGTACTGGTACAGCTGGTTCAGGATGACCTGTGCGTTGGCGTCCTTGCGGATGTCCACGACGATCCGCATTCCCTTGCGGTTGGTCTCGTCGTTCAGGCCGGTGATGCCCTCGATCCGCTTGTCCTTGACCAGCTCGGCCATGTTCTCGATGAGACGGGCCTTGTTGACCATGTAGGGGATCTCAGTAATGATGATCTGGGTGCGGCCGTTCTTGGTCTCCTCAATGGTGGCACGGCCCCGCAGGGTGATCTTGCCGCGGCCGGTGGCGTAGGCGGCGCGGATGCCGCTGCGTCCCATGATGATGCCGGCGGTGGGGAAGTCCGGGCCTTTGATATATTCCATCAGACCGGCGAGGTCGATGTCGGGGTTGTCGATATAGGCCACGCAGCCGTCGATGACCTCGCTGAGATTGTGGGGCGGGATGTTGGTAGCCATACCGACTGCAATGCCCTGACTGCCGTTGACCAGCAGGTTGGGGAAGCGGCAGGGCAGAACGCTGGGTTCCTTCTTCGTTTCATCGAAGTTGGGGTCCCAGTCGATGGTATCCTTGTCGATGTCGGTCAGCATCTCGACCGCCATCCGGCTCATGCGGGCCTCGGTGTAACGGTAAGCAGCCGGAGGGTCGCCATCGACCGAACCGAAGTTACCCTGACCATCTACCAGCGGATAGCGCAGGGAGAAATCCTGTGCCAGACGCACCATAGCGTCGTAAACGGAGGCGTCGCCGTGGGGGTGGTAAGAGCCCAGCACGGCACCAACGGTGTCGGCGGATTTGCGGTATGCGTGGCTGGGATCGTTGCCGCGCTCGTGCATGGTATAGAGGATGCGGCGGTGGACCGGCTTCAGGCCGTCCCGCACATCCGGCAGGGCGCGGGCCACGATGACCGACATGGAGTAATCCAGAAACGCCGTCTCAATTTCCTTCTTGACGTCCCGGATGATCATCTTGGTACCGCTGCCCGGTATCATCACATAATCTTCTTCCATTTGTTCCTCCCATTAAACGTCCAGTTTTGCGTACTGGGCGTTGGTCTCGATAAAGCGGCGGCGAGGCTCGACCTGATCGCCCATCAGGATGGTAAAGGCTTCGTCGGCCTTCTCCGCATCCTCAATGGTGATCCGGACGATCACGCGGTTCTCCGGGTTCATGGTGGTCTCCCAGAGCTGCTCCGGGTTCATCTCACCAAGGCCCTTGTAGCGGTTGACCTTCGCGCCCGGCATCTCCTGCGAGAGGATGGCCATTTCCGCGTCGTTGTAGGCGTACTTGATGGTGTTGCCCTTCTGCACCTTGAACAGGGGCGGCTGGGCGACGTAAACGTGGCCCTGCTCGATCAGGGGCCGCATATAGCGGAAGAAGAAGGTCAGCATCAGGGTGCAGATGTGGGAACCATCGACATCGGCATCGGCCATGATGAACACTTTGTCGTAGCGCAGCTTGGAGATATCAAATTCCTCGCCGATGCCGCAGCCCAGTGCCAGCACGACGGGCATCAGCTTATCGTTGCCGTAGATGCGGTCAGCACGGGCTTTTTCGACGTTCAGCATCTTGCCCCACAGCGGCAGGATGGCTTGGATCGCGGAGTCGCGGCCCATCTTGGCCGAGCCGCCTGCAGAATCGCCCTCGACGATGAAGATTTCGGTGCGGGAGGGGTCTTTCTCGCGGCAGTCCGCCAGTTTACCGGGCATCCGGCTGGTTTCCAGCGCACTCTTGCGGCGGACCAGCTCGCGGGCTTTCTTAGCGGCGGCGCGGGCACGGGCGGCCTGCGTTGCCTTTTCAAAGATGGCCTTGGCCACGCCGGGGTTCTCCTCGAAGAACTCCATCAGCTTGGTGTAGACCATATTGGAGACGAGGGTGCGGATCTCGGTGTTGCCGAGCTTTGCCTTAGTCTGGCCCTCAAATTCGGCCTCCTGCAGCTTGACCGAGATGACGCAGATCAGGCCCTCGCGGACGTCTGCGCCGGACAGGTTCTCGTCCTTGTCCTTGAGCAGGCCGTGGCTGCGGCCGTAATCGTTGAACACGCGGGTCAGACTGCTGCGGAAGCCCTCTTCGTGGGTGCCGCCGTCCGGGGTGTTGACGTTGTTGGCAAAGCT
>CAVKZS010000112.1:0-3747 GCA_963660925.1 Eubacterium sp. CAG:38 | reverse complement strand
CTGAATTCCAGAAATTTTCTCAAATTACTGCTTGACTTTTATTAGCAGGTCTGTTTGGCGGTTCACCCTCTCAGTCAATGCCTTCGGCATTGCCAGCTCCCCCAAAGTGGGAGCCCTTGGCAAAGAGGGGAACAATTGCCTTATAGATAAAGTTCATTATAATGATTACGAGTAAGTGCATAGCACTTGCAGGGGACCGGTGTGCCGTCAAATTTATGATACTCGGCGTCATGGTCGTAGACAAAGCCGGCCTTGGTCATGACTTTGCCGCTGGCGGGGTTAGCAACAGCGTGGCTGCAGGCCAACCAGTCGGAGTCCGTGTTTTTAAACCAGTACTCCACAAGGGCGTTCAGGGCCTCGGTGGTATAACCCTTGTTCCACCAGTTCCGGCCGATGCAGTAGCCCGGCTCCCAGATGCCCTCGGAGAGGTCTTTGCCGGGCCACTCGGTCTTCTGCTGCGATTCTCCCAGCAGGCTGTTGTAGATGCTGATGGAACCAAAGACTTCGCCGGTGGCCTTTTCGACGATGGCCCACTGGTAGTAATCGGGGTTCGGGTAGAGGGTCGCCCATGCAGCCAGCAGCTCATAGGTCTGGGCTTCGTTTTTGTGCGGCTCCCAGCGCAGGAACCGGGTCACATCCGGGTCATTGGCCCAGTTGCGGTACATCATCGGGGCGTCCTCCGGGGTAAGGCGGCGCAAAAGCAGCCGCGGCGTTTCGATCTCCTGCGTTCCAGCATGGCGCATGGTTTCATCTCTCCTCACATTGTAAAGTACGCCTAGGATAGCACAAATTTGCCCCGGGCGCAAGGAAAAACGGGCACCAGTGGGAGAAAATGCTTGACAAGGCCGGAAACTTCATTAAACTGAAGATGTCAGCAAAAAATCCCCGGAACACTCCGGGGATGGATTCAGGAACGAAGCAGATCGTTTTTCAGGGTCGCGGACCAGTTGCTCCGGCCATAGAGAAAACGAAGGATGCTGACCGTGTGAGATGTAGTGTCGATTTTGTAGAAAGCCATATAATGATCGACCGGCAGAAAGCGAATCTCTAAAGCCGCCAGAAAACTGTCGCGGACGACTGGAAATTTTTCGGGAAAAGTTCCCAGAGAAGAGGCTTTCTCGTAAAACAGATCCACAAGATGGTCGGCGGCAGCGGGATTTTTCAGGATCAGGTCGATGTAATCAAAGGCATCGTCCAGATCACGGGAAGCGAATTCGGTGACGTGAACAGTATAATTCATCGGCGGCTCCTACGATTTCTCAGATCGGCAACGACATCTTCGAGCGGGCGGGTCCGTCCTGCGGCGACGTCGTCCAGACCTTCCTGAATTTTGCCGTACAGCTCAAAGCGGCCTACCATTTCTTCGTAGGTCTCGATGCTCATCACGGCGAGGTCGCCTTTTCCGTTTTTGGTGATAAAAACAGGCTCCGCATAGGAGTGGCAGAAGGTGGAGATCTCGTTGTAATTGTTGCGCAGATCGGCACTGGAACGAATCTTGGGCATACGAACACTTCCTTTCATACAAAAATTATACCTGAATTTCTTTATAAAAGCAAGAGAGACATCAGAAAAAGGAGCCTCCGACATGATCGACATCCGGAAACACATCGAAAGCAAGCCGCTGCTGTTTGACGGCGGCATGGGTACCTATTATAAAGCAAAAGCCGGGCAGGAGTGCGAGCAGGCAAACGTCACCGACCCGGCGGGCGTATTGGCTGTCCACCGGGAATATCTGACGGCGGGCGCGGACGCCATCAAAACCAATACCTTCGGTCTGCCGCGGATGGCGGCGGCAGGCTTGCCCGGCTGGGAAGAACGGACCGACGCGGGCTGGAAGCTGGCAGAACAGGCAGCGCAGGAGCGGGGCGCGGCGGTGTTTGCCGACCTCGGTCCGGCACCGGATACCGAGGCATTGCCCGCCGGAGAAGTCTATATCGCCGTGGCAAAGCGGTTCCTTGCGCTGGGTGCGAAGAACTTCCTGTTCGAAACGCTGAGTTCTGACGCGGGCATTCTGGAGGCTGTATCCTATATTAAAGAGAAGGTCCCGGATGCCTTTGTGATCGTCTCCTTTGCGGTGCTGCCGGACGGCTATACCCGGGAGGGCCTGTTCTGCAAAGACCTCGCCCGGCGGATGGCCGAGAGCAAGCTGGTGGACGCTGTGGGCCTGAACTGTGTGTCGGCACCGGGGGCCATGCGGCCGCTGGCCCGTCAGCTGATGGATGTGGGGCTGCCGCTGTCGGTAATGCCGAATGCGGGCTATCCGGTTGTGGCCCGGACGCAGGTGAAGTATCAGGGCAAGCCGGAATACTTCGCCCGGGAACAGGCACAGCTGGCGGCGGAAGGCGTGAAGATCCTCGGCGGCTGCTGCGGCACCACACCGGCCCATATCGCAGCACTGCGGGCGGAGCTGGATGCCCTGCCGGAGCAGAAAACGATTGCCCAGCCGCAGGTTTCCACACCGGAGAAGCCGGAAGTGGAAAAAGACGATGCCTTCCTGCGGAAACTGAACGCGGGAGAAAAGGTTATCGCCATCGAACTGGATTCGCCCAAGGACGCCGATCTGACCAAGTATCTGGACGGGGCCAAGCGGCTGCAGACGGCGGGTGCCGATCTGCTGACCATCGCCGACTGCCCCATTGCCCGGGCACGGATGGATTCGTCGCTGGTGGCCTGCCGGGTCCACCGGGAGCTGGGGCTGTGCACTCTGCCCCACATGACCTGCCGGGACCGCAACCTGAACGCGACCAAGGCATTGCTGCTGGGCCTGTACGCCGAGGGCGTGCGGGAGGTGCTGGCCATCACCGGCGACCCCATCCCCACCGCCGAGCGGGACGAGGTGAAGAACGTCTATCAGTTCAACTCCCGCAAGCTGGCGCAGTATATCGTCTCGCTGGCGGGCGAGGGCCGGGAGATGCCCTCGCCCATGACGGTGTTCGGTGCGCTGAACCTGAACGCCCGGAACTTTGACGTGGAGCTGCGCCGGGCCGTGGAAAAGGTGGAAAACGGAATGTCCGGTTTCCTGACCCAGCCGGTGCTGTCGGAGCGGGCCGTGGAAAATCTGCGCCATGCCCGGGAGGTACTGGGCGGCCGGGCAAAGATTCTCGCGGGCATTATGCCGGTGGTCAGCCAGCGGAACGCCATCTTTATGGAGAACGAAGTCAACGGCATCCATGTGGAGGAAGAAATCGTCCGCCGCTTTGAGGGGCTGGACCGGGAGCAGGGCGAGGCGTTGGGCCTCGAGATCTCGCTGCAGATGGCGGCAAAGGCCCTGCCCTATGCCGATGGTTTCTATCTGATGACGCCCTTCAACCGGGTGGCGTTGATGGAGCGGCTGATCGCGCGGCTGAAAACCGAGGTTTTGGAAGAAATCTGAGAAAAAGATTGACAAATCGCCCCAAAACCGTTATATTCTTTTCTATAAATGCAGTGAGAAAGAGTGTGCGCCCTGCGGTCTTTGGCAGAGAGCCGGGGAAAGGTGAAAGCCCGGCAAAGTTCCGGCGGCGTGCTGTCGCTTTTGAGCAGAGACGGTGAAGGGAGTAGTCGTCTCCGGTTCTGCCCCACGTTATCGGGGCATCAAGGGGCGCAATGCCGGGCCTTGGCCTGCGTGCGCAATTTGGGTGGTACCGCGGTATGTAAATGTTACAGCCGTCCCATGGAAGAATCCGTGGGGCGGCTTTTTTGCACCCCACGCGCCACAATTTGGGAGGTTACAATGAAAGAACTCGCAAAACAGTACGACCCCAGTCA
>CAVKZS010000111.1:0-3993 GCA_963660925.1 Eubacterium sp. CAG:38 | reverse complement strand
GTGTGAATTACTTTTGGAATTGTTTTAAGTGTTTTTCCAAACACATAAAGGTTCCGTTACAAGTTTTTCGATATTGTTCAATTTTCAAGGTCCTGTTAGCACCCTCAGCCTTGCGGCTGACGACTTGATTATTTTATCACAGAAGTGATTTTTTGTCAAGTCTTACTTTTTAGAAGTTTTTCGACGCTGAGAAGTGATTCTCAATGTCATTTCGTTTGGTGCTCGAGTATAATACCACGAAGCCGGGCTCTTGTCAACACTTTTTTCCAATTTTTTTGAAATTCTTTTTGCCTTCCCTATTTTTACTCATCCAAGAGCCGCAGCCGCATCCATTGCAGGATCTTCCGCTCCCGTCGGGAGATCTGCACCTGCGTCGTGTGCAGGATCTTAGCCGTGTCGCTCTGGGTGCGGTTTCCATAGAAGCGCAGACGGATCAGAAGCTTATCCTGTTCCGGCAGGCTTTCCAAGACCTCTTCCAATCCGATCTTATCGGAAAGCTCCTCTTCGGGGGAATCCACCGGGATATCCATCTGATGGTCGTCGTCCTCCCGGTTCTCAGGTGTCAGGCTGAGGGCAGGCTGCGCCGCTTGGATGGCGAGGGTGATATTCTCCACGCTCTCCCCCAGTTCTTCCGCCAGTTGGGAAAGGGTCGGCTCCCGGCCGCAGATCTTGTTGTGATGTTCCCGCGCCGCATTGATCCGCATTCCCAGCTCTTTCAGAGAGCGGCTCACTTTCACGGTCCCGCCGTCCCGGAAGAGTTTCCGGATCTCGCCGAGGATCACCGGCACCGCATAGGTCGAAAAACACACCCCGCGGGATTCATCAAAGCCGTCATACGCCTTGATGAGTCCCATACAGCCCGCACTGTACAGGTCGTCGTATTCCAGCCCTCTGCCCCGGAACCGCCCGGCGCAGGAATGCACAAGACCGAGGTTCTGTTCGATGAATGCGCTCCGCCGGGTCTGATCTGATACCATTGCGACCGCTCCTTCTCTTATTATGTAGCAGTCTCCCGTTCGTCGAGCCGCTTGGTCAGGATCACCCGGGTCCCGCCGCCGACCCGGGAACGCACCGAGACTTTATCCATGAAGCTCTGCATCACCGAGAAGCCTAGCCCCGACCGCTCGTCGGGGTTGCCGGTGGTGAAAAGCGGTTCCATGGCCTTGGGCACGTCCGGGATGCCCACGCCTTTGTCCGTGATCGTGATCTTCACCACCCGGCCGGGATAAACCGCGATGCTCATCACGATGCTTCCGACCCGGTCCGGGTAGGCGTGGACGATGCAGTTGGTCACAGCTTCGGAGACTGCTGTTTTGATGTCCGCCAGCTGGGGCACGGTGGGGTCGTACCGCGCCAGAAATGCGGCGGCGGCTCCCCGGGCAAAGCCCTCGTTGACACTGAGTGAGTCGAACTGGATCTTGGTCGTATTCTCTGCTTTCATTTTTCTCCCTCCTGTGGTTCCCCGGTGCAGGGGATGTTCGCCAGCTGCAGAACCTTCCGCAGCTGTTCGGGCGCGTGCTGGATCTTGAGCCGTCCGCCCAGCATCCGGGCGCACCGCTGCCGCCCCAAAATCAAACCGATGCCAGAAGAGTCCATGAATCCCACCCCGCCGAAATCCATCACCAGCGTCTGGGGCGTGCGGTTCAACAGCGCGTCGTCCAGCTGGATGCGGAGGCTCTGAGCGGCGTCATGGTCGATCTCGCCCGCCAGATACGCATACAGCACATCGTCTGCCGCGCTGAACGTTACAGTTGCCATAGCCTGTCCCACCTTTTTGCAAAATAAAAAGATCCCGTACCTCTGTTTCCAGTGTACGGGATCTCGCGCGTATTTTTTAGGGAAGCCTGTCGTGCGGCGGCATCACAGTCGATTTTCCAGCTGTTCCGCGGCCTCGAGCGCGATCTGTTCGCTGCCGCAGATCAGCAGACCGCGGCGGCTGTTGGCTTTGGCCAGTCTGACGGCCTCTTCCAGCGTTGCGCAGAGCTCGGCATCGAAGTGATACCGTGCTGTCTCGAGCAGACGCTCGTTCAGGGCGGCGTCGATGCCCTGCGGCGTCACAAGGAACACCTTATCGAAGGGGTTCTCGCTCATGCCGGGCATGGTGGTCTTGTCCTTTTTCTGCTCCTCGGGGGTCAGGCCGCTCTCCAGCGCAGAGAAGAATGCCTCGGCACCTTCTTCGTCGGAGAGACCGACCACCGCGCTCATATGGCGCACTTTGGCCATGTTGAGGACGCGGAGCAGAGCCGCCGCCTGCTGCGGGGTGCGGCAGGCGTCCAGAATGATCAGCGGCTTCTGGGAGAGCACCCGGATGCTGCTGCGGTTCTCGACGGCGGCAAGGCCCGCGAGGATGGCGTCATCCTCGATCTCGAAGCCCTTGCGCCAGAGGGCAAGAGCCAGCTCGACGGCCATGGCTGCGTTTCCGGCTGCATGACGGCCCAGAAACGCCAGCGGAACGGTGTATCCACCATAGTCGATCTGGCTGGTGAACTTCTCGGCCTCGAGGAATTGGATGTCCTCAGGGTCGGGCACGACCAGCTCACAGTTGGCCTTGCCTGCAGCCACGATCAGCTCGCTCAGTGCGGCCTTGGGCTGTTCGGGTGCGGTGACGCAGACAGCCCCTTCCCGCATGACGCCCGCAGCCAGTGCCGCCGAACGCTCGATGGAGCGGCTGACCCCATCCGGACCGATGGAGGTCACAGCGCAGACCGGCATCTTGGGCAGCGCGGCGGCAAGACCGGCATCGGCCATCTCGACCACCGCCAGTTTGCAGCCAGCCTCTGCGAAGCAGTAAGCAGCAGCCGCCAGTTCCGCCGCCGGGCGGGGCAAGGGCTTCGCCGCCGACAGCGCGTCCACGGCATTGGAGAGCAGGCCCGAGTCCACGGGTTCACCGTTGATCCGGATGCGCTGCTCCATCGGCTCACAGCCGGCGCGGTAGAAACCTGCCGGGAAGCCCGCCTCTTTCAGGATCGCCGCCAGCAGACCGGCCACCATCGTTTTGCCTGCAGTGCCGGCTACGCCCACAAAGGCCACCTTTTCCGCGCGGACGGGCAGCGCGGCGCGGACTTCTTCCGCCGGTGCAAAGCCGTCCGGCAGGGCGGCGAAATACTGATTTGCCTGTTCAATCGTCATAGCGTCAATCCTCGTTTCGATGAATATAGAGCAGCCGGCACATCCGGAAGAGTGCCAGTACGAACATTCCCACCAGCAGGCCGGTCATCACGCCCGCAAAGTCGATCCAGACGTCCATGACCTGACTGCTCCGGCCCGGGGAAAAGAGCTGGATGGTCTCGTCGGTCAGGGCCGTCAGCAAGCCGCCCAGAATGGGCCACGACATATGCTTGACGAAATGGCGGGTGTAGACCCGGAGGCAGAGCATCAGCAGAAAGCCTTCCAGCATATACTCGCAGAAATGCGCCAGCTTGCGGATCAGGTGCATGGTGACATGGCTGGCTGCGCCGGGCATTCCCAGACGGGTCAGCACTTTCTGCACCAGTGCCAGCACCCGGCCACTGGCGGCTTCGGAGACATTGCCCACCTTCATGGAATTGGAGAAGATGAACGCAATGCAGGCGATCAGCCCGAAGGTAAAGATCACCCGGCCGGCGATGAGCCACGGGGAGACGGAGTTCGTGCGGAGATTGTTTTCCTGCATGGACTGCCTCAGCCCAGAGCCTTGATGCTCTGCTCGATGTTGGCCAGCTTATCCTGACTCTTGGCGTGTTTGCTGCGGATCTCTTCCACCAGAGCCGCCGGTGCGCACTCGACGAACTTGGGGTTGTTGAGCTGGTTCTCGAACATGGCCAGTTCCTTCTCCGCCTTAGCCTTCTCCTTGTTCAGGCGGGCCAGCTCCTTGTCGCGGTCGATCAGCTCCATCATGGGGATGAAGCCGCGGGCCGCATGGGTGGACACCTGAACCATACCGTCAGTGCTGCCCTCATACTTTTCGGTAAAGGTCACATCGGTGGCAAAGGCGAACTTGGCCAGATAGACCTG
>CAVKZS010000110.1:0-4612 GCA_963660925.1 Eubacterium sp. CAG:38 | reverse complement strand
ATCAGACCGAATATACCCAGCCCTGCATGGTGGCCTTTGCCTGCGGCGTGACCGCAGTGCTGGCCGAACAGGGCGTACAGCCCTCTTATGTGGCCGGCCTGTCGCTGGGCGAATACTCCGCGCTGGAAGCCGCCGGGGTGTTCACCGCAAAGCAGGCCGTTGAGCTGGCCGCCTACCGCGGCAGGGCCATGGCCGACGCTGCCAAGGGCATCGACTGCGGCATGACCGCTGTGCTGAACCTTGACCGGGACGCTCTGGCAAAATGCTGCGAAGAAGCGTCCGTGCTGGGCGTGGTGCAAATCTGCAACTACAACTGCCCGGGCCAGCTGGTCATCGGCGGCGAAAAGGCGGCGGTGGACAAGGCCGCAGAGCTGGCAAAACAGGCCGGTGCCCGCCGCTGTATCCCGCTCAAAGTCAGCGGGCCGTTCCACACCAAGCTCATGGCCCCTGCCGGAGACGCGCTGGCAAAACGGTTTGCGCACGAATCTTTTGGTGAAATGCAGATCCCGGTACTCTTCAACTGCCTCGGCCGCGAAAAGGCCGACGCCGACCGTATCCCGGATCTGCTTGTGAAGCAGGTGCAGAGCAGCGTCTATATGGAAGATACCCTCCGCCGTCTGGGAGAGCTGGGCGTGGATCATATTCTGGAAGTCGGCCCGGGCAATGCCCTCGCCGGTTTCGTGAAAAAGACCCTGCCCGGTGTGGCCTGCGCTTCGGTGGAGACCCCGGCGCAGCTGGATGCGGTGTTGACTGCATGGAAGGACGAACAATGAGCGAAGAAAAAATCATCCGCGCCGCCGTCGTCACCGGCGGAAGCCGCGGCATCGGCCGGGCTGTTTGTATCGCATTGGCCAAGCAGGGCTGCAATGTGGTGGTCAACTACTGCCATGGCGAAGCCGCTGCCGCTGAGACCGTTTCGCTGTGCAAATCCGCAGGAGTGCAGGCCGTGGCAGTGCAGGCCGACGTCTCCACCGCCGAGGGCTGCAAACGGCTTTTTGAGGAAGCCGTGAACGCCTTTGGCCGGGTGGATGTCCTCGTGAACAACGCGGGCATCACCCGCGACAACCTGATCCTCCGGATGAGCGAAGCGGACTTTAACGCGGTACTGGACACCAACTTGAAAAGTGCGTTCCTCTGCTGCAAGGAAGCTGCCCGCCGGATGGTGCGCCAGCGGGCGGGCCGGATCATCAACCTGTCCAGCGTCGTGGCCCTGCGGGGAAACGCGGGCCAGACCAATTACGCCGCCAGCAAAGCGGGATTGATCGGCCTGACCAAAAGTCTGGCCCGGGAACTGGCGAGCCGGAATGTGACCGTCAACGCGGTAGCCCCGGGCTTTATCGAAACGGATATGACCGCCGCCCTGCCGGAAGCTGTCCGCACTGAAATGGCAAAGGGCATCCCGGCCGGCCGTGCCGGAACGCCGGAGGACGTGGCAAATGCGGTGGCGTTTTTCGCCGCAGAACAAAGCCGCTATCTCACGGGGCAGGTGCTCTGTGTGGACGGCGGCATGGCAATGTAAAAGGAGAACTTCTCATGGAAAAACGCAGAGTCGTCATCACCGGTCTTGGCACCGTGAACCCACTTGGCAACACTGCCGCCGACAGCTGGGCTGCGGCTAAGGCCGGCAAGTGCGGCATCGGTCCCATCACCCAGTTCGACACCACCGATTTTAAATGTAAGCTGGCGGGTGAAGTCAAAGGCTTTGACCCGGAAACGGTCGTGGATAAAAAGGAAGCCCGCAAGATGGCCCGCTTCACTCTGCTGGCACTGGGGGCCGCAGCCGAAGCCATCCGGGACGCCGGGCTGGATACCGAAGCCGAGGGCGAATCCATCGGCTGTATCGTTTCCAGCGGCATCGGCGGTCTGCCCACCATCGAGGAACAGCACACCCGCGGTGAGGAAAAGGGAATGGAGAAGGTCAGTCCCTACTTTGTCCCCATGTCCATCGCAAACATGGCGGCGGCGCAGATCGCCATCCGTTTCGGCCTGAAGGGAATGTGCACCTGCCCGGTCACGGCTTGTGCCGGCGGTACCAACGCCGTGGGCGACGCCTTCCACCGCGTCCGGGACGGCTATGAGCCGGTCATGGTCTGCGGCGGCACCGAAAGCTGCATCAGCCCGCTGGGGATCGGCGGTTTTACCAGCATGAAGGCCCTGTCCACTGCTTCCGACCCGGACGCGGCCAGCCTGCCCTTTGACGCCCGCCGCGGCGGATTCGTCATGGGGGAGGGAAGCGGCATTCTGGTGCTGGAAGAACTGGAACACGCCAAGGCCCGGGGTGTGCACATCTATGCCGAAGTGGTGGGTTACGGTGCAAACTGCGACGCCTACCACTTCACCGCACCGGCCCCCGGCGGCGTGGGTGCCATCGGCTGCATGAAGCAGACTCTGAAGGATGCCGGCATCACGCCGGAACAGGTAGATCACATCAACGCCCACGGCACCGGTACCCACATGAACGACGCCTGCGAGACGGCGGCCATTCATGCGGTGTTCGGCGAGCACGCCAAGGAGCTGACGGTGGTGAGCACCAAGAGCATGACCGGCCATTTGCTGGGCGGTGCGGGCGGCATCGAAGCCGTATTCACCGCGCTGGCTCTGCGGGACCAGTTTGCCCCGCCCACCATCCACTACGCCCAGCCTGACCCGGAGTGTGACCTCGACTATGTGCCGAACACGGGCCGCCCGCAGACCATGACTTACGCACTGAGCAACAGTCTGGGATTCGGCGGGCACAACGCCTGCATTGCCCTGCGCAGATGGGAGGGGTGACCGATGGCAGAACCGCGCATCGTGCGGGAACAGGCGAATGCTCTGAACAGTGAGCAGATCGCCGCGCTCCTGCCCCACCGCTACCCCTTTGCCCTTGTGGACCGCATCCTTGATTATGAGCCGGGCCAGTGGGCTATTGGCCGTAAATGCGTCTCCCGCAATGAGGAATTTTTCTGCGGCCATTTCCCGGGCCAGCCGGTCATGCCGGGTGTCCTCATCCTCGAGGCACTGGCCCAGACCGGGGCGGTCGCCGCCCTCAGCCTGCCCGAAAATCAAGGCAAGCTGGCCCTCTTCGGCGGCATCAAGAACGCCCGTTTCCGCAAACAGGTCACCCCCGGCGATGTGCTTACCCTCCACTGTGAACTGGTGGAACAGCACGGCCCTGTGGGAGTCGGCAAAGCCTCGGCCTATGTGGACGGCAAGTGCGCCGCCACCGCCGAACTGACCTTTGTATTGACGGAAAAAACCACAAGATCCTGAATCTGCAAAGTGAAAAGCGCAGCCGCGAGGCTGCGCTTTTCACTTTGATAACAAATCTTAGTCGCATGGAAGATGCGCTTTTTACATTTGACAACAAGTTATAGATTGACAATAGGACACATACACGATAAACTTTATATAGTATCATGTAAATCAGAAGGAGGCCAAACCATGAGCGTCAAGTACACTACCCCTGCCCAGCACAAGAGTAACCTCCGCAATGTGTACGGTACCTTTGCCATCGAAGGCATGACCATCAGCAAAGATACCCGCAGCAACCTTGATCGTATCGGCAGTGGTCAGGCCAGCTATCAACAGGTCGTGAATGAACTGCGCACAAAGTACGCAAAGAAGGGCTGATTATGTTCTCGAAGTATGATGTCTATACCACAGTGCAATCTATGTACTGCTACCCTGATACGGATGTTCTGATCAACAAGCTGAACATACGTGACAAAGCAGAACTTAAACAGGCCGAAGAAGAATTTACGGCGGTAAAACAGATGGCTCTGTTGCAGGAACCAATCAAGGGACGTTTTACCAAAACTCACTTATTTCGGATTCACCGCTTCCTTTTTGAAGATGTGTACCCCTTTGCTGGGCATATCCGCAAGGAACAAATCAGCAAGGGCGACACGATGTTCTACCCGCCAGACCTGATTGACCGAGAATTAGAGCGTGTGTTCAAAAACATCCATGCCAAGAAACTGCTGGCCGAGCGCGATAAAGAAAATCAGATTCAAAATCTGTCGCAGACAATGGCAGAACTGAACATCATCCATCCATTCCGTGAGGGAAATGGCCGCAGCACCCGTGAATTGATTCGCTGCATGGCGTTGGAATATGGTCTGCACATCAATTGGGGCAACACCGACCGAGAAACTTTGATTAACGCCGCAATTGCTGCCGTAGATGATGATATGGCGTTCTGCGATGTTCTTAGAAATTGTATCGAATCGCAGAATTAGCATACGATAACCGCGAAGCGCAGCTTCTATTCATCAGAGTAGGAGTTGCGCTTTTTAAATATAACTGTTATGACCCCGCCCGGTTCGCATCCGACTTCAGGGTTCGGAACCCGGCACGGTCCACCAAAGTTTTTTCGGCATAAAACGGAAGTCTCCCCGGTAGACATTCCTACAGGTTGGAACCCGCGCACTAGCCAACAGCCCACTGGGCTGTTGGCTGCCCCGCCTGCGGCAGGGCCGTGCTGTTCGAATCCCTCTAGGTCCACAGTACTGCGTGAGTTTCACGAAGATGCAAAAGAAAAGCGCCTGCGTAGTAATTACGCAGGCATTTTAAGTGGACCTAGAGGGATTCGAACCCTTGACCTCTCGGATGCGAACCGAACGCTCTCCCA
>CAVKZS010000109.1:0-4955 GCA_963660925.1 Eubacterium sp. CAG:38 | reverse complement strand
AATGAACGATATCCGAGATCTGTTTCCCGGCCGGATGCGGGAGCGCACCTTCCAGCTCAAGGCCAAGCGGGATGCCGGAGCCGTCTGGCACGAACCCCAGTTTGTGGAGTGCAAGCAGTGCGGCCGCCGCACCACCCGCACCCTCTGGACCAAAAGTCTCTACGTCTGCCCCAACTGCGGCTGCCATCTGCCCATCGGCGGGTATTACCGGCTGAGTCTGGTGCTGGATCACGGCAGTTTCCGGGAGTTGGACGCAGACCTTGCGCCGCAGGACCCGCTCCGATTTCCCGGCTATCCGGAAAAGTTGGCCGCGGCCCAGAACAAGACCGGCCTGCACGAAGCCGCCGTCACCGCTGCCGGACGGATCGGCGGCGTGGCGTGTGTGGCGGCGGTACTGGACAGCCGGTTTTTCATGGGAAGTATGAGCACCGCAGTGGGCGACAAGATCACACGGGCCATCGAGTACGCCGCGGCGAAGCATCTGCCACTGGTCATTTTCTCGGCCAGCGGCGGGGCACGGATGCAGGAGGGCATTTTCAGCCTGATGCAGATGGCCAAAACGTCCGCCGCCATCCAGCGGTTTTCCGCCAAGGGCGGGCTGTACGTCAGCGTATTGACCCATCCCACCACCGGCGGCGTGACGGCCAGCTTCGCCAGTCTGGGCGATATCATGCTGGCCGAGCCGGGTGCCCTGATCGGCTTTGCCGGGCCGCGGGTCATTGAACAGACCATCGGCGAAAAGCTGCCCGCCGGGTTCCAGCGCAGCGAATTCCAGATGGAACACGGCTTTGTGGATCAGGTAGTTCCCCGCGACCAGCTGCGGAACACCCTGATCCAGATCTTGCAGCTCCATGCAGGAGGAAAACACGAATGATCAAAGAACTTCTGGAGCAGCTGGCTCCGCTGGACGCCCAGATCGCCGCGCTGAAGGGCAGCGGCGACGACATGGACGCCATCACCGCCCATGCCTCCGAGCTGGCGGAGCTGGCCGTGGAGGAGGATGAGATCCTCCGCACCTGCGGCCCGCTGACCGCCGAGGACCGGGTCTTTCTGGCCCGGCATCCGGACCGCCCCCACATCGACGAGACGGTTTCGGCCCTGTTCACCGATTTCTTTGAACAGCGGGGCGACCGCCAGTGCAAGGAGGACGCCGCGATTCTGGGCGGCATTGCCCGGTTCCACGGAATGCCCGTGACCGTCATCGGCCACCGCAAAGGCTCCACCTTGGACGAAAATCTGGCCTGCAACTTCGGGATGCCCGGGCCGGAAGGCTACCGCAAGGCTCTGCGCCTGATGCAGCAGGCCGAAAAGTTCGGCCGGCCCATCATTACTTTCATCGACACGCCGGGTGCCTATCCCGGCAAGGATGCCGAAGAGCGGGGGCAGGGCGAAGCCATCGCCCGGAACCTGATGGAGATGAGCGGCCTGACCGTCCCGGTCATTGCCGTCGTTACCGGCGAGGGCTCTTCCGGCGGTGCGCTGGCACTGGGTGTGGCAAACCGCATCCTCATGCTGGAAAATGCCGTCTACTCGGTGCTCAGTCCCGAGGGCTTTGCCAGCATTCTGTGGAAGGATGCTTCCCGCAGTGGCGAAGCCTGCGAGCTGATGAAGCTGACCGCGCAGGACCTCTACCGGGACGGCATCGTGGAAGAAATCATCCCGGAGCCGGTGGGCGGCGCACAGCGCAGCCACGCGCTGCTGTTTGAGCGGATGGACACCGCCCTGCGAACCCATCTGAAAGAGCTGTGCCGGATGAGCGGCCGGGCATTGGCCGACCAACGCTATCAGAAATACCGGCAGATCGGAGAAACGAGGAACGCATGAATGCTTTACAGCTGATCGCCACCGGAGGGGCACTGCCCGGCCGGACGGTCACCAACCAAGACCTGAGCCGGATGGTGGATACCAGCGACGAATGGATCGCCAGCCGCACCGGGATCCGCACCCGGCACTGGTGCGCAGAGGACGAATCCGCCGCAACGCTGGCCATTGCCGCCGCGCGGCAGGCGTTGGAGCGCAGCGGCCTTTCCCCGGCGGACATCGGGTGCTGCGTCTGCGCCACCCTGTCGGCCCCGGATGCGACCCCCAGCGTGGCCTGCCAAGTGCAGGCGGCACTGGGTCTGCCCGAGGATCGGCCCGCGATGGACATCAACGCGGCCTGTTCCGGCTTCCTCTACGGAATGGCGGTGGCGCGGGGGCTTCTGGCGACCATGGGCGGGCAGTACGCCCTCGTGATCGGGTGCGAAGCGTTGTCCCGTCTGATGGACCCCGACGACCGCGCGACCTGCGTCCTCTTTGGGGATGGGGCGGGAGCCGCCATTTTCCGGCAGGCCGACACGCCTTTTGCCCTGACGCTGGGCGCGCGGGGGAGCGACGTCCTCCATGCCGGCGGGCCGGACCGAAACGGCTCCGCGCCCATCACCATGGACGGCAAGGCGGTTTTCCGCTTTGCAGTGGACGCCCTGCCGAAGTGCCTGCACACCGTGCTGGACGAAACGCAGCTGACCCTCGATGACCTGTCGTGGGTGGTCTGCCATCAGGCCAACAGCCGGATCATCGACCACTGCGTCCGGGCGTTGCACGCAGACCCGGCGAAATTTTACAA
Source organism: Eubacterium sp. CAG:38 (assembly GCA_963660925.1). Lineage (GTDB taxonomy): Bacteria > Bacillota > Clostridia > Oscillospirales > Ruminococcaceae > Faecalibacterium. The sequence continues at coordinate 2,350 of CAVKZS010000109.1, read as the reverse complement.
GAACATGGACCGCCACGGCAACACCAGTGCCGCCAGCATCCCGGTCGCGCTCAACGAGCTGGCCGAGAGCGGGCAGCTGCCCGTGGGCCGGCCGCTGGCCTGCATCGGCTTCGGCGGCGGGCTGACATGGGGCGGAGCGATTTTTCAGTATAGAGAGTGAATATGAAACTTTTAAACGAAATTCTGGGGACCAAGTACCCCATCATCCAAGGCGGCATGGCGAACATCGCCACCGGTGAGTTTGCCGCAGCCTGCTCCAATGCGGGGGCACTGGGCCTGATCGGGGCCGGCGGCATGAACGCCGACACCCTGCGCCAGAACATCCGCCGCTGCAAGGAACTGACCGACAAGCCCTTTGGCGTCAACATCATGCTGATGCACCCGCAGGCGGACGAGTTCGCGCAGATCGTGGTGGAAGAGGGCGTCCAAGTCGTCACCACCGGCGCAGGCAATCCGGGCAAATACATCCCCCAGTGGAAAGCCGCCGGCATCAAGGTGATCCCGGTGGTTGCTGCCGCGGTGCTGGCCAAGCATCTGGAACCCCTCGGCATCGACGCAGTAATCGCCGAGGGCACCGAGAGCGGCGGACACGTCGGCGAGATGACCACCATGGCACTGGTACCGCAGGTGGTGGATGCTGTGAAAGTGCCTGTCATTGCGGCGGGCGGCATCGCCGATGGCCGTCAGCTGGCGGCGGCACTGGCACTGGGAGCCTGCGGCGTGCAGATCGGCACCTGCCTGCTGGTCAGCGAAGAGTGCCCCATCCACGAAAACTACAAGGCCGCTCTGCTCAAGGCCAAGGACAGCGACACCATCGTGACCGGCCGCAGCGTGGGCGCACCGGTGCGTGTGCTGAAAAACCGGATGAGCCGCGAGTATGTCCGGCAGGAAAAGGCCGGAGCCGACAAGATGGAGCTGGAAAAATACACTCTCGGCAGCCTGCGCCGGGCCGTTTTTGAGGGCGACACCGCCACCGGCAGTCTGATGGCCGGTCAGGTGGCCGGAATGCTCCACGAGATCCGCCCGGTGGCCGACATCCTCGACGATCTGTGGACCAGCGGGAGGCAGCGCATCCATGTGCTGAGCGAAGAATGCTGACCCTTGGCAAAAAGGCTCTGCCGGTACCCATCCTGCAGGGCGGTATGGGCGTGGGGGTCTCGCTTGGCGGGCTGGCCGGTGCAGTGGCGGCCTGCGGCGGCATGGGGTGCATCTCCACTGCCGACGCAGGCTACCGGGAACCGGATTTTGCCCGGGACCCGGCCGCGGCCAACCACCGTGCCCTCGCCGCCGAGATCCGGAAGGCAAAGCAGATCGCCCAAGGTGCGGGGATGGTCGCCATCAACGCTATGGTTGCCACGCAGGATTATGCCGCCGCCATCCGCACCGCTGTCGAAGCAGGTGTGGATGCCGTGGTCTCCGGCGCGGGGCTTCCGCTGGAACTGCCCGGGATCGTGAACACGCTGGAGGTCGCCATTGCGCCCATCGTGTCCAGCGGACGGGCCGCCAAGCTCATCCTCCGCCGCTGGGCCAAGGAGTTTGGCCGCACCGCGGATTTTGTGGTCATCGAGGGCTGCAAGGCGGGCGGGCATCTCGGCTTTTCCGAGGACGATCTGCTGGCCGGGAAGTGCGCGGCTCTTGACGAGATCCTGCCCGAGGTGCTGGCAGAGGTAAAACCCTTTGAAGCGCAGTTCGGGCACGCCATCCCGGTCTTTGTGGCGGGCGGCGTGTACACCGGGGCGGACATGGCCCATTTTACCCGGCTGGGAGCCGCTGGAGTACAGATCGCCACCCGCTTTATCGCCACTTATGAGTGCGACGCCGCCCAAGGGTACAAGGACGTTCTGCTGAACGCCGGCCCCGAGGAAGTGCGGATCATTCACAGCCCCGTCGGGATGCCGGGCCGCGCGCTGAACACGCCCCTTGTGCAGGCGTTGGCGGAGGGAAAACGCTTCCCGCCGAAGCGTTGTGCCCGCTGTCTCAAGACCTGTGACCCCGCCAAAGTGCCTTACTGCATCACTCACGCGCTGATCGAGGCCGTGAAGGGCAATGTGGAAGAGGGGTTGTTTTTCTGCGGGGCCAACGTGGGCCGGCTCGACCGGATGTACACCGTCCGCGAGCTGATGGACGAACTTGTGACCGAATGGAGGCAGAACCAATGAAACTTGCCGTGTTGTATGCCGGTCAGGGTGCTCAGCACCCCGGCATGGGAAAAGAATTTTACGAAGCATCTCCCGCATTCTGGGCGGCGTTCGACAGCGCGGAGCTGGATTTTGACCTGCACCGTGTTTGCTTCGACGACCCGGACGGCGTTCTGAATCAGACCGAATATACCCAGCCCTGCATGGTGGCC
>CAVKZS010000108.1:0-5549 GCA_963660925.1 Eubacterium sp. CAG:38 | reverse complement strand
AGAATAACACAAATCAGGAGAGAGGTTAAGAAGTGTTTGCCTGATGTGGCCTATGCTTTTCTGCTTTTGACGGAAAATCTCACATTTCATGGTGTCCACTCTTATGGGTACAGTTTAAATTTCACCGAACGGCCTGTTTGCTCTTGCAAATCGGGCCGTTTTGTGTTATATCTATGTTGTATTCATTGTGATATCTTTCACGTTCGCATTCAGCGGTTCCGGAACACTTGTGGGGAGGTACTTTTATGGAACTGGCACTCATCACCGCGCAGCAGGTCATCATCCTGTTTCTGCTCATCGGCTGCGGCTTCGTCGCCGTCAAGACCGGTGTGCTCAAGCAGGAGGGCAAGCAGACCCTCTCGAACCTGCTGCTCTATCTGGTCGTCCCGGCCATGATCGTCCACTCTTACATGATGGAGTTCAGCGAGGAGATTTTACACAACCTGCTGGCCGCTTTCGGGATGAGCGTTCTCGCCATCCTGATCGGCACAGTCATTACACTGGTGCTGACGGCCCGCCGGAAGGACCGCCGCGCCCCCATCTTCCGCTTTGCCTGCGTCTTTTCCAATGCGGCCTATATGGGGTTCCCGCTGATCTCGGCCCTCTTCGGCTCCGAGGGCCTGCTCTACGCCAGTGCCTACGTCACCGTGTTCAACATCCTGCTCTGGACCATGGGCTACGGCATGGTCAGCGGCAGTTCCAGCCCGAAGGAGGTCGCCCGCAGCCTGCTCCACACGCCGGTGCTCTACGCCATGGTGGTGGGTCTTGCCATCTATCTGCTCCAGATCCCGGTGCCGAACCTCATCGCCCAGCCCATCGACCTGCTGAGCGGCATGAACACCCCGCTTTCGATGCTCATCACCGGTATGCTGATCGCCGCCGGCGACCTGAAGAGCATCGTCTGCGACAGGCACATCTGGAAACTGGCCGGCCTCCGGATGGTGCTGATCCCGGCGGTCTGTGTGGCGGTGTTCGCCCTGCTGGGCTTCCACGGGATGTCCGCACAGGTGGTGCTGCTGCTCGAGTGCTGCCCGGCTGCCGCCATCACCTCGGTGTTCGCGGTGCAGTTCGGCCACGACGAACGCTTCGCCGCCGGGTGCGTCGTCCTGACCACCCTGCTCAGCATCGTCACCCTGCCGCTCTGCGCGCTGATTTTGACGATGTGATCTCTTTCTTGCCTCCCACTCTGGGAAAGACTCCCTCCGGCCGGAGGGAGATGTCGCGTCAGCGACAAAGGGTAGGCCGTGGCATCGCGCCAGCGATGACGGAGAGGGCGAGGATGGCAGAAATTGAGAAAACAAACACCGCGATACAATGGCTTTTGGAAAGCTCCATCGTATCGCGGTGTTTTTGTTATTTTGTCAGCGGCCTCACCCTCTCAGTCTGCTTCGCAGACAGCTCTCCCAAAGGGAGAGCCAGGGCATAAAAGTTACTTATCCATCTGTTCTTTATGATACTGCAAGGTATACAGCTGATAATACCGGCCATGCTGGGCCAGAAGCTGCTGATGGGTTCCCTGCTCAAGGATCTTGCCGTGGGACAGCACGATGATGTTGTCCGCGTGCTGGATGGTAGACAAGCGGTGCGCCACGATCAGCATGGTGCCGACGGTGCGCATCTTTTCCAGCGAATCTTGGATCAGAAGCTCGGTCTCGGTGTCGATGTTGGCGGTGGCTTCGTCGAGGATCATCACACTGGGCTTGTGCAGGATGGTGCGGGCAAAGCTGAGCAGCTGCCGCTGACCCGCCGAGAAGTTGTTGCCGCGCTCCCGGACTTCTTCATCCAGACCGTGGTCCAGCTTGTTGATGAAGTGATCGGCGTTGACGTACCGGCAGACCTGCATAATTTCCTCGTCCGAGATGCCCTCTTCCCGCAGGACGATGTTGCTGCGGATGGTGCCCGAGAAGAGGAACACATCCTGCAGCATCTGGCCGAAGTGACGGCGGAGCGAGGAGATCTTGATCTTCCGGATGTCGATGCCGTCGATCAGGATCTCGCCCTTCTGGAACTCGTAGTTCCGGCAGATGAGCGACAGGATCGTGCTCTTGCCCGAACCGGTGGAGCCGACAAAGGCCACCGTCTCCCGCGGATTGACATGGAAGGAAACGCCCTGCAGCACCCACTCGCCGGGGATGTAGCTGAACCAGACGTCCTTGAACTCGATCTCACCCTTCACCTCGTCCAGCTCGATGGCATCCGGGGCATCCACCAGCTTGGGCTGGATGTCCATGATGGAGAACACCTTCTCGGAGGACGCGAACGCCGACTGCAGCCAGTTGAACTGCTCGGCGAGGTTCTGGATGGGGGTGAAAAACTTGGAGATGTACATATAGAAGGTGACGATGGTGCCGCTGGAAATGGTCTGGCCAAGGAAACTGGCGTTGTCCAGATAGCCCATGCCGCCCAGATAGAACAGGCAGAGGATGGAGCTGATGTAGAGCATATAGACCAGCGGGCGGAACACGCCGAACACGAAGATCTGCTCCTGCTTGGCGCGGGCCAGCTTCTGGCTCTTCTGGCGGAAGTCCTCCATCTTGGCATCTTCCCGGCCGAAGATCTGGGTCACCTTGATACCCGAAAGGTTTTCGGACAAGTAAGTGTTGATGTCGGTGGTGGCGTCCTTCACCTTGCGGTACGCACGGCGGGAGAACTTGCGGAAGATGACCGTAAAAATGACGATGAACGGCACAAAGCAGAGCACCATCAGGGTCAGCTCGTAGTTCAGGCAGAGCATCGCCACCAGAATGCCGAGGATGACGAAGCAGTTCTTGGTCAGCTGGACCAAGAGGTTGGTGAACATCATCGAGATGGCGTTGGTGTCGTTGGTCACGCGGGTGACCAGCTTACCGACCGGGATCTCGTTCAGCTGCTCATGCGAGAGCGACTCGATGTGGGTGAACAGATCCTCGCGCAGATCAGAGATGATCCGCTGGCCGACCCGCTGCAGGATAACGGCCTGAAAATAGGTGCTTGCCATCGAAAAGACCAGTATGCCGCCGTACACAGCCACCGATGCAAACAGCTGGCTCAGCGCAAAGTCGCCGGTGACCAGCTCTTCGATGGAACCGACGATCAGGGGCGACGCGATGTCGTAGGCGATGGAGAAGAGCATCAGGAAGCCGACGAGGACGAACTTGCCGGCATAAGGTTTCGCGTATTGCATCAGGCGGCGGACGATCTCGCTGTCGTCCATGTTCCGCTCGAATCCCATGGCGGTCTTTTTGTCCTTGACCGTCGCGTAGGCAAAGAGCAGGAGGGCGGTGACCACGCCGATGACGGCACCGACCAACAGAAGTGGATTCAGATTCATCATGCGTTGCCCCCTCCCACTTCGTCTTCCAGACGCTGCAGATCGACCATCTTGCGGTATTCTTCACAGGTTGCATAGAGCCGGTCGTGCGGGCCGACCGCCTGCACGGTGCCCTCGTCGAGGAAGATGATCTTATCCAAGCCCTCCACCGTCGAGATACGGTGGGCGATCAGCAGGGTGGTCTTCCCTGCCCGGCTGGTGTGCAGATTCTCAAGGATGATCTTCTCGGTGCGGGTATCCACTGCCGACACCGAGTCATCCAGAATCAGGATGGGCGCGTTCTTGAGCAGGGCCCGGGCGATGGAGATGCGCTGTTTCTGGCCGCCCGAAACGGTCACGCCGCGCTCGCCCAGAATGGTCTCATAGCCGTCCTTGAAGTCCACGATGTTGTCCCGGACATCGGCCAGACTTGCCGCCCGGTCGATCTCCTCCTGTGTGGCATCGTCCACGCCAAAGCTGATGTTGTGAGCGATGGTGTCCGAGAAGAGGAAATTGTCCTGCGGGACATAGGCGCAGGCGTTGCGCACCGAGTGGATGGAAACGGTGTTGACGTCCTTGCCGTCCACAAACAGGGTGCCGTCCGGCACGTTGTAGGTACGGAGCAGCAGATCGACCAGAGCCGTTTTGCCCGCACCGGTCTTGCCCACGATGCCGACACTCTCGCCGGGATGGATGGTAAAGGAAATGTTCTTGAGGACGTCGTACTCACCGTCCGGATAACGGAAGGTCAGGTCACGGAACTCAATGCCGCCCTTGACGTTTTCGAGGTCGGGCACACCCGGGCGATCGGCCACGTCGATGGGCGCATCCAGCAGCTCGCTGATCCGGTTGAGGGATGCTTTGCCGCGGGAAGTCTTTTCGATCAGCATCGAAACGGCCATGATGGGCCAGACGATGGCCTCGAAGTAACCGATGTACTCTACCAGCTCACCGGCATTGAACCGGCCCTGATAGACCAGATAGCCGCCGTAACCCAGAATGACACAAATGACCGACTCGACGAACAGGGTGACGAGAATTTCCAGCAGCGTGGCGATCTTGGTATAGGTCACATTGATCTCTTCGTTCTGCTTGTTCAGCTTCCGGAACGCCATCAGCTCTTTCAGCTCTTTGACGAACGCCTTGATGACCGCGATGCCGGAGAAGTTCTCCTGCGCGAAATCCGACAGGTCGGAGAACGCCTGCTGACGCTCCTCCCAGCGTTTGGTCATCACCTTGCCCATGACGGTGCCGATGGCAAACATCACCGCCGCCGGGATCAGGGCCAGCAGGGTCAGGGTGTGGTCCATCCGCCACATATTATAAAGGGCGAGCAGACCCAGCGTCAGCGCGTCGAAGAACATCAGCACGCCATCGCCGAAACACTCCTGAATGGTGTCAAGGTCGTTGGTGTACAGGCTCATCAGGTTACCGACCTTATTCACCTGATAATACTGCTGCGAAAGCTTGCGGCTGTGGTCAAACATCTTCTCGCGCAGGTCGGCCTCCACCCGGATGGCCGAGCCGAAGAAGCAGATGCGCCACAAAAAACGCCCGATGACCATGATGACAACGATCCAGATCATCGGCAGACAGATCTGCTGGAACAGCACTTCCTTGGTAAACGCCACGGTCTCGCCGTCCACGACCACCTGCCCCAAGTTCACGCCGTTGATGACCAAGCGGTACAGCTGCGGGATCTTGAGCTGGATGACGTCCACCGCCAGCAACGCCAACAGGCCCAGCAGCAGCGCGGGCGCGTTTTTGAGGTAGTAGCGGTTGATATACTTGCCGAATATCACAGTGGTTTTCCCCTCCCTTTCCTTTTCCGGCAGGATGCCGGCTCCTTAAAATAGTTCACAGGTTTCTAGTATACGAGTTCTGACGAATCCTGTCAACATTTGTTCATAAAGCAAAAGAAGCCGTTGCAGCTGCGTAACAGGACGCAATTGCAACGGCTTCGTGTTGGAGCGGCCGACGAGGCTCGAACTCGCTACCTCCACCTTGGCAAGGTGGCGCTCTACCAGATGAGCTACGGCCGCATATTCGGCGCATTTATCCCTGCACCCTCCCGTTCTTGTTTCAAACGGGGCCCCCGCAAAGATTTGCGAAGCAAAGGTTTGTGGGGAAGAGGAGGAATTTCAGTGTTTGTTGCGGTGGTCTTACTTGTAAGACCGCCAGACAAACGTCTGACATTCCGACGAAGCGACCCGGATCGGGCTCGAACCGACGACCCCCAGCGTGACAGGCTGGTGCTCTA
>CAVKZS010000107.1:0-6225 GCA_963660925.1 Eubacterium sp. CAG:38 | reverse complement strand
TACCGCAAGATCCGCAACACCGCCCGCTTTATCCTCGGCAACCTCGACGGCTTCGATCCCAACACCGATTGTGTAGCCGACGACCAGCTGCAGGAGATCGACCGCTGGGCACTGGCGGCTCTGGATGACCTGCTGGTGGCCACCAACGCAGGCTATGCCGTGTACGACTTCAACAAGGTCTACCACGCTGTCTACAACTTCTGCGTGGTCGCCATGTCCAACTTCTATCTGGATGTCACTAAGGATCGTCTGTACTGCACCAACGGCGTCGGCCGCCGCGCAGCCCAGACCACCATGTACAAGATCCTTGTCGCGCTGGATAAGATCATCGCCCCCATCCTCTGCTTCACCAGTCAGGAGATCTGGGACTTCCTGCCCAAGACCGAGGGCATGAACAAGTACGTCGTCTTTGAGGATATGCCCAAGGCCGGTGCCTACGCCGCCGGCGAGGAGTTCAAGGCAAAGTGGGCGCAGCTGATCGCCGTCCGCGACGAGGTCAAGAAGGTCCTCGAGCAGGCCCGTGCCGAAAAGACCATCGGTGCTTCGCTGGAAGCTTCCGTTACCCTGTACTGCAATGATGCCGTCTACGGCCTGCTCAACAGCATCCCGATGGACGAGCTGGCTGACCTGATGATCGTCTCCCATGTGGAGCTGGTCAAGGGCGAGGGCGGTGCCGCCTCCGCCGTTGAGGGTCTGGGTGTTGTAGCCGCACACGCCACCGGCGAGAAGTGCGAACGCTGCTGGAAGTACTCCGCAGACATCGGCGCCCACGCCGCACATCCCACCCTGTGCGCACGCTGCGCCAGTGTGGTAGAGGCATAACTCAGATCATCGCATAAACAAATAAAGGCGTCTGCAATTCTTGGCTCATTCCGAAAAAAGCGTTGCAGATGCTTTTGTTTATGTTGGACTAGGAGAAAACTATGGCGTTTGTCATCATCAATCTGGTCTGTGTCGCCGCACTGGTCGGCATCGATCAGCTCATCAAGCTCTGGGCGGTCAACACGCTGGCTCCGGTGGGGGCGATGCCCTTCATCCCCCATGTGGTGGAGCTGCGGTTCGTCCTCAATCAGGGCATGGCGTTCAGCCTGCTCAGCGGCAAGCAGCTGTTCCTCATCGTGGCCACCAGTGCCGCGCTGATCTTGGTCGCCTACGAGCTGTTTTTTCGCAGCCGGGGCAAGCTGCTGCAGCAGGCCGCATTCATCCTCGTGCTGGGCGGCGGCATCGGCAACCTGATCGATCGGGTGCTCAACGGCGAGGTGGTGGACTACATCAACCTGCTGTTCATGAACTTTGCGGTCTTTAACTTTGCCGATATCTGCGTCTGCGTGGGCGTGGCCCTGTGGGTACTGGTGATCTTCCTTGAGGAAGTGCAGGGCGAAGAATCCAAAAACTCCAAGGAGCCGTGAGCCATGGAACAGCGTGAATTTATCGTTGAGACCGAGGCCGCGGGCCAGCGGATCGACCGCTTCCTGAGCGGGGAGGACACCGGCCTTTCCCGCAGCGCACTGCAGAATCTTGTAGCCGATGGCCACGTCCTTTGCAACGGCAAGTCGGTGGCCAAGAGCCTGAAGCTCAAACCCGGCGACACCATTCTGCTGGAGATCCCGGATGCAAAGCCCATCGAGGCGGTGCCGCAGGACATCCCGCTGGACATCGTCTATGAGGACGAGCACCTGCTGGTGGTCAACAAGCCCAAGGGGATGGTGGTCCATCCCGCGCCCGGCAATCCGGACGGCACCCTTGTCAACGCACTGCTCTGGCACTGCAAGGGGAGTCTCTCGGGAATCGGCGGCGAGATCCGGCCCGGCATCGTCCACCGGATCGACAAGGACACCAGCGGCCTGCTGGTGGTCGCCAAGGATGACGCGACCCACATCGGCTTATCCCAGCAGATGGCCGTCCATAGCGTGGAGCGGGCCTACAATACCATTGTTTACGGCGGCTTTGCGCAGGACGAGGGCTTTGTGGAGAGCAATCTGGGCCGCTCCAAGACCGACCGGAAGAAGATGGCGGTCTATCCGTCCAACGAACCCCATACCAAGTATGCCTACACCGGCTACAAGGTGCTGGAACGTCTGGGCGAGTTCACCATGCTGGAATGCCGGCTGAAAACAGGCCGTACCCACCAGATCCGCGTCCACATGGCGTCCATCCACCATCCGGTGGCCGGCGACCCGGTCTACGGCCCCCACAACTGCATCACCAGCCTGCACGGGCAGTGCCTCCACGCCAAGACGCTGGGCTTTGTCCATCCCATCACCGGGGAGTTCCTGCGGTTTGACTCGGAACTTCCCGACTACTTTACGCATTTTCTTGCGACGCTCCGAAGGGGGAAATCATGAAGATGACACTGGAATCGACCCTTGTGCTCTGCGATCTGGACAATCTGCTCCTCAATGAGGAGGGGAGTGTCCCACAGGTGCTCCGGGATGTGCTTCAGCTGTTCGGCAGCCGGGGCGGAAAACTGACCGTCTTTTCCCAGCGGTCGCCCCGCGCCGTCCGCACCATTCTGGGCGGGGTGCGGCTCAGTGCGCCTGCACTGGTTTGCGGCGGCACGCTGGCGTATAGTTTTGCGTCCGGCAGCGGCCAGCCGCTCTGCAGCTTTGCCGGGCTGGAAGAGAACGTCCTGCAAAAGCTGCCGGCGGCGGTGGGCCTTGGCATTGCCCTGCAGATGGCGGATGGTTCTACCCGGGTACTGCGGATGAGCGAGGCTCTCGAGCAGCATCTGCGGCGGGAGTGGACGCCCTTCATCCTCGGCAGCGCGGCAGATGTCCGGGGCGAGGATGTGCTGCGCATCCTGCTCTATCAGGATAAAAAGCAGATGCCGCTGGTGCCCGTGATGGAAAAGGCTCTGGGCGAGGCTGCCGGCCTGCTCCACTGGGAGCGGATCGCGCCGGACGTGCTGGTGCTGACGCCCAGCCTTGTTTCAGGCACGGCCATGGTCAACGCGGTCTGTCCGCCGGCAGGCTGGACGGCCAGTGAACTGACCGTGGCGGCCAACTGCGCCCAGATGCTCGACCTGATGAAGCTGGCAGGCCACAGTGTGGTGCCGGCCGATGCGCTGGCCGAACTGCGCCTTGCCGCCGATGAAGTGACCCTGACCGACCACAACAACGGTGCCGCCGCCGAAGTGCTGTACCGCTTTGTGCGCAGTGCCGAAAAATTGCAGTAAAGTTTGTGTAAAACCTCCTGTATTTCTGATGCAGGGGGCTTTCTTTTTGGAAGGATTATGGTACAATGAAAACAACCGCTCTTACCCGCAGGGAGGCTTGCTTTTTGCTCCTTGCAGCCGGGGCTGCGGCCCTTTGCACGGCGATGGCATTCTGGTTTGCAGTTCCGCTCCATCCGGAGCAGCCGCCCGCCGCACCGCAGTCGGTGCCGCTTGTGCAGCTGGCACGGGTGGATCTGAACACCGCCGGGCTGGAGGCATTGACCATTCTGCCCGGCGTCGGGGAGAAGCGGGCGCAGGCCATTCTGGATTACCGGCTGCGCAACGGCGCGTTCCGTCAGGTGGCAGATGCGGCAAAAGTCCCGGGACTGACCGCGGAGATCGTGGCGTCTTGGGGCGAACTGGCGACCGTGAGCTGAAAACTGCCTCGCAGCAGAGGCGGAAAAGGGGATCAGTATGAAAGAGGATAGCATTTTCATCAACCGCGAACTGAGCTGGCTGGACTTCAACCGCCGGGTCCTTGTGCTCGGCAAGGATAAAAACGTTCCGCTGGGCGAGCAGGTCAAGTTCCTTGCGATCTACGGCTCCAATCTGGACGAATTTTTCATGGTGCGTGTCGGCTCCCTGCAGGAGCGGGCCAACCTCATGCGCGGCAAGAAGGAAAAACGCGAGAACAAGACCAACATGACTGCCGAAGAGCAGCTGAACGCCATCATGTCCAAAGCGGCCCAGCTGCAGGAGGATTGCGACAAATATTACGCCAAGGCCCTCGAAAATCTGGCGGACTGCGGCTATAAAAAGGTGGATTTCTCCGACCTGAACCGGGAGGATGAGCATTTCTGGAAGAAGTACTTCGAGAACGAACTGTTCCCGATTCTCAGCCCGCAGATCGTCGATGACCGCCACCCGTTCCCGTTCCTGCGCAACAAGGAGATCTATCTCGGCGTTCTGCTCAAGGAAAAGCACATGAACGAGCCGAGCCTCGGCATCGTGCCGATCTCCAGCCAGATGGAGCGGATGCACATCATCAAGAAAGAGGGCCAGACGCAGTTTGCTCTTGTGGAAGAGTTGGTGATGCACTTTGCCTCCATGATTTTCGGCAAGGATGCCATTCAGGAAAAGTGCGTATTCCGTGTGACCCGCAACGCCGACATCGACGTGAAAGAGGGGATGATGGACCATGACATCGACTACCGCGAGATCATGGCCGACCTGCTCAAACGCCGCCGCAAGCTGGCCGCCGTCCGTCTGCAGATGACGCCCTCCGCCCCGCCGGAAGTCACCCGACTGCTCTGCGATAAGCTGGAACTGAGCCACAAGCGGGTCTTTGTGCAGAAGAGCCCGCTGGATCTGAGCTTCTTCTACAAGCTGACGGCAAAGATGGAGAGCGACAGCCACCCGGAACTGTTCTACCCGGCCGCCCGGCCGATGTTGCCGCCGCCGGACTACGATCTGGCCGCGGAAGTGCAGAAACACGATGTCCTGCTCAGCTACCCGTACCAGTCCATCCGTCCCTTCATCGCCATGCTCAAAAAAGCCGCCCACGACCCGGATGTCATCTCCATCAAGATGACCCTTTACCGGATGGCGCGGGAGTCCCAGATCGTGCAGGCGTTGATCGAAGCCGCCGAGAACGGCAAGGAGGTCGTGGCTCTGGTGGAGTTGCGCGCCCGCTTTGACGAACAGAACAACATCGACTGGTCGAAGCAGCTGGAAGAGGCGGGCTGCACCGTCATCTACGGCTTCGAGGATTATAAGGTCCACTCCAAGCTGACCCTCATCACCAAAAAGAACGCCGACGGCTATTCCTACATCACCCAGATCGGCACCGGCAACTACAACGAAAAAACCAGCGAGTTGTATACCGATTATTCCTTCATCACGGCAGATCTGCAGATCGGCGAGGAAGCCTCCAACGTGTTCCAGAACCTCGCGGTGCAGAAATTGACCGAGACCAGCGAGACCATGCTGGTGGCTCCGCTTCGGTTCAAGAGCGTCCTGCTGGACGAGATGGACCGGGTGATCGCTGCCGCCAAGATGGGCCGGCCCGCGTCCATGATCCTGAAAAACAACTCCATCAGCGACCGGGACATCATCCTGAAACTGGAAGAAGCCAGCTGTGCCGGTGTCCGGATCGACATGATCGTGCGCGGCATCTGCTGCGTCCGGGCCGAGGTGCCCGGCAAGACCGAGAACCTGCACATCCGCAGTCTCGTGGGCCGGTATCTTGAGCATGGCCGCATTTACAGCTTCTTCGATGGGCAGAATACCCGCATCTATATCGCGTCCGGCGACTTCCTGACCCGGAACACCGAGTGCCGCGTGGAGGTGGGCGTCCGGGTGGATGCACCGCTGCTGGTCAAAAAGCTGACCGACATCCTGCAATTGCAGCTCCGGGATAACGTCAATGCCCGGGAAATGCGGGCCGACGGCACTTACCAGAAGGTGAAACCCGCCGAGGGCGAACCGCTGGTGAACAGCCAGATGGGGATGTACGATCTGCTGAAGGACGATTGGACCAGTTTTCAACCGGCCGAGTCCGTGTCCGCAGCACCGGAAGAACCGGAATCGCTGAAAGCACAGCCGGAGCCGGAACCGGTGGCTGAAATGCCTGCCGCCCCGGAAGCAATTCCGCAGCCCGCACCGGCTGAACCCGAGAAGAAGCCGGAAGCTCCGGCACCGCAGCCCGCCGCACAGCCTGCGCCCCAGCCGGTACGCCCGGCGGTGTACGAAAAGCCGGTGCACAAGAGCTGGCTGGCCCGCCTGCTGGACGGATTCCGCCGCTGACCTGTGAGGAAAGAGGGGAGAGCGGCCCAGCAAAGGAAAGACTTTCGCCGGGAAAACCGAAAAAACTTGATTTTTCCTCTTGCGTTTTTCTGCAGAAGTGCTATAATATTAAGGCAATCGTTTCCAAGGCCGCTCGCGGGGGTAGCCGATATTGAAGGTTGTGATGGGCACATACATCAAATATGGCCCCAATAAGTCAGAACCAGAATTGAGGTGAAAAGAATGAAACAGGGTATCCATCCGAACTACGTTGACTGCACCATCAC
>CAVKZS010000106.1:0-6324 GCA_963660925.1 Eubacterium sp. CAG:38 | reverse complement strand
ATTGTCTATATTTAAGGGTTCAGCTGAGCTACTTCTGAATGATTTTCGGGGATAGCAAAAATGACCTGTGCCTAAATAAAAGGGGTCACATCTTTGAAGTTGTCCTTGACAAAGGGTACAGTCTAATGTAATAATTCGTTTTTCATTGGATATACTACTCCCAAAGCCATTGGAAAGGGAGCGTAGATTCATGAGAAAAACACATCGGGCGGTACTCAGTGCAGCGGTGGCCGCCGCGCTGATCTTATCGGCCTGTGGGAAGAAGCCTGATTCTTCGGGCAGTATGTCCGGCAGCATGAGCTCTTCCGGGAGCACCGGAAGTTCCAGCAGTGCCAGCGACAGCCAGACGGCGGCATGGCGCACGGGTCTCGGCATCCTGACCGAAGCCACCGATCAGGACCGGACGGGGAAAATCAACACCATCGCGGCGGCGGTCCTGCTGGACGCCGAGGGCAAGCTGGTGGACGTCCGGTTGGATGAGCTGGAAGTGAACATCTCCGCAGACGGCAGCGGTGCGGTGACCATGCCGACCGATTACCGCACCAAGCGGCAGCGGGGCGACGACTACCCGCTGGCGGCGGTGTCCTCGCTGAAAAAGGGCTGGGCGGAGCAGGCGGACGCCTTCGCCGACTACCTGAAAGGGATGACGCCCGAGCAGGCGTCCAAGCTGGAGACCGACGAGGACGGCAAGCCCAAGGACGCCGACCTGCTGTCCGGCTGTACCATTGCGGTGGACCGCTACCGGGAGGCCATCGGGAAGGCCTGCGCCAACGCGGAAGCTCTGGGTGCGGCGAAGGGCGACACCCTGACCCTCGGCATCGAAGCCGACAACGGCTCGTCCAGCCTGACCGCTACCGATGACCAAGACGTGAACGCGCAGTTGGATGTGACCGCCGTTGCGCTGACCGTGGACTCCGACGGCCGGGTGACCAGTGCCGCGGGCGACATGACCGAACCGGCCCTGACCGTTTCCTCCGACGGCGGCGTCAGTGCGCCGGATACCGTCCGCTCCAAGCTGGAACAGGGCGATGAATACGGGATGCGGCAGGCATCCAAGCTCGGCAAGGAATGGTACGAACACAGCGAGGGCTTCTGCGATTACCTCAAGGGTAAGACCGCTTCGGAGATCGCAGCCATCCCGACCGATGGCTCCGACGCCGACCTTGCCGCCCTCTGCACCATCTCGGTGGACGACCTGCAAAAAGCTGCCGGGAAAGCATTGGCAGAACGATAAAACGAAAAAGTTCCATGCCCAGACATCATAATGGTGTCGGCATGGAACTTTTTGCTTGAAAACGATTATTCAGCAGCGACCACTCCCGCCCGGACATGATACACTTTATCAAAGCCCTGCATGAATGCACCCGCGACATCATGGGTGATGGCGACCACCATGCAGGGCATGGAGAGCAGATTTGCCATGACCTGCTGGGAGGTCTCGGGGTCGAGGCTGGCGGTGATTTCGTCGGCGATGATGAGGTCGTACTGACGCAGGGCCAGCCGTGCAATGCCGATCCGCTGTCGCTGTCCGCCTGAGAGGTTCTTGCCGTTTTCGCTGAGGACGGTGTCCAGACCATCGGGCAGGGAAGCGACCCACTCCGAAAGCCCGGCGGAAGCTACGGCGTGCTCCACCTGCTTTTCCGGGAAATCCTCCCGCAGGCAGATGTTGTTTCGGATAGTGTCGTTGAACAGATAGGCCGTCTGTACAATGTAGCCGACGTGCCGGTAAAACTCCGCCCGGTCAAGGCTGCGCACCTGCTGTCCGTTGAAGAGGATGCTGCCGGTGTAATCGGGGTAATACTGGAACAGCAGCTTTGCCAGCGTCGATTTGCCGCAGCCGCTCTCGCCGACGAGGGCCGCTTTCTGGGTGCCCTCAAGGGTGAGGGTGGCACCGTTCAGAACCGGCTTGGCGGCACCGGGGTAGGTGAAGCGGACATCCTCGCAGACCAGATGGTCGATCTTCGCAAGCGGTGCACCATGGGCAGTCTCGGTTTCGCCGGACATGGCGGTTTCCAGCCGGGTGCGGATGCCGCGGGAGGATTTGATCTTGGCGTAGCACTGGGCGATCTGGTGGCAGGGTGTGATGACAAAGTTTGCCATGCTTGCGGCGGTGGACATGGTGCCGACGGTGATCTTCCCGCTGAACACCAGCAGCAGGCCGATCAGCAGAACCACCGGGAAGATCAGGTTGCTGATGAGAGAGGTGTTCACCACCACGGCGTTCAGGCTTTGCTGATAGGAAAGCTCGCTCTCCGCGGCCTTGTGGGAGGCGGTACGGTGCTGGGCACTGTACGCATCCTCCCGCAGGAAGGCGCGGATCAGCTCAAACCCGCCCAGAAGTTCTTTCAGCTGGCCGGTGTACTCCGCCATCTGTGCCGAAAATGCGTCGCGGGCGTGGGTCAGCCGGACGTTCATCATCCGGGGCAGCACCAGCGGTGGGATGGTCACGATCAGGATCGCCGCTAGCAGGACCGGGCTGATATAGAGGTACAGCCCCAGTGCGCAGAGCATGATGCCGCCCCAGAACACGAGGTTGAAGAGCGACATATAGTAATCGTCGTACAAGGTGCGCAGGTCGGTGGTCAGCAGGGAGAGGTAAGCCGCATCGTCCTCTTGATTGTACTGCGCCACCGACCGGCGGAGCACCCGGTTCATGACCTGATTCCGCACTTGCTCCACCGCACCGCAGGCCAGTTTCGTGAAGGAACGGCGGCTCAACCGCTCGCACAGCCAGCTCGCAAAGGTGATGGCGAACACCAGCCCGAGATAGCCGAAGGCTTCTTCTTTGGACTTCGAGTCGATCAGCCATTTGAGCTGAAAGCTTTTCAGCGGGGCCAGAAAGGACACGCCTGCCGTGAAAAGCCCGAACAGCAGGAGCCGGAGCTTGTTCTTTTTAAAATAGTCGTTGACCGATGGTTTCATACACGATTTCCCCTCATACATCGAATTTTACTGATTTCTGTCTTTTTTGCCGTTATGGTTCCGCCGCCAGTCCACGGCAAACAGGATCGCATTTTGTACGATCACTGCAAGGAAGCAATAGCCGAAATAGGACGGAAGCGTTTGCAGGGCGTGTTCCAGCATCTTCATCTCGCCGTGGTCGAGCCATTGCGAGAACATCCGCAGCTCTTCCAGCAGGGCGACGCAGAAGAAGCCCACACTGAACAACGCGATCTTATAGCTGTACTGCCGCTTCTGGAACAGCACGGCGACGACATTCCAGCCGGTCAGAAACGCAGCAAGGAACATCCAGAGGGTGTAACCGATATTCCAGTCCATAAAATCATCCTCCCTTCGGGATCTGGAGAAAATGGCTTTCTGGCTTCAGTATACCATACCGGCCCTGCCCACCGGAAGAACAAAATAAACAAAATCAACAAAAAAACGGAACAAAAACTGTCATGAATACACTTTTTGCAAAAACTTTGTCGTTTCCTCTTGCAAAAGGGCAGCAAACGCGGTATTCTATGGGTGCGATTTAACAATTTAGCATGGTAAAGCGGTAAAACAAAACCGCTTTTGCAGGAGGGAACGGATTATGAAACGGTTTGTATCCATGTTTTTGGCAGGTGCCATGGCTCTGAGCCTTGCGGCCTGCGGCGGCGCGGCATCCAGCACGGCAGCTTCTTCCACTGCGTCCAGCGCAGCGGCTTCTGGTTCGGCAGTGTCCGAGAGCTCCGACAGCGACCTCGCTTACATCAAGGAAAAAGGCAAGATGACCATCGGCTACACCGTCTATGAGCCGATGAACTACACCGACGATGACGGCAACTTCACTGGTTTCGATACTGAGCTGGCCACCGCCGTCTGCGAGAAGTTGGGTGTGGAGCCGGAGTTCGTGGAGATCAACTGGGACACCAAGATCGTTGAGCTGGACGCCAAGAGCATCGACTGCATCTGGAACGGCATGACCATCACCGATGACATCCAGCAGAACGCCGCCTGCACCAAGGCTTACGCCAAGAACGCACAGGTCGTGGTCGTGAAGGACGGCACCGAGTATGCTTCCACCGCCGATCTGGCCGGCAAGACCGTGGTGGCCGAGGCCGGTTCCGCCGGTGAGAGTGCCATTGCAGACGACGAGAATCTGGCACAGGCCGATTACGTTTCCAAGAGCGTTCAGACCGACTGCCTGATGGAAGTGGCCGCCGGCACTGCCGACGCCGCTGTGCTCGACCTGACGCTGGCCAACGCCATGATCGGCGAGGGCACCGACTACGCCAACCTGAAGATCGTGGACGAGCTGAACGCCGAGGAGTACGGCGTGGCCTTCCGCAAGGGCAGCGATGCTGCTGAGGCTGTCAATGAGGCGTTCGACGAGCTGACTGCCGACGGCACCATGCAGGCTCTGGCCGATAAGTACGATCTGGCTCTGGCAGACTGAGTTCTGCTGCGGCCGTAATGCAAAACAAGTAACGGGTGTATTTTTGTGGGTGTAATTGTAGGGCGTCTGTCCGGCGCGTTTCTGCTCAACTGTGAATTATTTGCTCTGACCCTGCTGTTCGCACTGCCGCTGGGTCTGGTGGTTGCTTTCGGCTCCATGAGCCGGTGCAAGCCGCTGAGCGGTGCGGTCAAGACCTTTGTCTGGATCATCCGCGGCACGCCGCTGATGCTGCAGATCATCGTGATCTACCTCGGCCCCGGCCTGATGGGGATGACCAATCCGTGGCCGTCGGGTTCCAGCGGACGGATGGTCGCAGCAGTGGTGGCTTTCGCCATCAATTACGCCTGCTACTTCTCCGAGATCTACCGCGGCGGCATCGAGGCAGTGCCGAAAGGCCAGACCGAAGCCGGTCAGGTGCTCGGCATGACGAAGACCCAGATCTTCTTCAAAGTCACCCTGCTGCAGGTGGTCAAGCGCATCCTGCCCCCGATGGGCAACGAGATCATCACCCTCGTCAAGGATACCTCGCTGGCCAACACCATCGCCAACAAAGAGATCATCATGATGGCGAAGGAGTACAGCGCGAAGGGCCTGATCTGGCCGCTGTTTTCCACCGCGATCTTCTTCCTTGTGTTCGTCGGTGCCCTGACGATCCTGTTCAACTGGGCCGAGAAGAAGATGGATTATTTCCGCTGCTGAGAGGAGAAACGAATTATGGCATTGTTGGAAGCCTCCGGCATCGGCAAGAATTTCGGAGACACGCACGTTTTAAAGGATATCTCCCTCACCCTCGAGCAGGGCGAGGCACTGGCGATCATCGGCTCGTCCGGCTCGGGCAAGACCACCCTGCTGCGCTGCCTGAACTTCTTGGAGCGGCCTGACACCGGCGTCATCAAGGTGGGCGGCGAAGTGATGTGGGATGCCGCAGACCCCGCCACCCAGAAGGAGAGCGAGATCCGCAAAAAGCGACTCCACTTCGGCTTGGTGTTCCAGAACTTCAACCTGTTCCCGCAGTACACCGCGTTACAGAACGTGATGCTGGCGGGGGAGCTGCTGGCGAAAGAACGCCCGGACTACAAGGCAAACAAAAAGCAGATCCACGCCGAGCTGGAAGAGCAGGCGCGGGAGCTGCTGGCCCAGATGGGCTTGTCGGAGCGTGCCGGCCACTACCCGCACCAGCTGTCGGGCGGCCAGCAGCAGCGCGTCGCCATCGCCCGCGCACTGGCCCTCCACCCGGACATCCTCTGCTTCGACGAGCCGACCAGCGCACTCGACCCGGAGCTGACTGGTGAAGTTCTCCGCGTTCTGCGCGACCTTGCCGACCGCAAGACCACCATGATCATCGTCACCCACGAGATGCACTTTGCTCGCGATGTGGCCGACCGCATCCTTTTCATGGACGGCGGCGTGGTCGTGGAGGAAGGCCCGGCAAAGCAGGTCATCGACCACCCGCAGGAGGAGCGCACCAAGCAGTTCCTCGCACATTATTCGGAATAACAGAGAGAGGCTTGTTTTGGGTGCATCCGCACAAAAACAAGCCTCTTTTGCTGTACCAGCGTTCATTCTACCACCAGTCGGTTGCACCCGCCGCCGAAATCCACTATACTGAAACCAGAAAACCCGGACAGCCGGACAGGAGGACGCGCGATGGAACGACAAAGTTATGAACTGGACAAACAGGCCCTCGGGAGCTTTCTGGCCCAGCTGCGGAAAGAAAAGGGATGGACCCAGAAAGACCTTGCCGAACGGCTGTACGTCTCGGATAAGGCCGTGAGCAAATGGGAGCGCGGGCTTTCCTTCAATTAAGGATACTTCTACAACAACCAAACCCACGCTTACAAAACACCTTGCTAAAAATAATATCTGACAAACAGAGACCATACCTGCCCACATGGGCTGGGTATGGTCTCCTTTTTGTCATCTGCGGTTATTTTTTGTCC
>CAVKZS010000105.1:0-6537 GCA_963660925.1 Eubacterium sp. CAG:38 | reverse complement strand
ATTGTCTATATTTAAGGGTTCAGCTGAGCTACTTCTGAATGATTTTCGGGGATAGCAAAAATGACCTGTGCCTAAATAAAAGGGGTCACATCTTTGAAGTTGTCCTTGACAAAGGGTACAGTCTAGGGGAAGAGACACTGCGCAGGCACAAAGAGAATGACGCGACCCGGAGCCGGAACTTTTTTGAGCAGTATCTGAAAACACTGCTGCCGCTGAAACGAAAATGGTTTGCGCAAAAAGAAAACGTGGACTTCCTCTCGGTCGAGGGCCTGTCGGTGCAGGAAGTCGGTGAGAGGGTCAAACAGTGGTGTGATGCCTGCATCCGGGGCGGGGTGTGATTGCTCGGTGTATCGTGGAAGAAACGCCATACAGTGTATAAGACAGGATTGACTTGCGACGCAAAATACGTTACAATAGCCTTGAGGTGATACGCATGGAAAAAACAATGACGCTCAATCTCCGGGTGAATCCTACGGTGAAACAGCAGGCAGAAGAGGTGCTGAAACAACTCGGTATCCCGATGGCAACGGCCATTGATATGTACCTGCGCCAGATCACGATGACGGGAGGAATCCCGTTTGCACTGTCCTTGCCGAAGGCACCGCCTGCGCTGAACGCGGATACCATGACGGACGATCAGCTTCACGCCGCTTTGCAGGTAGGCATCAAGGAAATCCAGAATGGTGACACCGCGGATGCGGCAAGCGCATTCGCACAGTTCAGGGAACAGCACAGATGAAGCAGTACAATGTGAAAATTTCTCGTGCGGCTCTCAGTGACATGGAGCAAATTTACAGCTATATCGCGGATCGTCTGCTGGAACCGGACACCGCCATGAGACAGTACAACCGCATCGCAGAGGCAATTCAGTCGTTGGACGCCTTTCCGGAACGCTGTGCGCTGGTGGAAAGTGAGCCGGAGCGGACCCAAGGGCTGCGGCAGATGCTGGTGGACAACTACTCGGTCTTTTACGTTGTGGGCGAGGACGCTGTATCGGTGGCGCGTGTGCTGTATAGCGCATCGGACCTTGTGCGGCGTCTGCGCGGAATGAAGTGATAAGTGAAAACGCTCAGTGTACCACGAAACGTACGCTGGGCGTTTTTGCTCACAAACAAAACGAGCTGCCGCACTTTGCGGCAGCTCGTTGAAAACGTGGTGCGTGCGGAGATTACTTGGTGCCGTAGATACGGTCGCCGGCGTCGCCCAGACCGGGAACGATGTAGCCGTTCTCGTTGAGGTGGTCGTCCTTGGCACCGAGGTAGATGTCCACATCGGGGTGAGCCTTGTGCAGGGCCTCGATGCCTTCCGGAGCGGCGATCAGGCCGATGAACTTGATCCGCTTGGCACCGTGCTTCTTGATCTGGGTGATGGCGTCGATGGCACTGCCGCCGGTAGCCAGCATCGGATCCAGAACCAGAACGTCGCGCTCGGCGATGTCCAGAGGCAGCTTGCAGAAGTACTCGACGGGCTGCAGGGTGGTCTCGTCGCGGTACAGACCGATGAAGCCGACCTTGGCGGCGGGCAGCAGGGTCAGCATACCGTCCAGCATACCCATGCCGGCGCGGAGGATGGGCACCAGAGCCAGCTTGCGGCCGGCGAGAACCTTGGTCTTTGCCATGGTGATGGGCGTCTCGATCTCGACCTCCTCCAGAGGCAGGTCACGGGTGGCCTCATAGCACAGCAGGGTCGCGATCTCGCTGACGAGGTCGCGGAACTCCTTGGTACCGGTCTGCTTGTTGCGCAGCAGGCTGATTTTGTGCTGCAGCAGGGGATGCTCAACGATCATAGGGGTCATAACAACACGCTCCTTTTGTTTTGTTAAAAACCTCTCCGGCTGCGGCACAGCCAGAGAGGTGATCTGCAACTTATCGGTTCTCGATCTCGGCCAGCTTTGCCACACGGCGGGCATGGCGGCCGCCTTCGTACTCGGTGGAGAGGAAGATGTCCACCAGCTGGATGGCGAGGCCGGCACCCACGACACGGCCGCCCAAGCACAGGGCGTTGGCGTCGTTGTGGCGGCGGGTGTACTCGCAGCTGAAGCTGTCGGAGCAGCAGCAGGCACGGATGCCCTTGACCTTGTTGGCGGCGATGCTCATGCCGACACCGGTGCCGCAGAACAGCAGGGCCTTTTCACACTGGCCGCTGACGACGGCATCGCAGGCGGGAACGGCCATATCGGGGTAATCGACGCTCTCGGTGCTGTGGGTGCCGAAGTCGATGTAGGCAATGCCTTTCTCGTCCAGATGGGCTTTGACTGCTTCTTTCAGTTCAAATCCGCCGTGGTCGGCGGCAAGTGCGATGGGTTTTGCCATGATGTTTTGTCCTTTCGCTGTATCGTGAATGATTCGATCAAACGGTTTTGGATGCGGCTTCTGCGGCCAGACGCTCGGCACGCTCCCGCTCGGCCTGACTCAGCCGGTGGTAATCCGGCAGCAGGGCTTCGGGCAGAACGGCTTCGCCCCGCTGGGCCATCTGCCGGGCCACCAGTGCCACGGCACCGGCTCGGCCGTTGCGCATGGCGGGCGGAACGCAGAGCACGCCGGGAACGTCACCGTATTTATTATAGCACAGAGACGCGCCGTCACCAACAAAAAACAGGGGCTTTTTGCAATTTTCTATAAATTGGGCGAGATCGGCCACGGCCCGGGCGTCGTCGTCCAGCAGGCGGGTGTGGGTGGCCAGATCGAAGGCTGCACTGTACACCTGCGCGCGGCGGGCATCCAGCGCGCAGAGGACGGTGCCCTCGCCGGTGTGGGCGGCAGCCAGAGCTTCCAGCGTTGAGACCGGGGCGCAGAGCGTTTCCCGGGGGAAGGCCAAGCCCTTGACTGCGGCCAGACCGATCCGCAGGCCGGTGAAGCTGCCGGGCCCGGCGTTGACGCCGTAGAGGTCGATGTCGGCACAGGTCAGGCCGCAGAGCCTGAGGGCGGTGTCGATGAGGGGCATCAGGGTCTCGCTGTGGGTCATGCCCGCGTCGAGATAGCACTCGTAGAGCAGGCGGTCGTCCTGCATCAGGGCAACGCCGACGGTTTTGCCCGCGGTATCCACGGCTAAAATGTTCATAACGTGACCCCCTCTATGGTGATGCGGCGGGTGGTATCGTCCAGCCGCTGGATATCGATGTGGATCGGGTTTTCCAGTGCCAGCAGGTCGGCGAAGTTCTCGCTCCACTCGGCGGCGACGATGGCCCCCTGATCGAGATAGTCGTAAAAACCGGCAGCGCAGAGATCATTCTCGGTGGAGATGCGGTAGAGATCGAAGTGCGCAAAAGGCCGGGGGCCGCGGTAGTAATTGACGATGGCAAAGGTCGGGCTGCTGACCGGGTCGGTGCAGCCGAGGCCCTCGGCGATGCCCTCGCAGAAAGCGGTCTTGCCCGCACCCAGCCCGCCGGTAAACGCGATGAGAGCACCCGGCTGGAGCACGGAAGCCAGCTTCCGGCCCAGTGCCACGGTTTCCTCGCGGGAATGCGTGATAAATTCAGACATCGGTGAAATACCTCATAAACAAAACGGGGATAGCAGAATTCTGCCATCCCCTAGTATAGTATAATTCGGCGAAAAGTGCAACCGCCAAAGCGGGTTATGCGGCGGTCTGCAGGCTGCTGCGGACATAGCTGGGCACATCCAGCATGGCCTGCGTGTCACCGTACAGCTGCGGAACGGCAGCGGCGGCATGAGGCCGGCGACCGCCCTGCGCCCGGTACCAGACCAGATCGTTGTCGCCGTAGGTGGCCTTGGCGTGGGAGAGGGCCGACTCGATGGGATAGCCCAAGATCAGCTGATTGACGGTGTCCCACAGGATGCTGCGGGAATAGACTGTGTAGACATTGTTGACGTAGCCCATTACCACCGAGGCACCGGCAGAGAGCAGGGCGTCGCCCATGGCACTGTCCGGGCTGTCATCCACGCCGCCGAACTCGCAGGTCTCGGAGAGAACGATGGTGCCGTCCATCGGGGTAAAGAAATACGCACTGCGGAAGAAATCCGGCGTGACCGAGTACAGGCCGTTGATCTTGATGATCCGGTGGCTCAGCAGGTCGATGCTGTATTTCAGATCCCGGTAGGGGGTGGCTTCCTCAGTGAGCAGGATGACCGGCTCGGTGGCGGTGCGCTTCCAGAACAGGCCATAGTTGTAGGTGTAGTAGGCACCGTGCGCGCTGATGATGCACAGATCGTACTGGCCCATCTTTTTCAGGTCGGAGATGGTCACGGTGGTGTCGAGCCGGGTGTCCAGCCCGAGTGCCGACCAGAAGCCCTTCATATAAGAATAGTACGGATAGCGGGAGCTGTTGATGGTATTATCAAAGGCGTAGTAGATCATTGCTGACCCGAAATCCTCGATCTTGTTCTTTTTCAGGTCGGTCAGGGTCAGCGGCTGCTGGACCTCGCCCGGCATGGAAACGGTGCTCAGGTCGTTGCCGTCGTCCGGGTCCTGCAGCAGGATGCCGCCCCAGACCCCGCAGGGATATGCAAAGCTGATCATGCCGTTTTCGTCATCGACGCAGATCGACTTGGCCTGCACCAACCCTTTGTCCGACAGCTCTTTCAGCTGTTCCAGCGCGGCCGTCCGCCGCTCATCCGGCGACATGGCGGTATATTCGTCGCTCCCGGTCAGTGCAGCCACGGCTTGGTCGGTCTGCTGCATCTGCTGGGCATCCTCAGCGGTCAGTGTCTCGGTGACTGCCTGCTCCGGCTCCTGCGCATAGACAGACACCGGAAACAAGGCCGACACAAAGACGGCCAGCGCGAGGAAAGCACACAGGAAACGATGGCGTTTTACATTCATGTCCAAAAAAGTTCCTCCCGGAGAACGCACGCCGCCGGAAAGTCCATGGGCCATGCTGCATTCTCTCTAAGCCCATTTTAGAGAGTCCGCCTGCCTTTGTCAAGCATTCCCGGCGGATTTTGCAAAGCTGTCACAGGATGGGGAAATTGGGGAGAAAATTCTACAGGGTTTAGGAGAAAAAACAAGTTTCTTTCCGTACGAATAATAGATGGAAAACGGATGGATAGAGTGCGACGGGATAAAGAACTGCTTTTATACAAGAAATGACAAATAAAATGACTGAAGTTTGGTAAAAATTATATTGACTTTTTCAAACGGGGGGGGGGTACAATAGGACTATAATATGAGAAGCTGTGGAAATATACAACTTCTCAGGGGCGTTGAATTCGAAAGGAGAAATCGAAAATGCGATTGAAGAAAACAGGGTTAAAAATCGTTTCAGGTGCGGCATCTGCGGCGATCATGGCGGCCATGATCCTGTCGTCCTGCGGCGGCACGCCTCCGGCACCGTCCAGTTCCAGCACATCATCTTCCAGCAGCTCCACGTCCTCGAGCACTTCTTCCAGCTCGACTTCGACCAGCACGAGCAGTTCCAGTACGGCCAGCAGTTCGAGCAGCACCAGCAGTTCGTCCACGGCATCTTCATCGAGCAGCGCAAGTTCGAGTTCGTCCAGCTCCAGCAGCTCGAGTAGTTCTTCGGCGTCCTCGAGTGAAGCGACTTCCAGCAGCTCGACGGGTTCCTCCGACAGCAGCTCGGAGCCGGAAGGCCCGCACATCATCTGGAAATACCGTCTGAACAGCGACGGCACCGCAGAGCTGACCGGCTACGACACCACGGGTCTGGCACCGTCCGGTGCACTTGAGATCCCGTCGGAAGTCGAGGGTCATAAGGTCGTTTCCATCGGCTATCAGTGCGTCTACCATAACAATAATATTACCAGTGTTTACATTCCGGAGACAGTCAAGACCATTAACACAAGAGCGTTCTGTGGGTGTCAAAACCTTGCGGAGATTCTGCTGACAGAAGGTTTGGAGACGATTTCGGAGGGGGCGTTTGCGAATACGGCCATTCTGAAAGTAGAACTGCCGAAGAGTGTCACCAAGGTGGAATATCAGGCGTTCTATAATGATGCGGCTCTCCGCAGTGTTACCGTGAAGGGAACTGCGACATTTGGTAATTATACCTTCCAAGATTGCATCAGCCTGCGGAGTGCTGAATTTCAAGGGAACACCGCTGAGATTCCGGCAGGGATGTTCTATAACTGTAAGCAGCTGCTGAATGTTACACTTCCGGTACAGCTGCGTGTTATCAACTACAATGCGTTCTATAATTGTGTTTCTTTGACGGATATTGCTGTTCCGAAGAGCGTAACAAATATTGGTTCTTCGGCGTTCCAGAACTGTACTTCGTTGAAAGCAATCGTAATTCCAGAGCTTGTCACAGAGCTGAAAGATGATACGTTCCAGAATTGTACCGCATTGAAAACGGTTTCTTTACCGGATGACTTTATGATTCTTGGCAACTCTGTATTCTATGGATGCACAGCATTGAACTCTATCTCTCTGCCGAAGGATATGACCCAAATCGGAAAAGCGGTGTTCTATAACTGTACTTCTCTGACGTCGATGATAGACTGTACCCTTTGTCAAGGACAACTTCAAAGATGTGACCCCTTTTATTTAGGCACAGGTCATTTTTGCTATCCCCGAAAATCATTCAGAAGTAGCTCAGCTGAACCCTTAAATATAGACAAT
>CAVKZS010000104.1:0-6992 GCA_963660925.1 Eubacterium sp. CAG:38 | reverse complement strand
GGGCCGTCTGACCTACGCCGCAGGCAGCACCACCGCAGGCGCGGTGCTCTACGATGACGACCGGTTCCTTTACAGCCACCACAGCACCGACCCCGCAGGCGGCAAGCTGCTCAACGCATGGGACCTCGTCCGCATCCACCTCTTCGGCGCACAGGACGCCGATGCCGCCCCGGGAACGCCCACCGCCTCGCTCCCCAGCTGGCACCAGATGCGGATGCTGGCCGAGAACGACGGCCCCACAGCGGCCCTGCTGCGGCAGGAGACGGTGGACCATGCGATGGAAGGCTTCGATCCGCTGCCGGAGGAAGAGACCGCAGAGGACCCGGACAAGTGGCAGAAGAAGCTCGACCGCACCCAGAAGGGAGCCATCGCCAGCACCATCCAGAACGCGTGGATTATCCTCGAGAACGACCCGGCCATCAAGGGCCGGATCTGGGCCGACACCTTCTCAGAGCGGCTGCGGTGCAAAGGCCCCTTCCCTTGGAACGACAAGCCGCAGGAGCGCGACTGGTCGGACGAGGACGACGCGGGCATCCGCTGGTACCTCGAGACCGTCTACCACTTCAACGGGGTCAACAAGGCCGCCGACGCCGTGGCCCTGACCGGAGGCCGCCACGCCAAAGACCCGGTGCGGGAGTACCTGACCGGCCTGCACTGGGACGGTGTGGCGCGGCTGGATACCCTCTTCATCGACTACTTAGGCGCGGAGGACACCCCCTACGCCCGGGCCGTCACCCGGAAGATGTTCGTCGCAGCCGTCGCCCGCTGCTTCCGCCCGGGCTGCAAGTTCGACCAGATCTGCATCCTCAGCGGCAGGCAGGGCATCGGCAAGAGCCTGCTGCTCTCCCGGATGGGCCGGGAGTGGTTCAACGACTCGATCACCAGCTTCGACGGCAAGGAAGCCCGGGAGAATCTGCGGGGCGTCTGGATCGTCGAGCTGGGCGAAATGACGGCTTTCAGCCGCTCCGAGAGCGAGGCGGCAAAGCAGTTCCTGAGTCAGACCGAGGACCGATACCGCGCCGCTTATGGCCGCAGAACGGTGCAATACCCCCGCCGCTGCGTGTTCTTCGGCACCTCCAACAGCGCGGACTTCCTCCGCGACGCCACCGGAAACCGCCGATACTGGCCCATAGATTGCAGCTACGAACGCCGCACACGGGTCGTTCACGACGATCTGACGCCCTCAGAGGTCGATCAGGTCTGGGCGGAAGCAGTCGTCCGGTACAACGCCGGAGAGGATCTGGTGCTCCGGGATGCCCTGCAAAAGGCCGCTCTGGAAGAGCAGCAGGCGCACACCGAACGCGACCCGTGGGAGGGTGCCATTGCCGATTTTCTGGACAAGCCGCTCCCTCTGGACTGGACGAGACGGAGCATCGACGAGCGGGTCTGCTGGTGGGAGAACGGCCCTACCGAGGGCATCGAGACCCTCCCACGGCTGACCATCTGCACCAACGAACTCTGGCGGGAATGCCTCGACTCCACCGGAAAAGCCCCCGACCGGATGCAGGCGAAACGCATCAATGCGGTCATGAACAGCCTCCCGGGATGGCAGGCCGCGAAGTATCCGCAGCGTTGCGGACCCTACGGAGTCCAGCGGATCTGGCGTCGAAAAACGGAGTAATTACAAGCCGAAAATCTGCATACGAAACGCCGAAACTCTCCCGAAATTGACATACGAAAATGAAGGGAAAAGTCGGCTGTAACAAAACATACGAACTTTTGAACACTTTAAGGCACAAGAAGCTTTTAAGAAAAATCAACAAACGAAGCATACAATCGACATACAGAGCTTTTTGTAGCTCGTATGCACAAAAAAGCACAAGTTCACGTTCATTTTTGAGAAAAACAAACGTGTATACGATACTCCCTAATGGAAGAAGAAATTGAAGAAAAATAAGAGCGCGCACACATACACGCGAGAGTCTTATACGCTTCACGCGAGGGTATATATGGAAAATTCGTTACATTCGTATGCACGTTTACATGGGTCAGAATCGACCAGAAAGGGAGAAACTACAATGCCCAACAAGTCGCTCGAAAAGAGCATCGAGAACGTACTGCGGCAGGCCGTCGAGAACGAAGGCGGGCTTTGCCTGAAATGGACCTGCCCCGGCCATCGTGGGGTGCCAGACCGGATGGTTCTCTTCCCGGGAGGGATCATCGCCTTTGTCGAGCTGAAGCGGCCCGGTGCCAAGGTCAAGGCGGAAGGCTTGCAGAACTGGTGGCGGCAGCGGCTCCAAGAGATGGGATTCGGCTGCTACGAGATCAGTGAGGCAGACCAAGCGACGGCTCTGGCAAAGCAGATGAGCCTCGAGAGCTTCTATGCCACCATGCCCGACGACGATGATCGGGAGGATTGGGGCGAAGAGAGCGGCGGCTGACCCGCTGCTCGAAAAGAAACGGAGGGTAAACCCAATGCAGCAATTCAACCCGCACCCATACCAGCAGGCAGCCATCGAAGCGATTCTGGACAAGCCCGGTGTCGCGCTCTGGATGGAGATGGGCCTCGGCAAGACGGTCGTCACCCTGACGGCCATTGACCTGCTGATCTACGACCGGTTGGAGATCAGCCGCGTTCTGATCATTGCGCCGAAGAAGGTCGCAGAGGCGACGTGGCAGGACGAAGCCGCCAAATGGAGCCACTTGAAGCACCTGCGCATCTCCACCGTGCTGGGGACAGAGAAGCAGCGCAAGGCCGCTCTGGACGTTCCGGCGGATATTTACATCATCAACCGGGAGAACACGCCGTGGCTGGTCCATCACTTGGGCCGGAAGTGGGATTTTGACATGGTGGTGCTGGACGAAGCATCCAGCTTCAAGAACCATGCCGCCCAGCGGTTCAAAGCACTCAAGGCCGTGCGGCCCCGCATTCACAAGATCGTCGAGCTGACCGGCACGCCAAGGCCGAACAGCCTGCTCGACCTCTGGGCGCAGATCTATCTGCTGGATCAGGGCGAGCGGCTCGGCAAGTATATCACCCACTACCGCAAGACCTACTTCTGGCCGACGGAATACAGCTACGAGCCGAAGGACGGAGCCGACGAAGCGGTAGAGAGCCGGATCAAGGACATCGTTCTCAGCTTCAAAGCCGCCGATCACCTGACCCTTCCGGAGAAGATCATCGACGACATCCCGGTGATGCTGGACGCCAAAGCCAAAGCCGCCTACAAGAAGCTCGAGAAGAATTACCTACTGGAGGTAGACGGCGAAGCCATTACCGCACAGCAGGCAGCAGCCCTCACCGGCAAGCTCTTGCAGCTCTGCAACGGCAGCCTCTACGACGCCGACGGAGCCGTTCACCAGCTCCATCGGTGCAAGCTGGACGCCTTCGAGGAACTGATCGACGCACTGGACGGCCAGAGAGCCCTTGTGTTCTACAATTTCCGCTTCGACGAAGAACAACTCACGGAAGCTCTGAAAACGCGCCACAGCCCCCTCAGATTCGCTGTGCTGCGATCCGGGCAGGATGCCGCAGACTGGAACGCGGGCAAACTGGACGTTCTGCTGGCCCAGCCCGCCAGCTGCACCTACGGCCTGAACCTTCAGCAGGGCGGGCATCACCTGATCTGGTACAGCCTGCCGTGGAGCCTCGAGCTTTACGCACAGGGCGAAACGCGGCTCTACCGGCAGGGCCAGACCCAGAGCGTCATCGTTCACCGGCTGATCGTCAAGGGCGGTGCCGACGAAATGGTGGTCAAGGCCCTGAACAGCAAAGACAAAGCACAGAACCACCTGATGCAGGCCGTCAAGACCCGCATTCAAGAGATCCGGAAAGGAGACAGCCAATGAGCATCCGGGCATTCCGCAGGCTTTCCCGCGCCGAACGGCGGGGATTCATCCAGACCATCGAGGACCCTCTCACCCGCCGGGTCTTCGAGATCACCTTCCTCGGGCCGGGCAAGGTCAGCTGGACAAAAGCGGCCCTGCTCTACGGCGGCGGCATTTCCCCCGAGACCCTGCGCGTCTGGGTCTGGCGCGAATTGCAGCGCGTCTGAGGGCCGCTCCGCCGCAGACGGCAAACTTCCCGTCCGAATCTCGAAAACGCAGCACAGAGCCTCGTGGAGGCCTCTGCGGGCAAATCGTAACGTTTTGGCTCAAGAACCCATGGTATGCTTGCCGGGATAACACCACAGGAGGCAGATCATGGGTTTCACAAACGAGCGGATGCGGACGGGCCAGCTGGTCAACTGGTTCCTGCTGGACGGATTGGATCTGACCCCGGCGGGCAACCCCATCACCCGGGCGCAGGAGATTCCCTTCGGTGTGGACCACCTGATCGGCTTCAACGAAGTTCTGACCTGCAAGCATCCGGAGAATGCCGGAGTGCATTTCTTTCTCGACGATTACCAGTTCGAGCGGTTCTGGCGGCAGCCGGAAAAGTACCTCCGCGCCCTTTCCCAGTTCCCGCTGGTGGTCGGGCCGGATTTCTCGCTTTACACCGACTTCCCTGCCCCGCTGCAGCGGTGGAACCACTACCGCAATCAGCTGCTCACCGCATGGCTTCAGCAGCAGGGCGTCTGCGCGATCCCCACGGCCAGCTGGTCGGACGACAAGAGCTTCCGCTGGTGCTTCGACGGCATCCAGCCCGGAGGGGCGGTCGCCGTCAGCACCGTGGGCTGTCTCGTTCACAAGGATGCTTTGCAGGGCTTGCTGGCCGGTCTGAACGAGCTGATCCGGAGAACGAAACCCGCAGAGCTTCTGGTTTACGGCAAGACGCCGCCCGAGATGGCGGCACTGCTCCGCGCCCATGACCTCCCGTGGCAGACCTTTCAGCACAACATGGCGGCCCGCAGAGAGGCCGGAAAGGAGGCGCGGTAATGGGCGGAAGAGGAAGCAGCATGAGAGGCAGTCAGGGCATGGGCGGCGGCGCAGCGGGCCTCGCAGCAGCCGCACAGACGATACCGACGGCACCGCAGGCAGGCCCGCCCACCGGAGCCAATGGCTTCGCCCATCTGACCCCGCAGCAGGTCGCCGCGATGGAAAATGCCGCCCGGCAGCAGATGCTTCGCGACCCCAGACTGGCGGCAGGCGTCACCGACTACATCAACCCGGTCATGCAGCCCAACGGTAAAGCCCTCAGTCAGAACGCGAACTGGGCCGCAGCCACCGGCCAGCCGCTCACACCCCGGCAGAAAGCGATGCTGGACGCGGTGGACAAGCTGGCAAAGCCCATCGGAGCAGAGACGACGCTCTACCGCGCCGACCATACCGACTTTCTGGAGCGGCACTGCGGCCTGCCTGCCAATTACAGCCACATGAGCGACGCCCAGCTGCGCAAGGCACTGGTCGGTAAGACATGGCAGAACACCAGCCTCGAATCCACAGCCTACGACAGCCGGAACAACCCCTTCTGGCCGCAGCCCGGCGGTGCACGAAGTACTGGTGCCAACCGGCAGGGCGGCTCGGTCTCCGGCAACCGTGAGGTGCTGATCCGGTATCACACTGCGAAGAGCACCCGGGCGGCGTTCATCCAGCCCAGTCAGTCGGAAGCCGTTCTCGCCATCGGCACCCACCACAAGATCACCGGTGTCCGGTCCACCCGAACCGGCCCTTCCCATACCCGGCTTTCCGGCAAAAAAGTCATTGAGTTGGAAGTTGAAGTGTGGTAAAATCAACTTGGAGGTAATTTCTCATGGCAAAGTCGAAAATTTCCGAAAAAGAACGAAAGGCAATTGAAGCTGCCGAGCAGAAATTCCGTCCGCTCGACACTCCGGCTTCTCCCTATCCCTTCCCCGATCTGCACATGGAGAAGCCCGCAGCGAAGAAGAGGAAAACCACCGCAAAATCGAAGAAAAAGTAAGTCGTAACGTTTTGCCCCAGCATCCCATGGTACCCTTGACCGAGAAATTCACGGTCAAGGGAGGAATCGTATGGGCGGCAGAGGCGGAAGCATGGGCGGAAGCCATGGCATGGGCGGAGGCGGCGGTGCAGCGAAAGCCGCAGCACCCAAAGCCCCGGCTCAGACCCGGGAACAGCAACTGCTGGCCCGGATCAAGGGCAACCCGGCAGCCATCATGCAGATGAGCGATCAGGATGCACTTGACACGATAATCGCCATTGAGCGGCAGGACATCGCGCACGATCGGACACAGAACGACACCTTCTGCCAGAGATGGCTGAACGCCACCGGTCTGGCGAATGAAAAGCCCGAAGTTCTGGACGAAAAAGCGTACAAACAGGCAAAGCAGGCGGCGAAAGCACAGTCGCTCTATCACAGCGATAACCCCTACGATGGCAACCCGCCTACTGCAGTCAAAACACTCAAGCAGCTTCAGAATGGCCCTACCGCCTACGCTTCCCATGGCGTACATGGCAGCGGAACGTATCTGGACACCAGTGCCTCGGCGAGTGCGGCCAACTACGGCTGGCCGGGTGGTTCACAGGTCACAATGTTCCTGAACAAACACGCCAAAGTCGCCACCAAAAAGGACCTCGATCGGGCCGAGGTCAATTTCTGGAGAACGCACCCCAAGACCTATCAGCACCTCCTGCAAAACAAAAAGCTTGGAGAATGGGGCAAAAATGAGTTAAAAACCATCTGGCTGACCAGCGCGGGGTACAACGCATACGACGATGGACTATACAGCTACAAGGTCACATACAGCCGCAAGGCACTGACCATTTGCAGCACAATCCGGTCTTCCCGGCAGGTTCGTACCCCGGGATTCCGCTGGTGAGTGAAAAGGAGAACAGACAATGGATTACACGCTCGATCAGATCGCAGAGCTTCAGGGAGCACGGAGGGCACAGTTGCTCAAACAGGGCAAGACCCCGCGCAACGCTACGGAGACCGCGTCCATGGAGTGGGCGGCACATACGGGCCACATCAGCAAAGAGGCCCTCAAGGGCTGGAAAGACCCGTACCCCGCATTGGAGAAGGCCTCCAAAGCAAAGCCCAAAACCACTGCGAAGGCAAAGAAAAAGTAACTCATAACGTTTTGGTATGATACAAGCGTAGATGCAAGAGTGTTCATGAGCACTCGCATCTGCGC
>CAVKZS010000103.1:0-7608 GCA_963660925.1 Eubacterium sp. CAG:38 | reverse complement strand
ACCGACCTCATCAAGGGCAAGACCATCGACGAGGCCCTCAAGCTGACCAACAAGGCCGTTGTCGAGGCTCTGGAAGGTCTGCCTCCCATCAAGGTCCACTGCTCCGTTCTGGCAGAACAGGCCGTCAAGGCTGCTCTGTCCGACTACTACCGTCGTCAGGGCATCGACCCGGAACCCATCGTCGGCAAGATCGAAGAGGATTGCGATCATTGCGGCGGCGAGAGCTGCGGGCACTAAACCTGTAAATAACAGATAAAACCAACCGACCTCTGCACCTGGTAATACGGATGCAGAGGTCGGTTTTGTTATGGATTCAGACACCCGTAAAAGCTTCCCGGGAGACACGGATGAACTCTGAGATGGCGTTCCACTGATAATTGCTTTTCAAGTAGGAGAAGCGGATGGGGTAGTTGGTGCTGTCGGGGAGCGGAAAGAGACAGAGCTTTTCGAGGTCGTCCGGATGGAGCAGGTGTTCCGGCATACTTCTGGGAACAAAGCCTGCACCGAGGTCGCGCAGGCACATCGAGAGGATCACGTTGGTATTGGTGATCTGAAAGAAGGAGACCGGTTTGAAATCTGAATTAAGGAACATCTTCTTGGCAACGGCAGAGGTGATGCCTTCGGCTTCATTCATAATAAAGGGGCAGGCTTTGAGTGCGTTCAGATTTTCGTTCTGGATGGAGGCAAGAATTTGTTCGGCAGAAAGGCCGAGCGTCTGAAGAAGATGCTTGCTGAGTACGAGAAAAGTCCCTTCGCTGAAGAACTCTTCGTATGTAATGCCGGGCAGGTCGTTCCGGGTGTTGGTGATGACGATGTCCAGCAGGCCATCCTCCAGTTTGGAGAGCAGGTCGGTGTTTTCGTAGACGACGACTTCCCAGAGCGGATGCTCCCGGTGGAGGTTGGCGAGGATGTCGGGCATAAAGATCATGCTGCGGGAATAGTTGATCCCAACGGAAAGTTTGATCTTCTGGTTCTGGCTGATGTCGCTGAACTCTTTCTTCATTTCGGCGAGACGGCCGTTGTACAGCTGTGCGTAACGGAGAAACACTTCGCCGGCATAGGTCAGGGCGAGAGGGTTCTGCCGGACGATCAGTTTGCAGCCCAGCTCCTCTTCCAGAGAAGCAATGTGCGCGCTGAGAGACTGCT
Source organism: Eubacterium sp. CAG:38 (assembly GCA_963660925.1). GTDB lineage: Bacteria > Bacillota > Clostridia > Oscillospirales > Ruminococcaceae > Faecalibacterium. The sequence continues at coordinate 6,462 of CAVKZS010000103.1, read as the reverse complement.
GGGTAATGTAAAGGCGTTTGGCGGCCTTGGTGAAATTGCGCTCTTCTGCCAGAACTGCAAAGTATTCCATGGACTGGAAATTCATACAGAAGTTCTCTCCCTTCCTGACAGGTTTTAACTGTAGTATACACAAATTCCAACAGTTTTACAATGTGGCCTTTTTCTGATACAGTGGAACTACCGCGAAACAACCCGTAGACAGTTGGATAAATTTTAAGAAGGAAGTGTATCAGTATGAAAATCACAAAGGTCGATCTGCTGCTGACCAAGCAGATCTATGCACCGTTCCGGATCCTGTTCTGCCGCGTCTATACCGACGAGGGCATCTATGGCGATGGCGAGAGCGGTCTGGGCTTTGGCGGCGCGCAGGACGCTGCTTTCGGCATGATGCAGGATCTGGCAAAGCTCATCATCGGCATGGACCCCATGGAACACGAAGTGATCTGGGAAAAAATGTACAAAGGAATGTACTGGGGCCGCAACGGTGGCGCGATCTCGTTTGGCGGCATCAGTGCGATCGACGTGGCCCTGTGGGATGTCAAGGGCAAGAAGTACGGCGTGCCGGTCTACGAGCTGCTGGGCGGTAAGTACCGCAGCAGCCTGCGCGCCTACGCCAGCCAGATCCAGAACGGCTGGGGCGCAGACCGCAAGCCGGCCCGCACCCCGGAAGATTACGCTAAAGTCGCCAAGATTGCGGTCGAGCAGGGCTTTGACTGCATCAAGACCGATTTCTTTATGTTCAAAGAAGATGACGGCCGCTTTACCGCCTCCGAACAGACCGGTCTGCTGCCGCCCAAGACCATGCGGATGCTGGAAGCCCGCATCAAGGCGACCCGCGAGGCTGTAGGCCCGGATGTGGACATCATCCTCGAGAACCACTGCTATACCGATAAACTGGGTGCCGTCCAGATGGGCAATATGGCGAAGCCCTACGGCATCTTTTACATCGAGGAGCCGACCACGCCCCACGAGGATGTCAACCGCTATGTCCATGAGGAAACGGGAATCCCGGTGGCGACCGGCGAACGCCTGTTCTCCCGTTGGCAGTTCAAGAAGATGATGGAAGCCGGTGCGGTGCAGGTCATCCAGCCGGATATCGGCACGGCCGGCGGCATCACCGAGACGAAGAAGATCTGCGATATGGCCTATCTGTACGAGGCTGGGGTTCAGATCCATGTCTGCGGCAGTATGCTCATCACGGCAGCGACCCTGATGCTGGAAGCAGCCATTCCCGGTTTTGTGATCCACGAGCACAATGTGAACTGCACACTGCCCGAGATGCTGAAGCTGACCAAGTACGATTACGAGCCGGTTAATGGTGTTTTTTCCGTGCCGGATCGTCCGGGCATCGGCAACGAGATCTCGGACTATGCCTACGAGATCAGCACTGTGGTCACCATTGGCGGCTGAGAAAAGGAGAGTGGCATCATGTTCAAGAATCGGCAGAAGCATCAGACGCCGACCTTCGGCTATGCACTGTTCGTGGTCGTCATCCTGATGATGATCATTCTGGGCGGCTACAAAGTTATGGGCGCGCCCGTCAACATCATGTTCTGTCTGGCGTGGCTGTTCCTTTTCCCGGCCTGTATGTATCTGGGCTACAGCTATCAGGAGATCAACGATGCGGTTCTGGATCAGTGCCGGAAAGGACTGACCGGCGTGTTTATCATCGTATCGGTAGGCGCAGTCATTGCGGCGTGGATCGCCTGCGGCTGCGTGCCGGCTCTGATCTACTACGGTCTCGGCATCATCAGCCCGAAGTTCTTCCTCCTGACCACCTTCCTGCTCTGCGCCATCATTTCCGGCGCAACGGGTACTTCGTGGGGTTCGGCAGCAACCGGCGGCATGGCGATGTTTGCCATCGGTGAGAGCATGGGCGTGCCGACGGCGATGACCGTCGGTGCCATTGCCAGCGGTGCACTCTTCGGCGATATGGTCTCTCCGCTGTCCGACAGTGCCAACATTGCGGCCATTTCGGTCGGCAGTGACCTGATGAAGCAGTGCAAGGGAATCGTCCTCGTTGCCATCCCGTCGCTTCTGGTCACCGGCGGCATATACACCGTCATGGGTTTCCAGTATGCAGGCAATACCTACGACGAAAGCTACATTATGGAAGTCCGCGAGGCCATTGCAAGTCTGTACCATCTGGGGATCGTGGCCTTTATTCCGCTGATCATCCTCTGCATCCTGCTGTTCAAGAAAGTTCCTGCTATGTTCGCCATGCTGATCTCCGCCCTGACTGGCGGTGTGATCGCAGTGTTCTATCAGGGCCTGCCCTACAACAAGATCCTTACCTTTATGTGGAGCGGCTACAAAATTACCTGCGAGAACGACTTCGTCAGCACACTGCTCAACCGCGGCGGTATGACCAGTATGTTCAACACGGCGGTCATGTCGCTGTTCGTTTACGGTGTGATCGGCTGCCTGAATAAGGTCGGCGTACTGGATGTTCTGATCACGCCGCTGGTCAACAAGGCCAAGGGTGTTCTGTCGCTGGCGATCATCACCGAGATCATCTCGGCCATCGGCGTCTGCTTCGGCCACGGTGGTGTGGCGATGCTGCTGGCAGGTACGGTCATGACGCCGGCCTACAAGCGGGAGAAACTGGACCCCATCAATCTGGCGACTGTTTCCAGTGCGATTTCGGTGCCGTGGAATGCGGTGATTCCGTGGACGACGTCCAGCATTTATTTCCTTGGGTTGTTCGGTATCAGCTCGGTCGTGTACTTCCCTTACTACATTTTCGCAATCGTCAATCCGTTGATGGCTTTGCTGTTTGCCGCGCTTCATATTCATGAGATCCCCTTGAAAGAAAAAGAGCTCGAAACCGAATAACATAGAGAAAGCCCGGAAGTTTTCTCCCTCATAGCCATGAGAGGGTGGAAAACTTCCGGGCTGTTTTTATTACTCGAACCGCTTCTGGTAGGCGAGGCCCCATTCCTGCATCGCGTTGATGATGGGCCGCATGGAGTCGCCCAGCTCGCTCAGGGAATATTCCACCCGGGGCGGGACTTCGGGGTAGACGGTGCGGATCACAAGGCCGTCGGCTTCCAGTGCGCGGAGGCTGTCGGTGAGGACCTTCTGGCTGATGCCGTCCAAGTCCTTGCGCAGCTCATTGAACCGCCAAGGCCGTGCCAGCAGGTTGCGCATGATGAGCAGTTTCCATTTGCTGCCGATCAGGGAAACGGTGGTGGCCACCGGACAGGCGGGCATTTCTTCTTTGGTACGCATGATAGACCTCCTAAAATCGACGGTTATAACGCTAAACTTTCTAGCACGGCGTTAACGACGTCCAGCGGCACCTGTCCCGGTGCGCTGGCCGTGCCGGGATTGGCGAAGGTCATAGCCGAGCCGAAGGCTTCCCCGCACAGGCGGCTGACGGCACCGAGGGCACCCATGCTCATGGTGATGACCGGTGTTTCGGAGTGATGGTCGGCCATCTCTGCGGTCGCCGCCAGCAGCTCGAGGACATCAGCCCGGCAGGTGGGCATGACGGCCAGCTTGGGCAGATCGGCACCGGCCTGCTGCATAGCAGTCAGCCGTGCGACCAGTTCCGCACGGGGCGGTGTTTTCTGGAAGTCGTGGCTGGAGCAGACGACCTTCACCCCGGCGGCGTGGGCCTGTGCGATGAGGCCGGGCAGGGCGTCGCCGGTGGGGAAGAACTCAATGTCCAGCAGGTCGGCACAGCCGGATGCGCAGACGGTGGCGCAGAACGCCGCATACTGCTCCGGGGTCAGGGCTTTTTCGCCGCCCTCGGCCTTGGTGCGGAAGGTGACGAGGAGCAGCTTTTCGCCCAGCGCATCCCGCAGCCCATGCAGGCAGCGGGTGAGGGCCGCTGTATTCAGCACATCTGCAAACCAGTCGGCCCGCCATTCCACACAATCGGCGTTCAAGGTGGAAAACGCGGCGGCCTTTTCCAAGATGGCGGCTTCGCTCTGTTCCACGATGGGCAGGATCACTTTGGGGCGGCCCTCTCCGATCCGGCATCCCCGCACAACGACACACGACATAACAGACACTTCCTTTGTATGATCTGCTCCAAGCATACCCTGCGGGGGCGGCGGTTGTCAAGCCTGCCGGAGCAAAATGGGAATCGGGGCCGCTTTTTGGTCAAAATGGCTCTTGAGAAATGGGCCGGAATACAGTACAATAGGCGCAGTAAGGGCAGTGTGGCCAGTTCGGGTCGCACTGCCCTTTTCGTATTGTAAGAGGGGTAAGAATATGAAAGAAGAAGTACAGCCGGCAAAAATGAAAACGACAGCGCAGGTCCTTGTGGACTGCCTCGAAGCCGAGGGTGTGGATGTGATGTTCGGCATCCCGGGCGAGGAGACGCTGGATCTGATGTTTGCTATCCGGGACAGCCACATCCGGTTCATTCCGGTGCGCCATGAGCAGGGCGCGGCATTTATGGCCGATGTGTACGGCCGTCTGACCGGGCGGGCCGGTGTCTGCCTGTCCACCCTCGGCCCCGGTGCCACCAATCTTGTCACCGGCGTGGCCGACGCCTATCTGGACGGCGCACCGCTGGTCGCCATCACCGGACAGGTCGGCACCGACCGGATGCAGCTGACCAGCCACCAGTATCTGGATCTGACCGCCATGTTTGAGCCGATCACCAAGCGGTCGAAGCAGATCATCCGTCCCGACACGGTGGGCGAGATCGTCCGTCTGGCCTTCAAGCACGCCGAAAAAGGCAAGCCGGGTGCGACCCACATCGACCTGCCCCAGAACATCGCCAAGATGCCCGCCGATGCCGTGCCGCTGAAGCGGCAGCAGCTTCACGATCTGTACGCTGACCCGATCCACATTGCGGCGGCGGGCAAGATCATCAGCGAGGCCCAGAGCCCGGTCATCCTTGCGGGTGCGGGCGCGGTGCGCGGCCATGCGGCCGCTGCCATTACCGAGCTGGCCGACCGGCTTCATATCCCGGTGGTCAACACCATGATGGCCAAGGGCATCATCCCGAAGGACGACAAGTACAGCCTGTGGACCATCGGCATCCCCCAGAAGGACTATGTGAATCAGGTATTCGACCGTGCCGATGTGGTCATCGCCATCGGCTACGACATCGTCGAGTGCGCACCGGCCAAGTGGGGCGCACGTTCGGATATGACCATTGTCCACATTGATAACGCCCCGGCCGATGTCAACAAGCGGTATCAGCCGGCGGTCGAGGTCGTGGGTGATATCTCCGAGAGCGTATATGAGATCCTGCGCTGCGCCCACCGCAGCGATGAGCCGGAATTTGCATTGGCTCTCCGGCAGACCATGGTGGCCGAGCACGAGCAGATGGCGCAGGACGACAGCTGCCCCATGAAGCCTGCCCGCATCCTCTCCGATGTGCGCAAGGTCATGGGCCCCAGCGATATCCTTGTCAGCGATGTGGGCGCGCACAAGATGTGGATCGCCCGCCACTACGACTGCTACGAGCCGAACACCTGCCTGATCTCCAACGGCTTCGCCAGCATGGGCTTCTCTATTCCGGGTGCGTTTGCGGCCAAGCTGCTCTATCCCGAAAAGAAGGTGCTGGCCGTCTGTGGCGACGGAGGCTTCATGATGAACAGTCAGGAGCTGGAGACCGCTGTCCGCGAGAAGGTGCCCTTCGTGACTCTGATCTGGGAGGATTCCAGCTACGGCCTTATCAAGTGGAAGGAGCAGGAGCAGTTCGGCGGCGAGCACTGCTTTGTGGATTTCTCGAACCCGGACTTCAAGATGCTGGCTGAAGCGATGCACTGTAAGGGCTACCGGGTCGAGAAGGCAGAAGACCTGATCCCGACACTGGAAGAGGCATTCCGCCAGACCGTTCCCAGTGTGATCGTGGTACCTGTGGATTACAGCGAGAACATGAAGCTGTCTGCCCACCTGAAAGAGGTCTACGCACAGCAGCAGTAATAGAATATATATACTTATATTATAGAGACAGCAGACTTTCCCGGCGGAGAGCCTGCTGTTTTTGGGTCTGCGGAGCAGATCCAAAAAGAATTTGAAGAAAAATGCAAAAAAGTGTTGACATTCTTCCCAGAAGGTGGTATTATACTCGAGCACCAAGTGCGGCGGCAAAGAATGACTTCTGAAAGCCGCTGAGAAGTAAAGCGTAAGAACCAATATGAGAATGTAAGATTCGAGCGAGAAGCTGAGAGATCCACGAGCCTCACACGTTCAACAAAAACGAAAAACTTCAAAAAGAGCTTGACAAAAACCGCTTCTGTGGTATAATAAATAAGCTGTCAGCCGCGAGGCTGAGGGTGCTACAGGACCTTGAAAATTGAACAATATCGAAAAACTTGTAACGGAACCTTTATGTGTTTGGAAAAACACTTAAAACAATTCCAAAAGTAATTCACACAGGACGCAAGCGATTGCGTGCTGAGCGAACAAGATTTAACACTTTGTTAAGTGATAAATATCATTTATAAAGAGTTTGATCCTGGCTCAGGACGAACGCTGGCGGCGCGCCTAACA
>CAVKZS010000102.1:0-14005 GCA_963660925.1 Eubacterium sp. CAG:38 | reverse complement strand
TCGAGCTTCTTCTGCATCCCGGTGATCTTGCCCCGGGCGATCATGCGTTCACAGGTGTTGTAAAGTTCCATTTTGCGTTCCTTTCTGTTAATCATCGGTTACGCCCAGCTCTAAAAGAGTCAGGCGGTATTCCTGATCTACGGTCATGGCGTCGGTGTCATCCTGTGCACTCTGCAGTGCGGCGATCTGCTCTCCCAAACTGGGCGGTGCCGGTTCGGGTTCGGGCAGCACACCGGCCTCCACGACCTCGTAGCAGCCTGCCTTGTCCTCGATGCTCCAAGTCATGTCGCCCACCACACACGCGGCATTGTGGGCGTTCACGGCAGCAGCCATTTCGCTGTATTTGTCGCACTGCTCCTGTGTCTCCACCGGCTTGTCTACTTTCCAGTCGGGGACGATGTTCTCGTTGATGTTTTCCATTTTGATTTTTCACCTCTTTCTGTTTCTGCCCTCTGTCGCAGGGCAATCCATTTTGAATTTTTCGCAAACCTCACTCAGTCTGCAGAAACTTCACCGATATGCCAAGGGCTCTCACTTCGGGAGAGCTGTCAGCGAAGCTGACTGAGAGGGCATGACGGCCGCGGGGAGACCCCCGTTCCCCTTTGACCGCCGGGACGGCACGCAGATTTGCTGGACGAATTTTAGTAACTCTTTGGGTGCTGTAGTCGGTTACCAATTTCCGGTATCTTTTGTAGATACTAATTATTCGGTGACGTTCATGGGAAACGGAATAACGTGGAATCCGGCATATATAGATTCAAAGAAAACGAATGCAGTGTATTGCTATTGGTGCGAAGGATATGTTTATAACCTCATTGCTATCGGCCGCTGGAAATAACTTATTTCCACTTGCCAATGGCAATATAATTAATGGATAACTCCTCGTTGGCGTAGAAAGTCAAGCTTCCCGTTCCGCAATTCGTTACATAATTATGACCGGGGATATTGATGGACTTATAAGGAAGAAGTGTAACAGATAGACGCGGAGCACTGCTGAATTGCACGGGAAAGTTGACTGTTTGGGTTCCTGAAGCAAGAAAACTCAAAATGTCCCAGCAAATCTGCGTGCCGTCGGTAAACCGCACATAGTTCGTGCCGCTTGCGCTCACACCGCTGAATGCACCGGTCGTTCCGGCAGAGTGGGTATGGTTGCTTGCCGCCTTTCCGTCCACCAACGCTTTCAACGCCTTGCCCTGCGCCGCACTCAGCGAATCGGACGTGGAATCACTCGTCAGGTTATTTTGAATCCCTCGCCAAGTGTTCGTATCCGTAAACACCGCATTGCTCGGCACGCTCTTGCCAAGAGTATAGGTGCAGGCCGCAGGCTTGCCGCCCATAAAATACACCGGCTGCGTGGCAGAACCTGCACTGGTTCCGAGTTTTGTAGCAGTATCCGCAGTGCCATTCACATTGCCGTGGAAGTTGCCGTCACTTGGGCTAAAGTAACTCTTAAATGTGCCATTGTATGCAATTCTCAGATAGCAGTTTGAGTCGTCTCGCAGATTCAGCACGAGGTTTCCTTGATCTGCGGCGGTTGTCTGGTAATAAATATCAGCACCGTCAGTAGAACCAGACCATGTGATTTTCTTTGATGTAGCAGTGTCACCGATGGATGTAAAGATGACATCGCCGGTCATAGTGCCTCCGGCAGTAGGGAGGTACGCGTGCGTATGACTCGCTAGCGCAAACTGAGTTTTCGCAACTGCACGCAGTTCGTAACCATTCCAAGCGGCAAGCCATGTGTAATCGCCATAGCCCATGCCTGCTTTGGAATAGCAAAACGTCGTAGCTGAGGAACCGTTGTTATTGTCGATAACACTTTTATGGGTATGAGAAATTGCTGCATATACCGAGTCTGCCTTTCCCTTAATGTACGACCACAATGCACTCATCGTGCGGCGATGGTAATTCGTATATGCCGTACCACCCCCAACATACTGACACACATAATAGTCAGCATCCGCTGGCGTAGCCGTTCCCGTGGGCAGCGTGTTGATGAGCGTACTCAGGCTCGGCAGGTCGGCAGCAACCAACTTTCGGAATGTCGCAGTGCCAGCAGAACCATTCGGGGCAGCGAGGACGGTATTTGCCGTGCGGGATATGGCCGAATCGTAATACTGGCTGTGGGTGTGTGCACCCGGCGGATAACTCGTCGGCTTCCCCGTCACATTCGCCCAATCTACACTGTCGGCGGTTTTGGCACTATTGGCCTTGCCGCCTGCCGAATCGGAACCCGCATACAGGTGCGTATGATTGGCATTTGCTTTCCCGGTCAGTTTGCCGTCGATCTGCTCCCGTGTGTAATAATCGCCCAGCTCCGTCGCAGTGAAGGTGTCCTTCCACGCATTTGTGTCACTGTCCCAGACCCAAATGGTATCGGTGGAGCCGATGACCGCCCACCAGCCGTTTTCGCCGATGGGGACGGCTTTGGCGAGAGCTTCCGGCGTTTCGTACCAGCCTTGTGCACCGAGGGTGATGGTTTTGACCTGCTCCAGATACTCTTTTGAGATGGTTTCAGAATCCTTCGCGCTGGATGCGGATTTGGCGGCAGCGTTCTGGCTATCAAGGGCGGCGGAAGCGGCAGATTCAGCGGCTTTTGCGTTGGTTTCTACACGGCTTTCGCTGCCTGCAGCAGCCTCAGCCTGCGCGGTAGCCGTCTCTGCGGCGGACTTGGCTTCAGCCTCAGATTTTTCCGCGGCGGTGGCAGATGTTGCAGCATTGGCGGCGGACTTGGACGCATTGTCCTCAGAAGTCTTTGCAGCGGAAGCGGAATCCGCCGCGGCGGACTGACTGGATGCTGCTTTAGATGCACTGTCGGAAGCGTTCTTCTCGCTGGCAGCGGCATTTGTTTCGGAGGTGGCAGCTGCTGTCTGGCTGGCGGAAGCAGCTTTGGCACTGGCTGCAGCATTGCTTTCGGACGTTTTGGCGGCGGATGCGGACGAAGCTGCATTGCTCTCCGAAGTTTTCGCTGCACTTGCGGAGCCTGCGGCGGCACTCTGGCTGGACGCCGCGGCGGATGCGGATTTTTTAGCGTTCGTCTCCGATGTTTTGGCATTTATTTCAGACGTTTTCGCGTTGGTTTCGCTGGTCTTGGAATTGGTTTCGGAGGTCTTTGCGGCACTGGCGGAAGAGGCGGCAGCGGTGGCCGACTTCCCGGCATTGCCCTCGCTGATCTTGGCATTGCTGGCCGATGTCGCTGCGGCAGAGGCCGAGGATGCAGAGGCTTTCTGAGAGCTGGCCGCGTTGGTCTCGCTGTTTTTGGCAGCATTGGCGGAAGCCAGAGCGTCCTTTGCACTCTGGAGGGCAGCAGCGGCCTTGTCGATGGCTGTCTGCGCGAACTGCTCCACATACTCGCCCATCTGGGCGATGTCCTCGCGGACTTCGCGGCCATAGATGGCGGTGCGGATGCCCGCAATGGCTTCCTTGAAGGTCTTGGTCATAACTTCTTCACCTCGGTTGGTTTCGTGTAGATGATGTCTTCCTCAAAGTTGAAGATGTCCCACAGCCAGTCGTTGCCGAGCCACGCCGTCATATTGTAGCTGTACGGGTTGCAGACGCCGGAGATCGTTACGGTGGCCTTGTTCGGCCCCCGCTGCATCCTCACGCTCAGATGCCCGCGCCAGTAGGTGGAGCTGTTCCGGAACCGGAACCACCGCCATTGGCCATGGAGAAGCTGCTCAAGCCGGAGCTGGATACTGTCCCAGTCGGCTTTCGGCTCGAAGCAGGAAAACTCAGCGGTGATCTGCCGTTGCTTGTAATGGAGATGGCCGTCGATGGCTTTGCTGAGGTTCAGCGGCCGGTCGGCACCCGGGACATTCACCAGCAGGGCCAGCGGTTCAGCCTTGCCGATCTGGGGATACCCGGCGTTCAGCAGCAGGCCGAACTCTTCCAATAGAGAAAGTACATCTGTTCCATCCATGACGTACAGATCGTTGTAGCGTCCGCTCCGGAGAATTTCGTTTTTGAGGTTGGATGCGTTCACGAGAATCCTCCTTTCAGGGTGCGCAGGTGACGCTGATCGAGACGGTTGCGGTGTATGCGCCCGGTGTCAGTTCCACGGTGAACAGCCCCTCCCGGATGGCGGAGCTGTTAGAGAGACGGAACCGGAGCCACTGGCCCTGCAGGGCGGTCTCGAGGCTGCTGCGGATGTTCTCCCACTGGTTCTGCGGCCGGAGCACGGCAAACTCGAAGGAAACGGTGCGCTGCTTGAAATGCACCTCGCCGTCGAGTCCCTGCGTCATGTCCAGCACGGCATCCAGCCCGGGCGGATACTCGAGCTTTTCTTCCACCTCGGGTGCGCCGATGTCGGTGCCGTCCTTTTTGAGCCAGCAACCGTATTCCGTCCGCAGGGAGGTGAACACGCCGTTCAGCTCCACCAGTACGTCCGGTGTGCCGGCCTTTTTTGCGGCGGCGATCAGGGAATTATAGTTCATTCGGTCACTCCTTTGCATCCGCAGAAATCGGAACGAATGTTCCGTCTGTATAGCGGTATCGGCCGGGTGCGTTGTCCGGAACGGATTCGGTCAGAGCCGCCGTAGACGGAAGTTCGGCGCAGGTGAAATCGCTGTCGGGAACTTTGCCGACCGAAAGAACGATTCCGTCCTCGCTGAGAGAAAGCAGGAACATAAAAGACCCTCCTTACAGAAATCCATAGATACGGTATGGAACGCAGGCACTGTTGTCAGTGCTATGCTCGTATACGCCGGTCAGGATGTTTTTGGCAACAACAGCCCCTGGCCAGAACTGGACGTTCCCGTTTTCAAATACTTGCACGAACCGAACGTGCCCAGTATTCCAGCTGAAGGTCGCGCGCTGGGCGTGTCCTGCGCCGACCACAAAAATGTGCGGCTCGGGAACCTGCGTGTTGGACCACCAGCCCGAAACATTGTCGCAGAACTCGATCAGAATGACCTGATAGCTGGCAATATCCGGTAGGGAAAGCGTTTGTGCCGCAAAATCGCTTTTGGGACTGGCGTTCTCCCAGAACAGATGTTTGTTTTTCAGACCACGAAAGGTAATGCTTCCCGAGTCAATGGAACAGCTGCCGCTGCCGTCGGTGATGGAAATACCGTTGGAACGAATGCTGACCATGCAGTTGCCGTCCATGACCTTCACGCCGTCGTTGGTGATCTGGACCTTCTTGCCGGCAAGGTTCTTGTGTCCGACGATCATGCCGTCCGAATCGTTGAAGGTGATGAAGTTGGTCGCGGTCTTGGCGGCTTCGGCAGCATCCTGTTTGGCTTCGTTGGCCACGGTGTCATCAGTGTACTTCGAGGCCCGGACCCAGTCGTTTGCGTTGTAGCTGCCGCTGGTGCGGGTCGTCTGGCACCGCATGATGTCGCCGGTGGAACCCTGAACCCACAGATCGCCCACATCGTAGGGCGGGTAAGGCGTAGTCGTGAAGCAGCGAATCTTGCCGTCTGCGGCCTCCTGTGCATCCTTGGCCTGCGTCAGGGCTTCCTGAATGTCGGCATCCCGCACAAGCTCCCACCGCCAGCTGCTGCCGTTCTGTGTCCAGTGGTAGCATCGGCCATTGGCAAGGTTGTAATAGAGATCGCCGATGTGGAGCTTCCGGGTGGCGTCGTCTGTCCAACTGCTGGCCGGAGGATTCGATGCGGTCGGTTCGCCGCTGTAATACCAAGTCTCCACCTTTCCGTCCACCTGCGTCTGGATGCTGGTGATCTTCTTGGTGGCCGTGGCAAGGCCGTCCTCAACGGACTTTGCGAGGGAATCGTCGGTATACTTGGAGGCTTTCACCCAGTCGGAGGCGGCGAAGGCTTCGCCGGCATACTTGAAGGTCTGACACCGCAGGATGTCGCCGCTGCTGCCCTGCATCCAGATGTCGCCCCGGTCATACGGGGGAGTGGGCGTTGTGACAAAACACCGCACCTTGCTGTCGGCAGCGGCCTGCGCACCGGCGGCGTCGGCCAGAGCTTTGGCGATGCTGGTATCCCGGATGACCTGCCATTTGTAGGTGCTGCCGCTCTGGACCCAGCGGTAACTGAGGCCCTGCTTGGTGTCATAGTAGAGGTCGCCGACGTGCTCCTGCTTCAGGGCGTCGGTGGTCCAGTCTTTGGCGGGGGCATTGGAGCCGGTGGGCGTGCCCTCGTAGAACCAGCTGGTGATGTTTCCATCCACCTGATCCTGCAGGTCGCCCAGCTTGGTCAGCGCACCGGTCAGTCCGCCGGAGATGTCGCTGACCCGTTCATCGTTCGTCTTTTTGTAGGCGAACAGCTGGTTGATGGTGCTCTGGCTGTACTTTTCGGCAGCGGAGGCCGACTCGTCCAGCAGATTCGTCCGGCCCATGTTCTCCACCTGCCGGTCGGTTAGGGTGCGGCGGGTCATGCCGAAGGTGTACTCTTTCTTCTCAGGGTGATCCAGCGGCTCTACCAGCTTAGAGCACAGCATGATGGCATCCGCGCTGTGGGGCTTGCTCTTGATGTGCGAGTAGCAGGCGAAGGTCAGACGCTCGGTGTCATACCCGGCGTCCACGAGGTCCACGGCCCGGATGGTGTAGCTTGTCACCATGAGGGAGTTCTGCTGCAAGGCCTGCACGCCGGCGGCAAAGAGGTCGTTGGAGCTGTCGGCATCCAGATCGACCGTCCGGGCGATGACGCCGAACTTCTCCACGGCCGCATCGTTCTGGATCCAGCCCTCCGCGAGGTTGTAGCTGAACCCGGCCGGCAGATACTTCTTGACCGTGGCGGCATCCGTTTCCATGATGCCCCAGCGTTCTTCGTGGTCCTTGTCGTAGTCTTTGGAGTGGTCCTTCCACCATGCCAGCTTGTAATACCACGCGGTTTTCTTGACCGTGTGCTTGTTGCCGACGGGCAGGATGCGGGTATACAGGCCGTTGGTGTCAGTCTTTTCGGTCAGGTCCAGCAGGTTGACGCCGTACTCGATGTCCTGCGCAGTCTGGCGTTTCTCTTCCACGGCCTGATCGCAGTAGTTGAGGACGTTCAGCCCGGTCTTGGAGTTGTAGGAGCAGTAGGCGTACCCGCCGAAGGTCTTGAGCACCATCTTGTCGATGATGTCCCAGATCTTGCCGTAATCCTCGCCCACGCCGTACTCGTCCGCGTCGCCGAAATGCACCATCAGATCGCCCAGCGCGGCGGTGATGGTCCCCAGCTCGAACTGCTTCATTTTCTGGCCCACCTGTGCGTTGTGGGTCTCGACGAGGTGCTGCAAAAACTGTTTTAACGTTCCGTCGTAGTTGAAGGGTGTCACGCTGCTGTCGTTGAAATAGGAGAGCGCACCCTCACAGTAGACCGCCCGGTTGTTGTACCAGTCGGCCTCATGGTTGAGGATGCGCCCGCGCCAGATCTCTTTCCCGTCCTGATGGACGGCTACGACGGTGGACATCTTCTGCAGCATCTCGTATTGCGGATGCTCCCGGGTCATTGTGAAGGTCAGACTGCCGCCCTTGCTGACTTCCCGGGTCAGCTTGGGCGACAGCACCGTGGCCTGATTGTTGCCCGGCTGGTAGATCAGCAGCTCCGCGTCCGGGTTGCCGTAGGGATAGGCATAGATTTCGTACATGGTTTAGTTCCCCCTTCCGGACAAAACGGCCAGCTGACCCATTTCGGCGTTCAGCTGGGGAGCCATACGGCCCACAAGCGTGCCGTCGTCCAGCACGATGGAGTTGTTGCCGGCCTGCGGGAGATACTGCTCCACATAGTCGGCCATGGTCTCCACGAGGGTCTGCATCTTGTCCTGATAGGCTTTCATGGGGCCTTGCACCGGGCCGAAGGTGTAGGGGTCGGTGCGGTAATCGTAACCGGCAAAGGCTCGCTCGTTGCCGTACCAGTAAGCATCCTGCAGGTCGGTGTAGGAAAGCTTGTCGGACTTCTTGGTTTTGTCCTTGTCTTTGGTGGCCCACTTGTAGATGCCGTAGCCCACTGCAGCCACGGCCAGCACACCGGCCACGATGAGGGCGATCTGCGGGATGGACAGGCCCAGAGCGGCCAGCCCGGTGCCTGCAGCGGTGGTTCCGGCGGTGGTAGTGGCTGCACCCGTGGTTGTAGCAGACCCAGCCATGACGGTCCCGACCAGACCGGAGCCATACGATGCCACACCTGCGGTAGTAGTACCCGCTGCGACGGTGGATGCTCCAGCCCCGATGAGCTTGCCGATGCCGGAGAGGGCACCGGAAATACCGCCGGCGGCTTTGACGCTGTCCAGCGTGGTCTTCAGTTCTTGCAGAGTCGTCACCAGCGTTTCCGTGCTGGTAGCAAGGTCGATGACCTTTTCCACACCGTCGGTGATCTCCGTGAAGAAATCGCCCACGTTCTGGATCAGGTCGCTGTCAAAATACTCGTCCAGCGCAGTGACCTTGCTGCCGAAATCGGAAATGGCAGAATTGGAGCTCTTGATGAAGTCCGAGAACTTGAGCTGTTCCGCCGTTTCGTTGACGGTTTCCGTGCCGTCCTCAGCGATCTTTTTCACCTTGGTGTAGGTTTCCAGCGCACCGTTCACCAGCCGTTTGCCGGTCTCGGTGGTGGTCGTCACCAGCTGGGAAGAGCCGTCGGCATAGAGCTGGGTGACCGTGTCCACCGTGGTGGAGATGCCGTTCACGAGGCTCTGGGCCGTCCGTGTCAGCGTGCTGGTCAAAGTCTGGGATGCGTCCTCGTAGACCTTCTGGGTCGTGGAGGTGACTTTGCCGTTTTCTCCAGTGACGGTTTTGGTGATGGTCTTGTAGTTCTTCACCACGCCGTTCACCAGCTCTTTGCCCGACTCGGTGACGGTCCGGGTGAACCGGTCGTAGGCGGTGCCGTCGGACTTCAGGACTTTCTCGGTCAGCTCGCTGGTGGCCGTCGTCACCCGGCCAAACTCGTTCTGCAAGTAGGCGGTGGCTGCATCGGTCTGGGAGGAAATAACCGATTCGGTGACGGTTTTGGCCGTCTGAGCCGCTTTGCTGGCCGCAGCTGCCGTATTGGATGCGGCGGTGGTCAGGACGCTCTCGGTGGACTTGGCAAGGTTCTGCATTTTGAACGCATTGACCTCGGCCTTGTCCACCACGTCGTCGCTGAGAGACCATTCCTTGTCCGGCTGCGAGGCAGTCCGGGCAACCTGAATGCCGACCGTGGCAACGGTGGCAACACCGCCTTGGCCGGTCAGCCCGTTGATGAAACTCTGAATCAGATTCTTGCCCCACTGGATCGCCTGCCCGGGCAGAGACTTGATCCACGTCAGCGCACCCGAAAAACCGCTCTTGAAAGCGTTCAGAAGGCCGGACGCCATGCTCTTGACGCCGTTGCCGATGCCGGTCAGAATGTTCGCTCCGAGGCTGACCCAGTTGACAGCAGAGAGCACCGAGAGGATCGCTTCTACGATTTTCCCGGCATTCTGGAAAATCAAAGGAATGCTGTTCAGGATGCCCCGGCCCAGAGCCACCACCAGCTCAACACCGCCCGCAAGAAGTTTGGGCGCGTTGTCGTTGATGAGGCCCGCAATGTTGATGACGATATCTGGAATATACGCGAAGAGCTGGGGCAGGCCCTCAACAATGCCATTTGCCAGACTCAGGATCAGATCGACGCCGGAAGAGACGAAACTGCCGGCATTCGTGCGGAGATCTTCGGTGAATTGCAGCAGCGCGGGAAGAGCAGACGAAAGGAACTGCGGCACACCCTCGAGGAAGCCGTTTGCGAGAGACTGCATCAGGTCGGTGCCGCTCTGCAGGATCTCAGGCATGAGGGTATAGACTGCCTGCGGGATGCCCTGCAGCACCCGGCCGACTGCCGGCAGCAGATTGCCGACCAGATAGGTCTGGGCCGTCTCCGACAGGGCTTCCAGCGAAGGCGTCAGATCTTCCCCAAGAGCCAGATTTCCCAGCACATTGGAGGCTGCGGCCTTCATCGCATTAAAGGAGCCGGAGAGCGTGGTCTCAGCTTCCCTTGCAGTAGTGCCGGTGATGTCCAGCTCCGTCTGGATGACATGGATTGCGTTGTACACGTCGGCCAGACTGTTCAGATCGTAGTGAACGCCGGAGATTTTTTCAGCATCCGCCAGCAGACGTTCCATCTCGGTTTTCGTGCCGCCATAGCCGAGCTTGAGGTTGTCGAGCATCGTATAGTTCTGCTTCGCAAACCCCTGATAGGCATTCTGGATGGAAACCATATCGGTACCCATCTTGTTGGCGTTGTCGGACATATCTGTCATCGCCATCTGCGCCACATCTGCGGCGGCACGGGTGTTGTTGCCGAGGCTCTGGAGCAGGCTGGCCGCGAAACTGGTGGTCTGCTCCATGTAATCGTTCGCGCTCAGACCGGCCGTCTTGTAGGCGTCCGCTGCGGCCGCTTTCACCGCATCGGCACTGTCCTTGAAGATGGTCTCGATGCCGCCGATGCTCTGCTCCAGCGCGGCACCGGACGTGATCGACGCAGCCAGCGTTTTGCCGAGAGCCGCTGTGCTCAGAACGCCGGTGACTGCCTTGACCAGCCGGGAGCCGAGCACGCTGCCGGCATGATCTCCGGCACGGCTGGCCTCGCCGCCCAGCAGCGTGGTGATGCCGCCCTGAATGCCCTCTGCCGAGGGCACGATCTGGACGTATGCTTTGGCGAGTTCAATCGCCATGGGGTTCACCTCCTTCGATGGCGTGCATGGCTGCTTCAAATTCCTCCGGGCTGTCAAAGACCCGAACACTGCCGGAATCTTGCTCTTCATCGCCCTGCAGCTTGGTCAGAATGGAAGGCGGGAAGGTAGACGGCCTGCCGTCGGCGATCCGCCAGTTCAGCTGATGCAGTGCGTCGGCAATGATGGCCCGGAGCTGATTTTCCAGTGTGATGGTGGCCCCGTGCAGGAGCATCATGCTCCTGCTGTCGGGCGGAAGCCCTGCGGCAAGGGTCGCGGCCAGCTTCACCGGCAGGGCACGCCAGCTCAGGACATGGTAATACTGCGCAAAATCACAGGTCAGTGCATCCTCGTCCGAAGCAATCAGTCCGGCGAGGATGAGGAGTTTTTTCCGGACTGGAATGCGGTGATGATCTCGTTCAGTTCACGGTCTACCGCGTCAGCAGGCACCCGGCCGTCCGGCAGGCGGAGGTGGTCGTAGAGCTTCTTCCGGCCATCCTTGCCGAGGACCATCGGCACGATCCGGCTGAACTGGGAATAATCACCGTCGTTCAGGCCGGTCACCGCGTCCAGAAACTCCATGTTGTTCAGGGTGTTGTCGTCCAGCTCGATCTCAAAGCCGGAAGAGGTTTTGATCTTTGCCATTGTGCATTACTCCTTTCCTGCAGCAACACCGAGCAGATATTCGTAGTGGGTCTGGCCGGCCGTGTCCGGCATGGCGGTGACGGTGGTCTGGTAGCCCACCACGGAGCCGTCGGCATAGGTGACGTCGCCCACAGCGGTGACTTTGCCGCAAGGAATCACGATCCGCTTCTTGACCCCGTTCTTCATGACCATATCCACCGCCCAGCAGCAGAGGGCCTGCTCGTCGGCATTGGCCTTGACGGTGATGCCGGTGGTCAGGTCACCAGTCACGTTATCGTCGCCGTAGACTGCCTTGAGCACTTCCACGTTCAGGCCCTCGATCAGGGTAAACTGGAAGGTGTCGGGCTTTTCGGTCTGGGTGGACAGCACTGAGTCGCCGCCCCACGCAACGGTATTCTCATTGTTTGGGCTGTTGGCGTTCACAAGACCGTCCTTGGAAATGTAGCCCAGAGACTTGAACGCTGCATCCAGCGCAGTCTTTGCGTCGGTCGGCAGGGTGGATCCGAGGGGAGCGCGGGAGACAGCACCGCCGATCTTGGGTTTTGCTGCGGAAACATTCTGTGCATTTGCCATAAAATCAATCCTTTCAATCGTAATAGACCAGATCGAATACTGCCTGATAGCGGGGCAGCCGTCTGGTGGTGTCCGGAAAATTATAATCGGTGTTCAAATCGCAGCTGGAAATCTCCGGGAGGGTAACGGCGTCTTTCATGGCAGTGATGACCTGCAGATTCAGGTCGGCAGCTTCCAGCACGCTGGTGCCGTAGGACTGCACCGCGATGGTGGCACGATCCAGCCCATCGTCCGGGCCGGAACCGGTCTTTTCCAGAACACAAAAAGAGCCGGAGGGCTTCTCCGGCATAGAAACATAACAGGGAACGGGCAGGGTATCGGACAGGTAGTCCAGTAAGATTTTCTCGATCATTTCAGTGCCTTCAACAGAGAGTTGGTCCCGGCGTTTTCCTTGATGGCGTCGATGGAGACCGCGCTGACCTGTGCGACCACGCGTGTCTTAGCAGTAAAGCAGCCGGCCTCGTAGCCTTCGCCCAGCCGCTCTTTTGCGGAGAATGCGATCTGACTCAGACCGTCCTGCATCTCGCTGCTTTTCAGCAGTTTCCGGACGCCGGCGCGGTTCAGTTTGACGGTGACCTTACTCATACCGCTCTACCTTTACTTTCTTGTTCCAGCACAGGGGGATTAGATGTTCGATGCCCTGTGTCACGGCCCCATAGGTGCAGAAGTCCTGCCCGAAGAACCGGACCCGGACGTTGTTCCAGTCGTGGGTATCGCCCTTCGGGATCGCCAGCGTGTAGGCCAGATGGTGGCCGTTGAGCTGCAGCTCGGTGACAATCTCTTCGGTGGACGGTTCGCCGATCAGGACATTCGGCACGACTTCTTCGGTCTCTTCGTAGATCGGCTCGCGCAGTGCGTTCTCGCCGATTTTTGTCCGGGTATAGAGGGTGATGTCGATTCCTTTCAGCATAAGTCCTCCACAGGGCTGTGGGAGCCGATCCGGTTGCCGACGCCCAGCAGCTTCTTTTCCAGTTTTGAGAGATACAGCTCTCCGGCAGAGCCGCCGCTCATGGTCCAGCTCTGGGAGTACCCCAGCGCGGATGCCGTGCCCTGCGTGGACCCCATGGGAAAGGTGACAGATCCTTCGCCGCCGTCGCCCAGCTGCCGGCGCACCATCCTGCAGGAAACCAGCTTTTTGGCTTCTGCGGAGGCGTCGGCATTGTAGGCGTCGATGATAAGGCCGGCCTCTTCCAGCAGGGCCGTGCATTTGCCCGGCTCGTCACCGGTCAGGGTGCGGAAGCCGGCAGCTACATCCTCGATCTCAGCGTACCGCATGGGTTACGCCTCGGTCTTGGTCAGCTTGTTGAGCACGGTGGTGTCGCAGCGGAAACCGACTTCGATCTCAGCGCGGACCGCAAACATATTCTGCTGGAACAGGTTGATGGTGGTGCCGCCGTCGGTCAGGGTAGCCTGATCGGAGACGGCGATCTTGACGCCCTCGACGGTGCCGTACATGGCCTGCGTCCAGTCACCGGCAAAGCCGACGACGTGCTTCTTGGCGGCAGTGGCGTCCGCGATGTAGGCAGCCTTGCTCTGGAGCGTGCGTGCACCGAGGATCATGGGAACCGCGCCCTCGGCAACGTTGTTCAGGAACAGGGGCCGCTTGTTGGCATCCACAGCGTTCAGCAGGACGGCTTTGCCCTGCGGCGCAATGACCCAGCCGTTCAGGATGCCGTTATGGGCGGCAATGTCGGTGTCAGCATCCACAAGGCCCTTGTAGGCATTGGTGCCGATCTCCTGCGCGGTGCAGTCCTTCAGAGTGTCGAAATTGGAGCCGGGCGCATCCGCAGCACCGAACACGGTGGCATCGAACTTCTTACCCAGTGCCAGCGGCAGACGCCGCACCAGCTCATCATACAGAGCAGGAATATCGCGGCGGAACTGATTGGAGAAGGGCACGATAACGGCCAGCGTATACGGGGTCATAGGCTTGGTGGAGAGCGTGCTGTGCTTGACAGGCTTCTTGTCGGTCTCATTGACCCATGCAGCCTCCGGGTCGCCGGTGATGACCGGGATGGTGGTGCCGAGGCCGGGCAGCTTGATCTGGTGTGCCAGCGTCATGACCGCAGAGCCTTCCTGCGTCTTTTTCAGGATCTCGCTGGACACGTCGCCGGGCAGAGAAATGGAAGTAGTACGGTTGATATCAACAGCCATAAGAAATCTCCTATTACAATAAATATGGAACCGGATATAGCAGCCAGCCATATTCCATTCC
>CAVKZS010000101.1:0-16004 GCA_963660925.1 Eubacterium sp. CAG:38 | reverse complement strand
TGAACAGGTCCGTAAAAAGTAGACAATAGACAAAAAGCCTCCCCGTGTAGGATAATAGAACTACACGAGGAGGTTTTGCTATGTCCAGAAAATATGTGAAGATCGACGAGCACGGAAAAGAAATTTTAGAACTGAAGCGAGAAGGTAAAACAAATCGGGAAATCGCCCAGAAACTTGGAGTAGACCGAGAGTGCATCAGAAACTGGGTGTTTCGATTCAATAGACAGCAGCGGAAGTTGGCAGCGGGTATCAAGCCGCGCCCAAAAGGCAGACCACGAAAAGATGCTCAGCCAAGAGACATTGTAGCAGAGCAAGCATATGAGATCAACAGATTGAAAATGGAGAATGAACTGCTGCGGGATTTTATGCGATCCATGGAAAGGAAGTGAAGCCAAGTTTCAAATATGCAGTCGTTCATCGGCACTGCACAAAGTATACAGTAAAAGATTTGTGCGAAGTTCTTCAGATTTCCAGAAGCGGTTACTACAAGTATGTCAAGCAGCTGAACCGCACGGCGAAAGACTTTGAGCTTGCAGAAAAGATTCGTACAAAGCAGGACTCTTGTAAAAAGACATACGGCTACCGTCGGATGAAACTCTGGCTGGATAGTGAGGGAATTAAGAAAAATCCCAAAACAATTCTACGAATCATGCACAAATACGACCTTTTAAGCGAAGTACGTCGCAGAAAAAGGTGGCGAAAAATGGGTGAGGATAAACATAGATATGACAACTGGCTGAACAGAGAATTCAATGCAGAACATCCCAATCAGAAGTGGGTTACAGATATTTCTTACATTCAAACTCAAGAAGGCGTTCTCTACTTGTCTATGATTCGTGATTTATTTGACAGAAGCATTGTTGCTTACAGAACTGGAACCAGCCAGACGATCAATCTTGTATTGGATACCATTCATCTTGCGATGAAGTCTGTAAAAACAGAAAGTCGCCGGGAGTTGCACCTCCACAGCGACCAGGGGTTCCAATACACCTCACAAGCATATTTCAACCTGACTAAAGAATACGGCATTTTGCCGTCTATGTCAAGACGCGGAAACTGTTATGACAATGCGTTGGCCGAAAATTTCTTTGGAATCCTCAAAACGGAGTGTATCTACCGACACAAGCCGGAAACTTTCGAGGAAGCAAACAAGATGATCGATGATTACATTTACTTCTACAACCACGAACGCATCCAACTAAAAACCGGACTGTCTCCACTTTCGCTTCGTCAGTCCGGCTAATACTCACCCTACATGGGGCGCTTTTTATTCATGTCTACTAATTTGGGGGCTGTTCAATCTCTAAATCAAGGGATGCTTGCTTTTTTATTGGCAGATATCTGCAACGATGGTATAGGCCACTGTATAATGCAGTATATTCTCAGCGGTAAAAGTATCTTCCTTTCGGGCAATTCGTTCCGCGTCGGGATAGTCTGCATAAAGAGCCTGCAGGCTCTTCATCCGGGCAAGGGCAAGAGCTTCTTCTTCGGTATAAAGCAGCTCTTCTTCCCGCTGAAAATAGCAAGTTGTTTCTTCAATCATTACCGGGAACCTGAAATCGAAAATGGTGAGTTGTACATAGCGGATGACCGTTTTATTTGTGCAATCATTTCTCTGCAAAAACTGCGGCATGGCGATGCGATGACCGTTCCACAAAAGAGCGTATTGTGTGCCGTGTTCGCCGGTATACTGAGTGATGTTGGATGTAAGCGGAATGTCCTGTGTATGACTCCATTCAAACTGCGCCTGCACCGAACCGGCGGCGGGCTGGAAGATTAGCGTGCCATCCCGTTCACTTCGGGCCGTGCCGATGAGTCCTTGTCCGGCCTCGACCTGCTGCCCGGGCGTGACCAGCATCGTGCCACTTGTCAGATTGGTGCGGACAATGGTGCCCGCCACCTTTGCCCGGATGCCGTGGAGCATCCCGGATGCGATCTTCGGCACCGGCTTTGCGGCGGCTGCTTCCACGATTAGACGTCCATCGAGAAAATTCAGGCTTGCCCACGAAAATTCGCCGCTCTGCAGCAGGGCGTATTCTCCGGCGGTGAGAAGTGGTTCGGTGACGCGGCACCCGGGCATCAACCCGACCGTTTCCCGCAGCGTTGCCGTGATCCGCGCCTGCTGCCCGGCAGTGAGGTCTTGAAACTGCACCGCCCAGACGAACCCCTGCAGCCAGACCAGCAGCGGTACAAACAGCAGAATGCCCGCCCAAAGCCCGGTCCGGCGTAAGAGCGGACGCAGCCGGAAAAACAGACCGGTTTTTGCCTCAATGCGCAGTAAAATGTGTTTTCGCCGGGCCAATGCAGCCAGCCGCCGGTAATGCCATGCCGCACAATACGCCGTGAATCCGCCGGGGCAGGGGAGAACATCCGATAGATGAAAAACCTGTTGCGCCGCTTCGGTCAACAGGCCGTCGGTGTTGCCATTCTGCGCCTGAAACCGCACCCCGGCCCAAAGTGTTGCTGCATCCATCCGTCTGCTCCTATCCATCCGAAAAATCCGTCCGCAAAATGTCGCCTTTCAGGGTGATCCGGTGCGCGGCCAGTGTCTCGATCTTGAGGTGGTCGCCGTAGACCGTCAGCTCTTTTTTGCCGAACTCGAGGCAGAGCTTTTCCTCGTCGTAGGAACGAATACGCCGGAAGTGCTCGATCTCCAGTGTCCGGCCACTCCAATACACGCATGGCTGTCCATAAAATCCGCGGGGCGGCTGCCGGAACATCCGTCGGAGCCACCCGCCGGGAGAGGGCTTTTTTCGCTTTTTCGCCACGCATCTCCCTCCCTGTGCCAATCTGCGTCGGATGGCAATGTTCTGCCGAACGTTACATATATATGGAACTGGAGGGTGCGCGTATGAGTCACAACGGAAAATTTTCGGCAGTTTGGGTTCTGGCACTGGCGGTTTTTACAGGAATGCTCCCGTTTGCTGTGCCGCGAGTCTGTGTGCAGGCGTTGCAGGAGGGGATCGCGCTCTGCACCGGCCCGCTGTTGCTGTCGCTGTTTCCGTTTCTGATCGTCTCGTCGCTTTTGATCCAGTGCCCGGCGGGAGAGGTGCTGGGTTTGCCGTTCCGCCCGGTGGTGCGGTTGATCGGTCTGAAACGCCCCTGTGCGGCCCGCGTTCTGATGATCGGCTTTCTGGGCGGGTTTGCACCTGCGGCCAGTGCAGCGGCCGAGGCGGTACGCACCGGCCAGCTGACCGCCGAAGAAGCTGACGACCTGCTGCCTGCCTGCGTCTGCTCCGGGCCGTCGTTTGTGATTCTGACGGTCGGGCAGTATCTGCTGGGAAGTGCCGAACTTGGTATTTGCCTGTTCATAGCGCAGATTTTGGCCGGGTATCTGTCTTCCGCCGTGCTCTGCCGGATCAAGCGGCGTCCGGCAATTTCTAAAAAGACGACAACCCTGCAGCCGCCTGCTCAGATGCCGCAGATCCGGCTCGATCAGGTGTTGGCCAATGCGGTGCAGAATTATCTGAAGCTCTGCGGCTTTGTGATCTACTTCCGGATGCTGGCCGCTGGAATCGGGGCAATTGCGCCTCCGGCGATCGGTGTCCTCAGTGCGATGCTGCTGGAAGTCTGCTCCGGGTGTGATCTGGTCTCGAAAACCGGTCTGTGGGCGAGCAGCTTGTGTTGTGCATCCCTCAGCATACAGAGTCTTTCGGTCCTGCTGCAGATCCGCACCCTTTGCCCGGCGGAGATAACACTTCACCCGCTGTATCAGGCACGGCTGCTCCACCTTCCGCTTTCGCTGGCCGTGTTTTACCTCCTGATGCCGGAAGGGGAACAGAGTGTTTTCAGCACACTGGCTTCCCACGTGGTCGTGATGCAGCGCGTGCCCTTGGACTGCGCGCTGCTGGTCTTTGCGGTCTGCTGTGTTGTCACCGCAGAGCTGACACGGACGCTGCAACGCGGGAAAATAAAAGACACGGAATTTGCACAGACGGAATCCAGCTGACTTTGCGGATTTTGCTTGACAGCATCCCGCTTTTATGCTAAAATATCTCATGTTGTGAAACACAATAGTTGCTACTGTGGCTCAGCCGGTAGAGCAGCTCACTCGTAATGAGCAGGTCGTCCGTTCGAATCGGATCAGTAGCTCCAAAAGCAAATCCTTGAAAGTTGGCTTGTGAAGCCGGTTTTCGGGGATTTTTGTTTGTAGGGATAGGGTGGAAAGCGTTGAACCGTGCGCCTTAATTACCCTTAAATTCCCTTGATTTTCTTTGAGAGGTGGCTCAACAGGTGGCGCAAAACGGGGAGCCGGAAAGAGGAAGTCAGCCAGTTTTCTTCCGGAGGTAGGCATCGAGGCGGTTGATTTTTTTCTTCTTGAACTTTTTGTCGAGGGCGGTGTAGATGCCGAGCGTCACGCTGATGTCCTTATGGCCCATCTGATCCCGGGCGGTCATGACGTCCACGCCGGCAAAGTACATCAGGGTACAGAAGGTATGCCGCAGCTGGTGGGGCGTGAAGGTGTCGATTACCATGGGGAGACCACCGGGGCGGTTCTTGTTTTCTTTGCCATGATAGCCGTACTTGACGTTCAGATCCCGCATATAGCTTTCCCAGAGGCGTTTCCAGCCCTGTTCCGTCATCCGCTTGCCTTTGGAATTGTGCAGGACATACAGGCAGCCGTCCTGCTGGGTCTTGAGGTAGTCCACAAGAACCTTTGGAATGCTGACCACCCGGACGCCGGCGGCAGTTTTGGGGTCTTTCGACTTTTTGTCGGCGAAGTCATAGCCTTTGTTGACGGTGATCGTGGCGTCGGCCAGATCCACGTCGGCCCACGTCAGGGCAGTGGCTTCGCCGCGGCGCAGGCCGGAATAGAGCAGCAGCATGGCGGCACGCTGGGCGTTGTGGGGCGTTTCGCGGATCCACTGCTGCTGTTCCTCGCTGATGGGCTCCCGCGGTTCGGGCGGTGCACCGGCGGGTGCGGTGGTCTTGACCAGTGGATTGTACAGAACGATCTCCGGAATCGCCAGCTCATACGCAGCCTTGGCACTGGAACGCAAGTTGGTCAGGGTGAAATGGGACAGGGGCGGCTTGCCGTCGTGCCAGTCGGCCAGCTCGTTGAGGACACGCTGGAAGTCGGAGGCTTTCAGCTCCCCGGCGGGCATATCTTTGAGCGGCCCCCAGTTGTTGCAGTTGTCCTCGTACCGGTCGAGGCTTTTCTGCCCGATGCCTTTGGCCTTTTTGACCGCGATCAGGTTCTCATACAGCTGGCCGAGGGTGGTTTTGGCCTGCTCCGGATCGAGGCCCTTGCCGATGGCAGCGCGGTACTCCGCAGCGGCGGCTTTGGCTTCCTTTTCAGTTGCACCGTAAAAAGACTTGAAGACTTTGTTTCCGTCGGCATTTTTACCGAGGTAGACCCGATAACGATACCGGCCATCTGTGCCTTTTTTGTTGCGTGCCATAAAATACAGCTCCTTCCTATTACGTTGCGACGGGCTGTGTGATATACTGGTGGTGTCAGAATACCACGATAGCCATCATAACGTTTTCTCCGACAGCAGAATTCCCCATGGGACCCGGCAGCTACATCGTACTATGCTGCCGGGTTTTCTGTTTGCTATCGCATTGCGACAGAAATCCTGCTATACTGAAATTGCCAGAGACAGCCTGAGGCATGGACTGTACTGACATGGAAAGAAACCTCCTTGAGCTTTCTTTTGGGAACACGCTGCGAATGTGGGCCGCGAGGCCGGAATCCTCTACCTGTTACAGCAGGTAGGGGATTTTCTTTTGATGGTAGTCCTCCGTATCAACAACTCGACCGTTCTGGAACAAGCAAGAACGGTTATTTTTATGAAAAATCAGCCGCGAAGAGAAAAGAAAATAAAAGCATATAAAAGCGAAAATAAATAAGAAAAGTGAAACTCAGAAATTCCCATGAAGAAAGAGAGAATGTTGACTAAAAAACATAAAAGCTCAAAAACCATGAGAATTGTGTAGCGAAGTCCTTTTCTTGTGGCGCAAATGCGTTCGGAACATTGAGAAGCCCACCGTAAAAGAGAAGAGGCGGAAACAAAAATTAAAACCAACACACCCGGATAAAAAGCATAAACCAGTGCTGTTCTTACGAAATTTGGTAAAAATCGAAGAAACTCTAGCAGAGTGAAAATTGCCGCATAAATAGCAGAAAAAGCAAGCTTAGCTATTCCCGTTAGAAAAACAAGAGACAAGCAGGCACCGATTCGAGAACCACTAGATTTTTGCTCCATAATAGATTCCTCCATGTACAAATTGACCGCTTTGGTATCAATGCCAGAGCGGTTATTTTTTATGCTTCCTTTGTAGCCACGTTATGCGCAGCAGGTTTTTTATAACGTCCTGCCAAAACAAGATCTTCGGTGTATTCAATTACTTTTGTCTGTCCCTCCTCGTTCAGCTGATCGAAGGCGTTCAGGAGCTGTGTTTGAATGGGAGTAAGTTCGCTGGAAGGTGTTTCAGAAGTTTCCTTTGGATCGTCGATTCCCAACAACCATGATACTGTTGTACCGAGTACATCAGCAAATGCTTTTACTTTTGATTGTGGGATATCGGCCTTTCCGCTTTCGATTTTACTAATTGAGGACCGGTCTCGGTACCCCATTCGTTTCGCAAGCTCATCTGTCGTCCAGCCGAGCTCTTGCCGCCGCAGTCGGATGCGGTTGTAGATTTCAGACATCGTAGCACCGCCTTTCTTTACTGATAGCATACCATAGACGTGAATGAAGTTCAATAATTTTTGAAGAGAGTTTCAAATAATGCTGACTTTTATTCCTCGGAGTGCTACTATAAGATTGCGGAATAAAATTCCGCATGAAGGAGGGCGTATCAGAATGACCGATACCAAGGCACTTCGAGAAAGAATCGAAGAAAAAGGACTCAAATTGAAAGCGATTGACGAAAAGCTCGGCATTACGCCCTATTATCTCCAACGTAAAATCGAAAACGAGAACGAATTTAAAGTCTCGGAAGTAGACAAATTATCTGTGCTTCTGGGTCTTACGTTGGAAGAAACACGAGCTATTTTTTTGCTTGATTGCGGAATCTAATTCATCAATAGAGCTTGAAGGAGGCCCACAATGCAGAACGAAACAAAAAAGCCCTGCGGCCCGGAGACGGGCGGCAGGGACTACAACGAACTGGGGCTGTGTCTGCACAGCGAAGGAGAGAACCCGACGCTGAGAGCAGCGGAGGTTCTTTGGAGCCTTTTGCCTGCATGGATGGAAGCTCGGAGGATAGCTGTTGCAGATCGGCTCTACAACAAACGGCTATCTGAGGTGGTTGCAAAGAATGCTGAGATCATTCTGAAAGCAGCGCGAGAGATGGCCGAATGGGAGCCGGAAGTGTAGCAGAAAAGGACTCGCAACGTAAGGAAGTGCAAGAGGTGAAACAAAATGAAAAAGGCGACGATCTGGGATGCGCGGCAGCTGCCGGCATTTTTGACGCCGAAGGAGTACAGTGCCCTGATGGGGATGAACCTCAAGACGGTGCAGCGGATGTGCCGGGACGGGACGCTGCCCGCCCACAAGGAAGGGCAGCGGCTGTTGCGGATCGACAAGAACGCTGCGCTGGAATGGCAGAAAACGTTTGCAGAGAAAAAGCCCGTCGGTGCTGGAACACCGGCGAGCTTTCGGGTGACAGGTTGAAGCGGCCTATCACCAGAAGTGTAACACAGACGGAGGAAAGATGCAATGAAAAGAAAGCTGAAAGTGAACCTGCTGTATACCGGGTCCATCGTGCTGGCCGTGAGTGCGGTGGGGACAGCCGGAAACATTGAGCACGCGGCGAACGGCTGGGGGATGCTGGCATGGTTCTGGGTATCCATCGGCCTGATGGTGGCGGCTCTGGTGGTGGCCGGGCTGGGCGCAGCGGCGGAGCAGGAAGGCGATAAGAAGATCCACCGCAAGCCCAAAGACACCGTGCAGCCGAAGGCCAGCCGGCGGAAGGGGGCATGAGCGAATGTGGACCCTGACGGACAAGGTATGCGTGGACTGCGGGGCGGAGATTTTGAACACGCCGGCGAACACGAAGCGGTGCCCGGCCTGCGCCCTGAAATTCAAGAAGAATTACGACCGGCAGCGGCTGCAGGAAGAGCGGCGGGCGGCACCGAAGCCTAAGTTTTCCAGTGAGCGCAAGGCCGCGGACAAGCGGGACCGGCTGCGGGAAGACCTGCAGGCGATGGAGAACTACAACGCCCAGCGGAAGGCCAATGGGCTGGAAGTGGTTACTTATGGAAAATGGCGGACGCTGGGGTCGCCGGAGAGGATGGCCGAATGAAGTACCGGGTACGGATCGAGTGCCGGAACGAGCACCTGACGGAGTGCGTGGCCTACGTTGTAACGGCGGCAGGGCCGGGCGATGCCCGGTTCAAAGCCTGCGAAATGGCCCGGCAGCACTATCTGGAATTTGACGAGTTCGAGCCTTACGGGGTGGAAGAACTGCACCCGGCGGGGACGCTGCCGGAGAAAGGACGGAAGCGGAGATGAAGTTTGAGGAATACCGCGGACAGATGAAACGGCTGCTGCAAGAAGCGGACTGGTGGACCCCACGGGATCCGGAAGGCCCGGCGGCGAAGCTGCTGAAACAGGCCGCGGCGGACCGTGAGGTGAATGTGGACGAATTCGGGAAACTGACAAATGTGTTTTACGGGAGAGATGTGCTGTGAAAAAGAAGATGTGCTTGGAAGATGAGATGGATCTGACGCGGACCAGTGTGGCGGAGCTGACGGGCTGGTGCTTGACCATTGCGCTGCACGAAGAGTTTGGCATCGGGCGGGACCGGCTGAACCGGGTGAACCAGCGGGAAAGCCTGCTGGCCGACCAGAGTATGGCCGTGATGATGGAGCCGGATGCGAACGGCAGGCCCCAGACCGAGAAGGCACGGCGGATGCGGGCGGACGCCCTGCCGGAAGGTGTGCCGAAGGAGTTCCGGGTGCCGGTGCTGCGGGCAGCACGGACCCGGCGGGAGCAGCAGCTGAAAATGGTGGGTGATCTGGCCGCGACCATGGCATGGCAGCTGCACGCCCGGGCCTGCGCGGAAGTGCTGGGCTTTGGAGCCGACCGGCTGAACCGGTTGTACAAGGCAATGCGGGACAATTACGACCAGATGAACCGCTGGGGCAAAGAGGATGGCATCGACGTTGCCATGGAGCGGATGCGGAAATGCGCCTGCGACGCCCTGAAAACCGACGACATCGTGGTGGAGGATGTGCAGGACTCGAAGCAGCTGCAGACCCAGCGGCAGAGCTACCACGCACAGGAAATGGAGTTTGCGAAGCGGGCGGTGATGGCTGCGGCGGGCCGGAGAACCTGCGCCAAGGTGCTGAACGTCTTTGACGAAGCGGCCATGGCGCGGAAACTGGACACGGTGCGGACGGCGGCTGTGGGGCAGGCGTTCCGGCGGTGCGGAAAATGACCAAAACAGGCTGAATCAGAGCAACCCCGGCGGGCGGAAACGGCTGCCGGGGTTTTGGCAACGGAAAATCTGGCAATGAACCGAGCCGGGTACAGCCGAGGGGAAAAGCCCTCGGCGGCAGCCGCGTCAGTTTATTGTATACATTATATAGGTAAGAGGCCGGGCGGCCTTTGGGGAGCTAGTATACCCGTTATTTCCATGACGGTGGGGACCGTATGGATCGAAAACACACAGGACGTTGACGGACAGCAGGAGGAAACGGTATGCGCTGCAACTTCATCCGGGAAAAGAAGATTCTCTGCGGGGACGAGTATCTGGCGGTTGGGATCTTCCCCATTACGCCCGTGGAGCACAAGGCCCGGCGGAAGAAGGCCCGGGAATCCAGCGAGGGGCAGAAGGCCAAGAACAAAATGTCCTCGATGCGCCGGGTGATCGCAGCCACTTGCAAGCGGTTCGGCGTGCGGAAAGAGGACATCCGCCTGATGCTGGCAGCGGTACGGAAGGGCGAACAGGGGCGGCTGCACTTCCACGGTTTTGCGGAATGCCGGGGCCTTGACGAGCGGGACCGGCGGGAATGGCGCGAGATGCTGGAAGATCTGTGGCGGCGGCGGATCCCGGGGACGAATGAGTTTGAGCCGCTGGGGACCATCAACGTAGACCGGATGGACATGAAGAAGCTGCTGGGGAAAGACGGCACGAACGGCACCATGGGATACCTCTACGGCCACAAAGAACGGCTGTGGGTGGAGACGAACACCCTGTGCCAGCCGGTGGAGCAGCTGCCGAACGACACCCGATGGAGCCGCAAGCAGCTGCGGACGGCCTGCGGGGAGATGAAGAACGACGCTTACTGGTGGAGCCAGCGGTTCCCGGGGTGGGAGCTGCAGAAATGCGTGGTACTGGAACCGGGCGAGTTGAACGAATCGGCGCAGGTGCGGGAGAACGGATGGGAGCGGACAGAGCCGCAGTGCTATGTGATTTTAAAACGGGCGGATTACGCACGGGATTTGAAATAAACCTCTCAGTCTGCGCTCTGGCGCAGACAGCTCCCCTGATAGGGGAGCCAAGATTAAGGAGTGAGAATATGGCAGAAAAAAAGAATGCGACCGTGCAGCCGGAGACCCCGGCGGGGGAAAAGATGGTGAAGATCCATCTGTTCAAGGACAACGGCCGGTACAAGGACCCGGTGTTTGTGGGCGTCAACGGCAAGAGCTGGCAGATCCAGCGCGGCGTGGACGTGGAAGTGCCGGAATCGGTGGCCGAAGTGCTGGAACACAGTATGCAGCAGGACGGCGTGGCCGCGGAGAACATGATGAAGATGGAAGCTGCGGCGAAGGAACAGTGAGCTAGAATAAACCTCTCAGTCTGCGCTTTGGCGCAGACAGCTCCCCTGATAGGGGAGCCTACAAATAGGAAAGGCACCCGGTACAGCAAAGGCACTCTGGCTGTGCCGGGTGTTTTTGGTAGCCCTCTCAGTCAACGCTTCGCGTTGCCAGCTCCCCCAAAGGGGGAGCCATTGGCAGGTCGGGAAAGTTTGAGCAAACTGAACGAAGTTTCTCAAAACGCAAGAGGGTGGGCCTTGTTGTAACAGGTAGGAAAAGCAGAAATGGAGTGATGAGGCAGTGACAGCAGGAAAAGCGATCGAGTTGGCGGACCAGATGCGGCCGAACAACGAATTTTCGAGCGAGATGAAACGAATCTGGCTGCGGCAGGCAGATGCCCGGCTGCGGGAGATGGTGGTGGCACGGAACGACGTGGGAACAGATTTTGACACCGTGGGTGCGGACAAGGCGGACGAAATGAGCATGGACGCGGAGTGTGTGCTGCTGGCACCGGCGGCGTTTGATGCCCTGTATCCCCACTGGCTGGCGGCGCAGATCGACCTTGCGCTGGGCGAGACCGACCGGGCCAGCAACGAGCTGCAGCTGTACAGCGACGCCGTGCAGGATTTTATGGTATGGCTGCGGCGGAAGTATCCGCCCGTGCAGAAAGGGAGGTTTCGGTATTGATTGATAACGTAAGCTTGAACCGGCTGAGCGGGACGCGGCAGATGCTGCGGACGTTCGGCGGGCTGAACGAGGGGTATGCGTGCAGCGAGGCGGAACTGACGGCAGAGAAGAATTTCTCGAGCCGGGAGTTCCCGGCGTTGGTGACGCGGAAGCCCCGGGCAAAGGTGCGGGCCATCCCAAAGCTGAACGGCTGTTACCACCTGAACGGGATGTTCACGGTGGAAGGCAGCAGCATCCGGTATGCCCCGGATAGCGGGACGGTGACCACGCTGACAAACGCCGTGACGGACAGCGAGAAGCAGCTGGTTGGCATCGGCACGAAAATCCTGATCTGGCCGGACAAGAAAGCCTTTGACACCGCGACGGGGACGATGAGCACGCTGGGCGCGGTATGGGAAAACGGCACCGGGACGGTGGAGATCGTGCCCTGCGACAGTGCCGGAACGACCTACACGGTGGCCCGGTACGGGCGGACAGAACCCGACGACCCGAAAGACGGGCAGCTGTTCCTGAAAGTGGCGTCGATGTCCAGTCCATGGCAGAGCAGCAGCCTGCTGGAAGTGTACAACGCCGCGCAGGAAAAGTGGGTCATCATCACGCTGGACTACTGCAAAATTTCAGCAACGGGGATCGGGAAGCTGTTCCAGAGCAGCGACACCATCACGCTCAGCGGCACGGCGGCAGGCAAGGCTGACCAGTGGGAGGCACTGGACGGAGAGCGCAGCCTGATCGAGGTGCACGACAACTGGATCCTGACCCGGGCAACCCCCGGCGGCGTCTATTTCTATGGCAAATTGATCCACACCGGCAGCACCGCAAAGTGGGTGAGCCTGAACGGGAACGACACGGTGGAGTGCGGCAGCGACTATGCAGTCCGGCTGGAACGCCAGATCCCAGACCTCGACTACCTGACCGAGTGCGACAACCGGGTGTGGGGCTGCTCGAGCAAGGAAAACGTGGTGTACGCCTGCAAGCTGGGCGACCCGACCAACTGGTACGACTACCGGGGCCTTGCCTCGGACAGCTACGCCGTGACCCTTGGCAGCGAGGGGGCCTTTACCGGTGCGGCGACCTGCTTGGGGTATGTGCTGTTCTTCAAAGAAAACTGCATCCACAAACTGTACGGCACAAAGCCGTCGGACTATCAGATGGCGGGCATCCGGTGTGCAGGCGTCGCCGCTGGCGCAAGCAAATCGCTGCGGGTGATGAACGAGGTGCTGTTCTATCTCTCGCTGGACGGCGTGATGGTATGGGACGGCAGCCTGCCGCAGAGCGTTTCGGCCAGCCTGAAAGCGGAGAAACTGGCCCGGGTGGTGCGGGCCGCCGGCGGAACGCTGGGCGGCCGGTATTACCTCTACACGACCACCGCGGCCAACGAACGGCGGCTGCTGGTGTACGACACGGCCCGGGGCATCTGGCACGAAGAGGACGCCATCGGGCAGGAAATGTGCTCGACCGGGCGGCAGCTCTATCTGTGGGACGGGGCTACTCTCTGGGCGGCAGACCCGGACCGGGAAGAAACGGCAGGCGAGACCGACACGGTGGACTACGAGCTGTGCACCGGGGACATCGGGCTGGACACACCGGACGACAAATATCTGAGCCGGGTGACGGTGCGGCTGGACGCGCTGGAAACTGGCGTGGTGAGCCTGTGGGTGAGCTACGACGGCGGAGCGTGGGAAGAAGCAGGGCACGCGCAGGCGGATGAGAAATACACCCGGCTGAACCTGCCCTTTGCGCCGGCGCGGTGCGACACCCTGCGGCTGCGGCTGACCGGACACGGACAGATCGCGCTGCGGAGCATTGCGATGACGGTGGCAGCTGCGGGCGGGAACCGGGTAGCCCTCTCAGTCAAAGCCTGACGGCTTTGCCAAAGGAAAACCTCTCACCGGCACCGTCCGTCTCCGACGGCGCAGTGCCGGAGCTCCCCTAGCAGGGGAGCCAAGAATATAGGAAGGAGAAAGGCAATGGCAAGCATTTCAGGGCTGGGGAAGATCCCGATGCCGAAGTTCGGGGAGAACATGGACCCGGAGGACGCGCGGGCCATCCGGAATTATCTGACCCAGCTGCAGGAACAGATGCAGTATGTGCTGACCAATCTGGACGAGGACAATCTGTCGGCAGATCTGCGGAAAAAATGGAACGGATAGGAGGAAAAAACATGAGCAGCAACACGACGGCAGGCGACATCCTGCGCAAAGGTGTGTACGGCACGGCGGATCTTCTCTCGAAAACACCGTGGTATATGCCGAACCCCTACAAAAAGCAGGCACAGAAGATCGTGGACAGCTACAACACGGCGGAAGAGGCCCAGAGTGCGCTGGGGTCGGGCACCCTGAAAACCAAGCTGAACCAGTACGAGGCCACCAAGCCCGGGGCCTACCAGAGCCAGTACAGCGACAAGATCAAGGACGTGGGAAACCAGCTGAGCGGGATGGGAAATTTCAGCTATGACCCGCTGCGGGACACGGCCTACGAGCAATACAAAAACGCGTATACCCGGGCTGCAAAGACGGCCAACGAGAACGCACAGGCCAATGCTGCGGCCCTGACCGGCGGGTACGGCTCGAGCTACGGTACGCAGGTCGGACAGAGCGCGTACGAGGCCACCATGTCGAACCTCGACAACGTGCTGGACAGCCTGTACGATCAGGCCCTCGGGGAGTACACCCAGAAAAAGAGCAACTTACAGACCCAGCTTTCGGGCTACCAGAACGCCGAACAGCAGGACTACCAGAATTACCAGACCGATCTGTCGAACTGGTACGATGGACTGGCCTACCGGCAGAGCGAATACAACAATGCGGTGCAGCAGGAGCAGCAGGACCGCGCCCTGAAACAGCAGGAGCGGGCACAGAAGGCACAGGAAAAGCAGAACAAGACGAGCAACTGGATCAATCTGGGAACGGCTGCGGCAAGCCTTGCGCTGCAAGTACTGCCCTATGTGCTGGCCGCACTTTAAAGAAGGAGGAATGGAACCATGAGCCTGAATACCAAATGGGAACGCAGCAAGACCCGGGAAATGCAGCAGGAGGTGGAGAACCAGCAGCCGGAAGCCTACCGGAGCCCCTACCGGGAGAAGATCGACGATACACTGAGTGCGCTGGGATCTGCGCCGGATGTGAGCGACACGTTGGGCGAAGCGTTGAACCAGTACCGCCAGCGGATCACCGAGAACGCGCAGGGAGCCATGCAGAACGCAGTGGCCGGAAATTCGGCCCTCTCGGGCGGGTACGGCAACGGCTATGCAGCAACCGCAGCGCAGCAGGGATACGACCAATCCACCGCCGATCTGGGACTGGCCCAGAACAGCCTGCGGGCGCAGGCATTGAACGAATACCAGAACCAGCAGAACGGGCTGGTGGAGATGCTGAACGCCTTGCAGAATCAGGACAGCATCGAGCGGGGCGAAGCGGCGGGCAACCTCGCAGACTGGCAGCAGTGGCGGAATTACTGGCAGAACCGGGCGCAGACGGCCCGGCAGAACGACCAGACCGACACCCAGCTGGACAAGGTGGACGCCCAATATGACAAGACCCAGAAGGAGAATTTCTGGAACAACGTCTGGAATGCCGTGACGGGTGTGGGGAGTGCGCTGATGAAAGGATACGACAGCTACAAGGGCTACACCCAGCAGCAGTGGGAAAACGAGTTCAACCAGCAGCAATTCGATTTCCAGAAGCAGCAGTATGCCGACAGCCAGAGCCGGGCAGAAAAGAGTGACCAGACCAGTGCACTGGAAGAGGCATTCCAGCTATACCAGCAGGGTGCAACGGCAGGTGCACAGAACATTCTGGGCCGCTATGGGCTGGATACCAGCATCTTCGACGGCTATACCGGCGCACCGGTGACCCGTGACACGCAGGCCAGTGTACTGACGGCTGCGGCTTCGCTTGCAGCAGCGGGCAACGATGAGGGAGCGGCCAACCTGCTGAAACTGTATGGAATGGACCCGACGGCGGCAGGCAATTACAGCACCATCAGCAACCGGCAGCTTTCGACGGCATTGCAGAAGAGCGCGGCGACCAAGAGCGGCAGCAGCTCGGGCAGTTCCGGAAAGTCGTCGGGAAGTTCGGGAAGCAGCACGAAGAGCGGATACAGCACCAGCCAGCTGCTGCAGATCGCCAACAAATTCGCGGGGATGGAAGAAACAAACCCGATGTACAACTATTATCAGCAGGTATTGACCGAAGAAGGAATGCTGGACGATGGGGCAAGCAGCTCGGGCGGAAGCACGGGGAGCAGCACCGACGACGGTGTGGATATGGCCTATATGCTCGCCAAGAATTACGCGAAAAAGGGATATAGCAGCTGGGCCATCATGAACAATATGCACGCCAATGGATATTCGGATGATGAGATCGCGCGGGCACTGGAAAAGGCAGGGGTGAGAAACTAAATGGCATGGACGGCAGAAAAGGTTCGGGCAATGCGGGAAAGCAACCCGTCGAACGCGGCAAACAGTTCCGGCTGGTCGGCTGAAAAAGTACGCGCCATCCGGACGAAAACACCGACACAGACCGTACAGAAAGAGGAAGAAAAAAGCACCCTGAACAGCCCCCAAATTAGTAGACATGAATAAAAAGCGCCCCATGTAGGGTGAGT
>CAVKZS010000100.1:0-18668 GCA_963660925.1 Eubacterium sp. CAG:38 | reverse complement strand
ACTCACCCTACATGGGGCGCTTTTTATTCATGTCTACTAATTTGGGGGCTGTTCACTGTTCATTGTATCGCAGTGCTTTTTGTTTGCAGGGGAGCGGGCTCACCCTCTCAGTCAAAGCCTTACGGCTTTGCCAGCTCTCCCGAAGGGAGAGCCAAGAAGGGGCGCGGGTTACTCCAGATTCCCCGTCAGGGTCATGACGGCGGAGAGGACGGCGAGGGGGGCTGTTTCACAGCGGAGGATGCGGGGGCCGAGGCCGATGGTCTTGGCCCCGGCGTTGGCGGCGGCAGCGGCTTCCTCGGCCGCAAAGCCGCCCTCGGCTCCGGTGATGATGGCGATCTTCGGCTTTCTGCCCTCGGTGCGGGGCAGATCGGCCAGCAAACTGCGGAGCGGCTCGCCGCCGCACTCATAGCAGAAGAGGACGAGGTCGTATTCCCCGAGGGTGCGGCAGACGGCCCCGAAGTTGGGCAGCGGCAGGGCCACATCGGGCAGGACGCCCCGGCCGCACTGCTTGGCGGCTTCAAAGGCGATGCGGTTGTACCGCTCGTTCTTCTGCTCCTCTTTTTTGGGTGCGGCCACGCAGTACCGGCTGAAAAACGGCACGAAGTGCGCACAGCCCAGTTCCACGCCGTGGCGGATGATCTGTTCCAGCTTGTCCTGCTTGGGGTAGCCCACCAGCAGCGTCACCTCGACGTCCGGCTCGGCGGCACTGGGGTAGCCCTCTTCCACCGAGAACTCCACCGTCTCGTCCCCGAAGCCGGTGATGGTGCCGGTGTATTCGACGGCATTACCGTCACATAAAATAACAGTGTCGCCCAGCCGCGCCCGCATGACCCGGGCGAGATGGTGGGCGTCTGCGCCGCGCAGCACGGCCGTGCCGTCGGCGATCTCTTTGGTAAAGTAACGATGGGGCATTGTATACTCCTGTTTATCTTACTCGAAACATTTGCAGTTCGTAGAAACTGTCCCGACTTGCCAAGGGCTCTCCCTTTGGGAGAGCTGGCATTGCGAAGCAATGACTGAGAGGGTTACTTCTTGCAGATGATGCACTCCCAGCCGCGCTTCTCCTTGACTTCCTGAATCTTCAGGCCGGCGGCTTCCAGCGCGGCGATGACCTCATCCTTCCGGCTGTCGATGATGCCGCTGGCGATGAAGGTGGCGTCGTCGGCCATCAGGCCGGGC
This sequence comes from Eubacterium sp. CAG:38, assembly GCA_963660925.1. Lineage (GTDB taxonomy): Bacteria > Bacillota > Clostridia > Oscillospirales > Ruminococcaceae > Faecalibacterium. The sequence continues at coordinate 17,489 of CAVKZS010000100.1, read as the reverse complement.
ACGGCGGGCGCAAGGCTCATGATGGCGTTGGCGACGATGTTGGCGGTGATGATGTCATACTTGCCGCTGGCCTTGTCGGACAGGTCGCCCACCAGCACGGTCAGCTTGTCGGCCACGCCGTTCAGGGCGGCGTTTTCGCCGGCGGTGCGGACGGCGACCGGGTCGATGTCCACGCCCTCGGCAGTGGCGGCCCCCAGCTTGAGCGCGGCAATGGCAAGGATGCCGCTGCCGGTGCCGATGTCCAGCACCCGCTCGCCGCCCTTGATGCGTTCATCGAGGGCCTCAAGGCAGAGGCTGGTCGTTTCGTGGCCGCCGGTGCCGAAGGCCAGACCCGGGTCGAGGATCAGCTTGACCCGGTCGGTGTCGTACTCCTGCCAAGACGGGACGATGGCCAGCCGCCGGCCGATGTCCATGGGGTGGTAGTACTTGCGCCAGCCGTTCTGCCAGTCCTCCTGCTCGACGCCCTCGGTCTCGACGGTGTAGGCGATGCCGGCGGCTTCCATCCGGGCCGCGATCAGGGCCAGCGTCTCGACGGGCGAGGCACCCGGCTCGAGATACATATGGATGATGACGGTATCCCGGGGCTTGTCCAGCAGTTCCTGCTCGATGAGATCGACATGGGCGATCTCGGCGACCTGCTGTTCGATGTCGCTGTAATCTTCGATGTAGATGCCGCCCTCGGCGATCATGGTGGCAACGGCTTCGGCGTTGTCGGCGTCGGCTTTGGCGACGGTGAGGCGAATATCAGTCCATTCCATCTGGAAAATCCTCCCAATGTGTTGGTTTTCTTTTTAATAGTATAGTACCCGATTCGGCGTTTGGATGCAAGGGTTTGGGGCAATTGCACGGAAAAAGAAAACATTTTTCATCTAAAATGCTGCTTTTGGACATTGAAAACAAAAACTTTTTACCAAATCGACCGCAAACAAGGATTTTTGAATCATTTTGAACGAAAATGACCGGAAAAGGGTTTCTTTTTTTGCAAAAATGTGTTAAGATAATGTTACGCAATTATGGACGGCGTTCAACCAGAGCCGCCATAACAAGAAAACATTCTTTAAGGAGGAATGTGTCTTATGATGAAGTATCTCCAGAAACTGGGCAAGGCACTGATGCTTCCTGTCGCGGTACTGCCGATCTGCGGTATCCTGATGGGCCTCGGCTATGCACTGTGCCCTTCCACCATGCAGGGCGGCGATGTCGTCGGCATGACCCAGACCATTGGCTTCCTGCTGGTGAAAGCAGGCGGCGCACTGATCGACAACATGGCTTGGCTGTTCGCCATCGGCGCAGCCGTCGGTCTTTCGGATGACCACGACGGTACCGCTGCTCTGGCCGGTCTGGTCAGCTACCTGATGATGCAGCAGCTGCTGAGCCCCGCTGTGGTCGGCCAGATCCGCACCCTCGAGGACGGCACCGCTACCATGATCGCGTTCCAGAAGGTCGCCGGCAACTCCTTCATCGGCATTCTGGCCGCTGTCGTGGGCGCAGCCTGCTACAACAAGTTCAAGAACACCCAGCTGCCTGACTGGCTGGCATTCTTCTCCGGCAAGCGTTTCGTTGCAATTGCTACCGGCCTGATCTCCATTCTGGTCTCCGTGGTTCTGCTGGTCGTCTGGCCGCTGATCTTCGGTGCACTGGTCGCTCTGGGCAACGGCATTGCTGGCATGGGCGGCATCGGCGCAGGCATCTACGCATTCCTGAACCGTCTGCTGATCCCCACCGGTCTGCATCACGCTCTGAACAACGTCTTCTGGTTCGATACCATCGGTCTGGGCGACCTGTCCCACTTCTGGGCTGGTGAGACCTCCGCAGACGTCAGCTGGAGCCTCGGTATGTATATGTCCGGCTTCTTCCCCTGCATGATGTTCGGTATCCCCGGTGCGGCTCTGGCCATCGTCAAGACCGCAAAGAACAAGAAGGCCGCCATCGGTCTGGTCGTCTCCGCTGCTATCTGCGCATTCGTCTGCGGCGTCACCGAGCCGTTCGAGTTCGGCTTCATGTTCCTCTGCTTCCCGCTGTACATTGTCTACGCTGCTCTGTACGGCATCTTCACCATCATCACCTACTACACTGGCTTCCGTGCAGGCTTTAGCTTCTCCGCCGGCCTGACCGACCTCGTGTTCTCCGCATCCCTGCCCGCAGCTGCTAAGACTTGGATGATCATTCCTCTGGGCATCGCTGCTTTCGTCGTGTTCTACGCTGTCTTCTACTTCGCCATCACCAAGTTCGACCTCAAGACCCCCGGCCGTGAGGACGACGATGAAGAGGCTGAGAAGAAGGTCGTGCTGGCAAACAACAACTACACCGAAGTTGCTGCCGGCGTGCTGAAGGCCATCGGCGGCAAGGAGAACGTTGCCAACGTCGATTACTGCGCGACCCGCCTGCGTTTCGAGATCAAGGATTACACCGCTGTCGATGAAAAGGCTGTCAAGGCCGCTGGTGCAGCCGGTGTCATCCGCCCGAGCAAGAACGCTTGCCAAGTCGTCATCGGCACCAAGGTCCAGTTCGTGTACGACGAGCTGAAGAAGATGCTGTAACACAGCCCTTCGCTGAACAAGCAAGAACTGGGAAAGACTGGTTGCTTTCCCGGTAGAATGAGAGCCGCCGGGGGCGGGCGTTCGCGCCCGGCTCCGGCGGCTTTTTCTGTTCACACAAAACGCTATTATCACGGCGGAGAACGTGGTATACTGAACACAGAAAATGCCCTCGGCCCGAGGGCGACGGGTAAGAAAACAGGAGGTTTTCCAACGATGAAAATCATTCGTGCAAAAGACTACAAGGATATGTCCCGCAAGGCGGCAAACATCATCTCCGCACAGGTCATCATGAAGCCCAACTGCGTGCTGGGTCTGGCCACCGGCGGCACCCCCGTGGGTGCCTACGCACAGCTGGTGGAGTGGTACAACAAGGGCGACCTCGACTTCTCTGAGGTCACCACCGTCAACCTCGACGAGTACCGCGGCCTGCCGAAAGAGCATCCCGAGAGCTACTGGAGCTTCATGCACCGCAACCTGTTCGACCATGTGAACATTCACCCCGACCACATCAACCTGCCCGACGGCACCAACCCCGACGCCGTGAAAGCCTGCGAGAAGTACAACCAGATCATCCACTCTCTGGGCGGCATCGACCTGCAGCTGCTGGGCCTTGGCCCCAATGGTCACATCGGCTTCAACGAGCCGGGCGAGGCCTTTGAGCTGGAGACTCACTGCGTCGATCTGACCCCCGCCACCATCGAGGCCAACAAGCGGTTCTTCGACGGCAACGAGGATCTGGTGCCCAAGCAGGCTTACACCATGGGCATCAAGACCATCATGCAGGCCCGCAAGGTGCTGGTGGTGGCCAACGGTCTGGCCAAGGCCAAGGCGGTCAAGGCCGTCGTCTCCGGCCCCGTCACCCCCGAGTGCCCGGGTTCCATCCTGCAGATGCACCCCGACTGCACCCTCGTGGCCGATGAGGAAGCACTGAGCCTGCTGTAAGCAAAGAAGGGCATCGCTATGATTCTGAAAAATGCACTGGTATATACCCCCCGCCACACCTTCGAGAAGGAGACCCTGACCATCCGGGACGGCCGCATTGCGGCTTTCGCCCAGCCGGAAGAAGGCGAGGAAGTCATCGACGCCGATGGTCTGTATGCCCTGCCCGGTCTGGTGGATATCCACTTCCACGGTGCGATGGGAAAGGATTTCTGCGACGGCAATGAAGAAGCCATCCAGACGCTGGCCGACTTCGAGGCCAGCAAGGGCGTGCTGGCCATCTGCCCGGCGACCATGACTTTCTCGGAAGAGATCCTGAATAAGGTCATGGATGCCGCTGCCGCCCACAAGAACGGCAAAGGCGCGGATCTGGTCGGCATCAACATGGAAGGCCCCTTCATCAGCCCGAAGAAGGTCGGCGCACAGAACCCCGAGTACGTCCACACCGCGGATATCGGGATGTTCCGCCGCCTGCAAAAGCGGGCGAACGGCCTCATCAAGCTGGTGGACATTGCCCCCGAGGAGCCGGGTGCACTGGACTTCATCAAGGAGTGCCACGATGAAGTGCGGATCTCCATCGCCCACACCTGCACCGATTACGACACCGCAAATGCGGCCTTCGACGCGGGTGCGTCCCACATGACCCATCTGTACAACGCCATGCCCGGCATCACCCACCGCGACCCCGGCCCCATCATCGCGGCCCTTGAGCGGGGTGCCGAGGTGGAGCTGATCACTGACAACGTCCACATCCATCCGGCTGTGGTGCGGTTCACCTTCCACACCTTCGGCGACGATCATGTGATCCTCATTGCCGACAGCATGATGGCCTGCGGCCTGCCGGACGGCCAGTATTCGCTGGGCGGGCAGGCGGTCACCGTCTGCGGCCCCCGTGCGACCCTGACCGAGCACCCGGGCACCATCGCCGGCAGTGCGACCTGCCTGTACGACTGCATGAAGCGGGCCGTCCTCGAGATGGGCGTGCCGCTGGAAAGCGCGGTCCGCGCCGCCAGCGAGAACCCCGCCAAGAGCATCGGCATCGACAACGATTACGGCAGTCTGGCCGCCGGACGGTACGGCAACGTCATCCTCGCGGACAAAGAGCTGAACATCAAGACGGTCATCCAGAAAGGAACCCGCATCGTATGAGCAAGACCCTGACATGGCGGCTGCTGACCGCCGACGAGCTGACGAAAGTATATCTCGAGGAGATGCGCCGGGATTTCCCGCCCAGCGAGCTGAAGCCGCTGAGCATGATCCTGAACAGCGAAGCCGCCGGCAGCTCCCACACATGGGGCGTGTACGAGGGCGAAACGCTGGTGGCCTATCTGCTGATGGTGCGGCCCGCAGGCTGTACGGTCAGCCAGCTGGATTATTTTGCGGTCCTGCCCCCGTACCGGGTCAAGGGCCTCGGCGCGAAGCTTCTGGCCGAACTGCCCGCCCATGAGGGCGATGCAAAAGCCATCCTGATCGAGGCGGAATGCCCCGAAAAGGCCGACGACGAGGCCATGGCTGTCCGCAGACTGGGCTTTTATGCCCGGTGCGGTGCCCTCGACACCGGCTGGACGGAGTGGATCTTCGACGCATGGTTCCGGATTCTGGTCCTCCCCTGCCCGGGCAATGAGGCACCGGATGCGGAAGCCTCGGTCGCCGCACTGGTGGACTGCTACCGCCGGGTGATGGGAGACCCGCAGTACCGCAAGTACACGGATTTCTACCGCCCGGATGGGGTGAAACAGGAGTTCTGATTTCCGAAGCATCTGCAATCGGTTTGGTTGCAGATGCTTTTTTTGTGAAACTGAAATTCCGACGCTTGACAGCAAAACTGGATGTGGTAACATTAGGATAGGAATCTGACAAATTTTAGGAGGGTTTTGCTATGGTATCCAAAGTTTCCCGCCGCAATTTCCTGAAAGGCGCAGCCGCGATGACCGTGGCGGCCGCTGCCTCGACCCTGCTGGCCGGCTGCTCGGGCAACGGCGGCAATGATGTGCCCGATCCCAACACCATCACGCTGGGCGATTATAAGGTGAAAGTGACGCTGGCCGATAAAGACCAGAGTTTGATTAAGAACGGTACAGGCGATAATGCAAAGTTTGTCGAAAAGATTCAGCCTACCGTTTCTATCTCGTATTCTGGTGCGGGTTTTACCGGATTATTCTATAACGATGTCTTTGCAGCAACAATGGGCGACAAAGATATGAAGCTGAACAATAAGACTGGCATGATCGTGTCGAAGGACTTCGGCAATCTGAGCGGCGTTGTGAGCAGCTTCGTTGCTTATAAGCCAGAGTTCCAGATCGATGATAAAGATGTGATCGCGCAGTACGACAGCGGCAAGACCGTGATGAAGCTGAAGGTCGTGCTGGATAAAGAAACCGCGGTGTTCACCATTAAGAATGACTGCACCGTGACTGCAACGAAACTCTGATAGGAGGAAGCAACAATGGAAAACATTTCTCGCCGTAATTTTATGAAAGGCGTGGGTGCTGTGGCTCTGGCCACTGCCGCGACCGGCCTGCTGAGCGGCTGCGGGGACAATTCTGTGATCGCCGATGCGTCTGGTCTGAATGACACCGCAAACCTCAAGGGTGTTAAGATGACGGTTCGCAAGCTGTGCTATGCAACTGACAGCGACGGCAACTACTACATCATCCCGGAAGTCCTGATTCGGAATGAGACTCCGGCCAGCTTGCCCGTTGATCCGACCGGCGGCAGCTTTGAAGTTCGTCTGAACGGCTCGACTCTGCTGAACATCACTGACGAATCCATGGCACGTCTGAACAACAGCAGTGATATGAGCAAACTGGGTAAGCAGACCTTGAGCCGCAACCAGCAGGACAAGGGCTGGATCTGCGCAAAGGGCAATGTCAGCACTCAGTTCAATTACGTTTATATCATCTACTATCCGAACCCTAATGACCAGAAAACGGCTCTGCGCTGTAAGATTGCTTCCAAGGATGCAAAGCCTGTGTTCCTCGGCAAAGTCTAACACGAAATCATGAACCCGGCCGCCCGGCGGTGCTCAAATGAGTGCTGCCGGGCGGCTTTCTGCTTCTTGACAAATACAGCGCAGATGGTAAGATGGGGACAGGAATCATAAATTCATCTGAGGAGGATTGAAACCATGAAAAAAGACATGACCCGCCGTTCGTTTCTCAAACTTGCCGGTGCGGGGCTGCTGGCCGTTGCAATGTCTGGAGCCATGACAGGCTGTGAGGTGAAGGATTACGTCTCGGCGACCATCGGCGATGTGGAGATCATGTTGGGGCAAAGTCTTTGGCTCGGTTACAACGTCAACGGCGGCAAGATGTACACGATCCAGTATCAGCCGTCCGTCGAAGTCCGCAACATGAGCCAGAAGGCGGTTACTTACGGCGGAAGCGGCAGCGATTGTGATATCATTATTACGTGCGTCCTTACCGATCAGAACGGCAAGCAGTACCCGATGACGTACACCGGTAAAAATGGAAGCGTTCCGGCGGGTGGAGAAATGAAGCTTGAAAATGTACAGCTGACCACCACCGGAGAAGGAATCGACGTGGAAAAAAGCAAAGCGGTCCTGACGCTTGCGTATCGTGGCAGAAATGCGGTATTCACGGACTATAATAATGGAAAGTACGATGCGAAAGTAGAGTAAGCATCAGATGCTTTTGTAAGAGCCGCCCGGCGGTGCTCGCTCTGAGTATCGCCGGGCGGCTTTCTGCATTTACGGCTTCTTTACATTGGGGCAAAACCATGGCGAAAAGATTTACCTCGATTTTGCGCGGGTGTGGTCGCAGACGAACGGCGGCTGGGATACAATAGAGACGTTCCCAGAGGAAAAGAGAAAACACCAAAACAACATTTGAAACACGATAAAAGGCCCGAGAACACCGGGCCGCTGTTTGGAGGAAAACATTATGAAAAAGATCACTCGCCGTTCGTTCCTGACCGTTTGCGGTGCCGTTGCCGCTGCTGCTGCCCTGACCGCCTGCGGTGGTTCCGCTTCTTCTGCTGTTTCCAGCACCGCTTCTTCCGCCGCGGCTTCTTCGGCAGCCGCTTCCGCTGCCGGGGATCTGTCCGGCAATGTGGCCACCGGCGGTTCTACCTCTATGAAGAACGTCATCGCTGCCCTGACCGAGGGCTTTGCTGAGGTCGAGCCGGGCGTGACCGTCAGCTATGACCCGACCGGTTCCGGCGCAGGCATCACCGGTGCCACTGACAAGACCCTCGACATCGGCCTTTCCTCCCGCGCCCTGAAGGACGAGGAGAAGAACGATGTGGACGGCACCACCATCGCACTGGACGGCATCGCCATCATCGTCAACAACGCCAGTGCCGTGGAGGATCTGACCGTCGATCGGCTCAAGCAGATGTTCACCGGCGAGATCACCAACTGGAAGGATGTCGGCGGCGAGGACGGCGAGATCGTCCTGATCGGCCGTGAGGCTGGTTCCGGCACCCGCGACGGCTTCGAGAGCATCGTGGACGTCAAGGATTCCTGCAAGTATGCACAGGAGCTGACCGCCACCGGTGCCGTCATCAGCGCAGTCGAGGCCAACCCCCTCGCCATCGGCTACGCTTCCCTGTCCGCTGTGGGCGACACCGTCAAGATGGTGACCGTCGGCGGCGTGGAGTGCAGCGAGGAGACCGTCAAGGACGGCAGCTACGAGGTGCAGCGTCCCTTCGTGTTCGTCACCAACAAGTCCGTTGCTCTGTCCGCTGAGGCACAGGCCTTCTTCGACTTTGCCACCAGCGCAGACGCTGCCGACCTGATCCGCACCGCCGGTGCAGTCCCGGTGAACGAGTGATCTGCACCCGGAAACCTGCGTGAAAACTATGAAGAAAAAGTTTGAGCTGCCGCACAATGCCGCCGGATGGGTCGAGGCTATCATGAACTTCCTGTTCTTTCTCTGCGGCATTCTGGCGGTGGGCTGTGTCATCCTGATCTCGGCGTACATGATCGCCTCGGGTGTGCCGGCCATCGGCAAGATCGGCCTGTTCAAGTTCCTGCTCGGGCAGGAGTGGGCGTCCACGGCAGCAGACCCGAAATACGGCATCCTGCCCTTCATCCTGTCCAGCATCTACGGCACGCTGGGAGCGACTATTATTGGCGTCCCCATCGGCCTGCTGACGGCGGTGTTCCTCTCAAAGGCGGCCAGCCCCAAGGTGCGCACCGTGGTCGTGACCGCCATCGAACTGCTGTCCGGCATCCCGAGCGTTGTGTTCGGCCTGCTGGGTATGCAGATCCTCGTCCCGGCGGTCGCCAAGACCTTCGGCAAAGCGTCGGGTGCCTGCCTGCTGTCGGCCATCGTGGTGCTGTCCATCATGATCCTGCCCAGCATCGTGTCGGTGTCGGTGACGGCCCTCAATGCCGTCCCGCCCGAGTATGAGCAGGGCAGTCTGGCACTGGGGGCCACCGATACCGAGACATGGTTCAAGATCAGTGTCCCCGCGGCCAAGAGCGGCATTGCCGCCGGCATCGTCCTCGGCATCGGCCGCGCCATCGGCGAGGCCATGGCCGTTATGATGGTGGCCGGCAACAGCCCCAATATGCCGGACAGCCTGTTCCGGAGCGTGACCTTCCTGACCACCGCCATCGCCAAGGAGATGAGCTATGCCGGCGGTCTGCAGCGGCAGGCGTTGTTCAGCATCGCGCTGGTGCTGTTCGTCTTCATCATGCTCATCAATGTGGTGCTGAACATCGCATTGAAGGGAGGCAGCCGGAATGAAAAGTAACTTCTCCCCTTCCCGCCGGGCGTGGAACCGCTTTTTCACGGCGGCGGTCTGGATCGCAGCCGTGCTGGTCATGGTGCTGGTAGCCGGGATCATCGGTCTGGTGCTGGTGCGGGGCATCCCCCACATCAGCTGGGAGTTTCTGACCACCAAGGCCAGCGTCCTGAAAGGCACCGACGGCATCCTGCCGGCCATCCTGAACACCCTGTATGTCATCCTGCTCACCCTGCTCATCGTATTGCCGCTGGGCGTGGGCGCAGCCGTTTATCTGACCGAATACGCCACCAACCGCCGCCTCATTGAGATCATCGAGTTTACCAACGAGACGCTGGCCGGCATCCCCAGCATCATCTATGGTCTGGTGGGTATGCTGGTCTTTGCGCAGGCACTGGGCTTCCAGACCTGCCTGCTCTCCGGCTCGCTGACGCTGGTGGTCATGAACCTGCCCACCATCATCCGCACCACGCAGGAATCCCTGAAAACGGTGCCGCAGGGCTACCGGGAAGGTGCGCTGGGTCTGGGCGCGGGCAAGTGGCACATCATCCGCACCATCGTCCTGCCCTGCAGCATCGACGGCATCGTCACCGGCTGCATCTTGGCGGTGGGTCGTATCGTGGGCGAGAGTGCAGCGTTGCTCTTCACCGCAGGTGCGGCGGAGGTCATCGCCCAGAATGTCGTCAAGGCCTACACCTCCAACGGTGCGACCCTCTCGGTGCTGCTCTATCTGCGCGCCTTTGAGGACGGCGACTTTGATTCGGCATGGGCCATCGGCGCAGTGCTGCTGGTACTGGTGCTGGCCATCAACATGGCCGCACGGCTGGCAAAGACGAAGCTGAAACAAAAACAGTGAGGAATATCTATGACAGAACCGGTTATTACAGCCAAGGACCTGAACCTCTGGTACGGGGACTTCAAGGCTTTGAAAAATATCTCGCTGGACGTGGGCGAAAAAGAGATTACGGCCCTCATCGGGCCGTCCGGCTGCGGCAAATCCACCTTTCTGAAAACGCTGAACCGGATGAACGACCTCGTTCCCAATGTCCGGATCGAGGGTGACGTCCGTCTGAAAGGACAGGACATCTTTGCCCGGGAAATGGAGCTGACCGACCTGCGCCGCCGCGTGGGTATGGTGTTCCAGAAGGCCAATCCCTTCCCCATGAGCATCTACGACAACATCACCTACGGCCCCAAGCTCCACGGCGTCCGCAATAAGGCGGAGCTGGATGAGCTGGTCGAAAGCTCCCTGCGGGGCGCGGCCCTCTGGGATGAGGTGAAAGACCGCCTCAAGAAGAGTGCACTGGGGCTGTCCGGCGGCCAGCAGCAGCGTCTCTGCATCGCCCGCGCACTGGCCGTCAAGCCCGAAGTCCTGCTGATGGACGAACCCACCAGTGCGCTGGACCCCGGCTCCACCATAAAGGTGGAAGAACTGATGAGCGAGCTGAAAAAGAACTACACCGTCGTCATCGTCACCCACAATATGCAGCAGGCGGCGCGTATCAGCGACCGGACGGCCTTCTTCCTGCTGGGCGAACTGGTGGAAGTCGGCCCCACGGCCAAGATCTTCAGCACACCGCAGGACAAGCGCACCGAGGATTACATCTCGGGCCGCTTCGGTTAAGGGGGAGGACAGCATCATGAGCTTGCGCACACAATACGATTCCGACCTCGAGGCCCTGAAAGCCGCACTGGTCGAGATGGGCAAGAACTCGGCCGACGCCGTGGAGGACGCTCTCGAAGCCCTCTGCACCGCCGATGCCGACGCAGCCGCCGCCATCGTCAAGGGCGATGGCCGGATCAACAACATGGAGCGGGACATCGAGCACCGCTGCATGACCCTGCTGCTCCGCCAGCAGCCGGTGGCCGGCGACCTGCGCCGGATCTCCACGGCCATGAAGGTCGTCACCGACATCGAGCGGATCGGCGACCATGCCGCCGACATCGCCGAGATCATCCCTCACCTCGTCACCGTCCGCAAGGAGGGCGACCCGGCCATCAGCCAGTCCATCGAGATGGGCCGCAAAGCCCACAAGATGATCCTCGACGCGCTGGACTCCCTCACCAGCGAGGACGAGACCGCCGCCCGCAAGGTGATCGCCGCCGACGATGAGGTGGACTACGACTTCAACGCCATCAAGCACACGCTGGCCGAGGAGATCGCCGCCAACCCCGCCCGGGTGGACGCCGCACTGGATGTGCTGATGGTCATCAAGTATCTCGAGCGGATCGGCGACCACGCCGTGAATGTGGCCGAGTGGGTCGAATTTGTCCGCACCGGCCGGTATCACAACGAAAATATGTTCTGAGTTTCTCCCGGATGGGTTTCGTGTTTTCCTCACTGTTCTCCGGAAAAAGCCGCTGTGCCGCTGTTTTGAGCCGCACGACGGCTTTTTTGATAAATTTTTTGAAATTCCTGCAATCTTTTCCCCTTCTGCATCGTATACAGTACAGAAAGGCCCGAATTTAAGGGCCTGCTGAACCACAAGGTCCGAACGGGCGTCCGGCTTCCCCCAGTCCCCGCCCGTTTTGGCCGCAAGGGAGGATTGGATTCTATGGCAGTCAAGAATTTTCCGCTGGAAGAGCGTGGCGAGACCGTCAGCCGGGATGCCCTCGTTCAGGCGGCTTTAACCGAGATCACCCAGAATTACCGCGAGGCCAGCCTGTCCAATGTGGCACGGGCCTATGGCGTTTCGCTGGCCTATGTCAGCGAGTGTGTCCGCGCCCAGACCGGCAAGACCTATAAGGAGCTGCTCCAGAAGCACCGGATGGAGACCGCGGCCCGTCTGCTCCGCCGCAGCGACCTGAACATCCAGCAGATCATCACGCAGGTGGGCTACGAGAACACCAGCTATTTCTACCGCCTCTTCCACGAACGCTATGGCCAGAGTCCCCGTGAGTACCGCCGCAGCCGGATGGCACGCACCCGGGCATGAAAACGCATGATAAAATTGGCGGGTGTGGAATTTTCTGCCGGATTGTGATACAATAACAATATCACGTTGCACGCTCCTCGGCGGGGTGCAGAAAGAGAAGGTGGATGAGGATGTTTCGTGGAGCGACCCGCTCTGATCTGGAGCAGATCATGCAAATCTATGCCCGTGCGCGGCAGGCGATGAAGGATTCCGGAAACCCGACCCAGTGGGGCGACAACTTTCCCCCGCAGGAGCTGATCGAGGAAGACATTGATACGAACCGGCTCTTTGTGTATCTGGTCAACGGCCAGCTGATGGCGGTGTTTGCCTTCATCCTCGGCCCCGACCCGACCTATGCCAAGATTGAGGACGGCCAATGGCTGAACGATACCCTGCCCTACGGCACGATCCACCGGCTGGCATCGGCCGGCAAGCGGCACGGCGTGGCCTCGGAGGTCATCGCTTGGTGCCTCGAGCACTGCGAAAGCCTCCGCGCTGACACCCATGCAGACAACAAGATCATGCAGAAAATTCTGGAAGAGAACGGCTTTACCAAGTGCGGCATCATCCATGTGGCCAACGGTACGCCCCGCATCGCTTACCAGAAGATGTCATTGACCCTGCCGGCCGAACACTGACAAAAACCTGCGGACAGACTGTTGAAGAACCGTTTTTTGGACGTTTCTTCGACAGTCTGTTTTCTTTTGCACAGAAGTGTATTTTGTGTACGGACAGTGAAAAATCTTCGTCTTTGAATGCACTCAGATGAAAAAGCCGGAAAATCCAGCAAAATCTTTGACTTTTCGACACGGGAAGGCTATAATAACACTTATTCCGCGTAGAGGAATGGGAAAATCTGTACGCTATAGGAGTACAGAACTAGAGGGAGTGTTACAATATGAAAACGTTGAAACAGGCTGCGGTGTACTACAACGGAGTCAGCCTGATCGTCCGGATCCTGATCGGTCTGGTGATCGGTGCGGTGCTGGCTCTGGTGGTGCCCGGTGCAGGCTGGGTGGCCGAGCTGGGCACCCTGTTCGTGGGGGCACTGAAGGGCATCGCGCCGGTGTTGGTGTTCGTAATCGTGGCGAGCGCACTGGCACAGGGCAGCTCCAAGCTGGACCGCCGGTTTGGTACCGTCATCTGGCTGTATATGCTGACGACCTTTCTGGCCGCTGCCATCGCCGCCATCGCCAGCTTCGTCTTCCCCCAGACGGTCGTTCTGGCGGAAGCAGCCCAGTCGGATGTGGTGCCGCAGGGCCTTGGCGAGGTGATGAACACCCTGCTGGCGAACTTTGTCGCCAACCCCGTCAGCTCCATCATGAACGGCAACTACATCGGCATCCTGTTCTGGGCCTGCCTGTTCGGTCTGGCCATGAAGAAGATCGGCGCAGAGAGCACCAAGGTATTTCTGGCAAATACCGCCGATGCAGTCTCCCAGATCGTGCGCTGGATCATCAATCTGGCCCCCTTCGGCATCATGGGTCTGGTCTATTCCAACGTTTCCAGCAATGGTCTGTCCATCTTTACCCAGTACGGCAAGCTGCTGGCACTGCTTGTCGGTACCATGCTCTTTATGGCGTTGATCGTTTCGCCGTTCATCATCTTCCTCTATCTGCACTGCAACCCCTATCCGCTGGTGTTCCGCTGCCTGAAAGAGTCCGGCCTGACCGCCTTCTTCACCCGCAGCTCCGCCGCGAACATCCCCGTCAACATGACCCTCTGCGAGAAGCTGGGTCTGGATAAGGATATGTATTCCGTCTCCATCCCGCTGGGCGCGACCATCAACATGGACGGCGCGGCCATCACCATCACCATCATGACGCTGGCGGCAGCCAACACGCTTGGCATTAAGGTCTCGCTGCCCGCTGCCATCGTCCTGTCGGTCATGTCGGCTCTGGGTGCCTGCGGTGCTTCGGGCGTCGCCGGCGGCTCCCTGCTGCTGATCCCGATGGCCTGCTCCCTGTTCGGCATCTCCAACGACATTGCCATGCAGATGGTCGGCGTCGGCTTCATCATCGGCGTGGTGCAGGATTCGGTCGAGACCGCGCTGAACTCCGCAGGTGACGTCGAGTTCGCCGCTACTGCCGAGTATCACCAGTGGCTCAAGGAGGGCAAACCCCTCCCGGCCTTCCTCGGCGGCAAGTAAATCGAAGATTTGTGCATAGAAAAGCTCCCGGCTGTCCATACGGATGGCCGGGAGTTTTTGTTGACAAGCGGCTGTTGACCCGATACTATAGAAGGGAGCCTGATATACACCGCTAAGGAGGTGCAGCCATGAAAGAATCCGTTGCTTCTACTGCCGGACAATTTGATGAGATCATTCACATCATTCAAACTTCTCGTGACCGTGCGCTGAAAGCAGTCAACGCCGAAATGATCCAGATGTATTGGAATGTCGGTGCGTATCTTTCCAAACTCTGCGCAGAGGCAAATTTTGGAGATAAGATCATCGACGAAGTGGCTGCATATATTGCAAAAAACAATCCGGAGGTAAAAGGATTCAACCGTCGTGGGCTGTATCGGATGAAGCAGTTCTACGAGCTTTACAGGGACGATGAATTTGTGTCACCACTGGTGACACAAGTCAGCTGGACGAATCATCTGCTGATTATGTCTGGATCTAAGTCCGTAGAAGAACGGCATTTTTATCTTTCTCTGTGTGCAAAAGAGCATTATTCAAAACGGGAACTGGAACGCCAGATGGATAGTGCTTATTATGAGCGGTCGATGCTGTCGGCCCAAAAGCTGCCACCACAGTCGGTTCCGCAGAGCATCCGCAACAGTATTTTGGATACCTATGTTCTGGAATTTCTGAATCTGCCCAATGAATTTTCGGAAAACAATTTGCGAAAAGCAATCATCCGAAATCTGAAACAGTTTATCTTGGAGTTCGGCAAGGATTTTACATTTATCGGGGAAGAGTACCGCGTGCAGGTCGGAGGGCAGGATTTTTATATCGACCTGTTGTTTTATAACCGTGCTTTGTCCTGCCTTGTTCCGATCGAACTGAAAATTGGAAAATTCAAGCCGGAGCATATCGGCCAAATCAATTTTTATTTGGAAGCTCTTGACCGCACGGTGAAAAAGCCAAACGAAAATCCGAGTGTTGGCGTTGTCCTTTGCGCCAGCAAAGACGATGCGGTTGTGGAGTATGCGTTGAGCCGCAGTATGTCGCCGACGCTGGTTTCGGATTACAAGCTCTTTTTACCCGATAAAAAGGCGTTGCAGGAAAAACTCCGCGAATTGACGGACATTGCATTCGAGCAATCGGATGAGTAAGCGTAAAAAATTCCCGGCTGTCCATACGGATGGCCGGGAATTTTGTATGTACTTATGTGCAAAGAAGCTTTAGTCCAGCACACGGTTCTTCTGGAGGGCGGTGATGATGAGCGGAATCAGGATGAGCTGGGCGATGATGCCGGGCAGAGCGGTCAGCAGAGCACCGGACAGGAAGGCCGAGAACGGGAAGCTGCTGCCGGTCAGACCTGCCAGAATGAAGCGGACAACGCCCCAGACGATGCGGCCTGCGACCATGGCGGTGAGCAGGGTGACATAGGTCATCGGCAGGGTGTGCTTGACTTTGCGGTAGACCACGCCGGAAACAAAGCCGTAGGTGGCCAGCTCAAAGGCCATGGAGATAGCGGTGGGGAACATCGGGGGCATCCCGAAGAGCACCGAGCGGAGCAGCGGAGCGACGAAGCCCACAGCCAGACCCCAAGGGCCGCCCAACACGAAGCCGGCCAGAAGGACCGGGAAGTGCATCGGGCAGAGCATACTGCCGACCTGAGGGATGTGGCCGGTGATCATCGGCAGCAGGAAGGCCAGCGCAAGGAACAGCGCGGCCAGAACGACGTTGCGGGCGGGCGAATTTGTTTTGGTTTGCACGGTAGATTCCTCCTTGAAATTTAAAAAGGGGCCTGCTGCCGGCGTTCATGCCAACAGCAGACCCCTTCATGGCGTCTGTTCAAAAAAGTGATTGCAGTGCTTATGGGATATGACCCGGACTTCAGCCCGGAACCCCGGCTTCCTGCCGGAATTTGTGAAAATTATAGCATAACGCTCCGGCCTTGTCAACAGGGGCGGGGGAGCTGCAATTTTCACAAAAAGCGCGGAATTTGAACCGCTTTTTCCCCTGTGATGTACATTTTGCCGGAAGATGCTTGACCTTTTTGCACAGAATAGATAATATAAACTTGACCAACCGCGCAAATGGACAAAAATCGCCCAGCGCGGACACGAAATGCAATTCTGAGGTTCATACGGGAGGACCATCATGACAAATGCAGAAAAGCTTACCTTGGCAAAACACGCCTGCCATATCCGCATGGGCGTGATCGAGGGAACGCACAGCGCAAAGTGCGGTCATCCGGGCGGCAGTCTGGACATCGCCGAGGTGCTGAGCTACCTCTATTTTGTGGATATGAACGTGGACCCGAAGGATCCGCACAACCCGGATCGGGACCGTCTGGTTCTGTCCAAGGGCCACGCAGCACCGGCTCTGTATGCTGCACTGGCTGAGCGCGGCTTCTTCCCGGTCGAAGATCTGAAAACGCTGCGCAAGATCGGCAGCTATCTGCAGGGTCATCCCAACATGAACAGCACGCCGGGCGTGGATATGTCCACCGGCAGTCTGGGTCAGGGCGTGTCCGCGGCCTGCGGCATGGCTCTGGGCGCAAAGCTGGCCGGTAAGCCCCTGAGCGTCTATGCCATCCTCGGTGACGGCGAGGTGGAAGAGGGCGAGTGCTGGGAGGCCTTTATGTTCGCTTCCCACTACAAGCTGACCAACCTCTGCGTCATGCTAGACCGCAACCACCTCCAGATCGACGGCACCACTGAGACCGTCATGAACAGTGCCCCGCTGGAAGAGAAGCTGAAGGCCTTCAACTTCAACGTCCTCACCATCAACGGCCACGATTACGACGCCATTGAGGGCGCGGTCAAGGCTTTCCACGCCGAGAACGACAAGCCCACCTGCATCATTCTGGACACCACCAAGGGCAAGGGTGTCTCTTATATGACCAACTCTGTGGACTGGCACGGCAAGGGCCCCAACGACGACGAGTACGCCGTCGCCATGCAGGAGCTGAACGCAGCCTACGCCGCACTGGAAGAGGAGGACAAGTAAGATGGCAGATGTGAAGATGATCGCTACCCGCGAGAGCTACGGCAGCACCCTGAAGGAGCTGGCCGCCGAGGGCCACGACAACCTCGTGGTTCTGGACGCAGATCTGGCCGCAGCCACCAAGACCGGGATGTTCCGCAAGGCCTACCCCAACCGCCATTTTGACTGCGGCATTGCCGAGGCCAACATGATGGGCGTGGCTGCCGGTCTGTCCACCATGGGCTATGTCCCCTTTGTTTCCAGCTTTGCCATGTTTGC
>CAVKZS010000099.1:0-19656 GCA_963660925.1 Eubacterium sp. CAG:38 | reverse complement strand
AGAACACTGCCATCTTCTTCGGCCTGTCCGGCACCGGCAAGACCACCCTGTCCACTGACCCCAAGCGCCTGCTGATCGGCGATGACGAGCACGGCTGGGACGACAACGGCGTGTTCAACTTCGAGGGCGGCTGCTATGCCAAGGTCATCAACCTCGACAAGGACTCTGAGCCGGACATCTACAACGCCATCAAGCGCAATGCCCTGCTGGAGAACGTCACTCTGGACGCCAACGGCAAGATCGACTTTGCCGATAAGAGCGTGACCGAGAACACCCGCGTTTCTTATCCCATCAACCACATCCAGAACATCGTCCGCCCGATCTCTTCTGCACCGGCAGCCAAGAACGTCATCTTCCTGTCTGCTGACGCATTCGGCGTTCTGCCCCCGGTCTCTGTCCTGACCCCGGAGCAGACCCAGTACTACTTCCTGTCCGGCTTTACCGCAAAGCTGGCCGGCACCGAGCGCGGCATCACCGAGCCCACCCCGACCTTCTCCGCCTGCTTCGGTCAGGCCTTCCTCGAGCTGCACCCCACCAAGTACGCTGAGGAGCTGGTCAAGAAGATGCAGAAGAGCGGCGCAAAGGCTTATCTGGTCAACACTGGCTGGAACGGCACCGGCAAGCGCATCTCCATCAAGGATACCCGCGGCATCATCGACGCCATCCTGAGCGGTGCCATCAACGAGGCTCCCACTAAGAAGATCCCCTACTTCGACTTCGAGGTTCCCACCGCACTGCCCGGCGTTGATCCCGCCATCCTCGATCCCCGCGATACTTATGCCGATCCTTCTCAGTGGGAAGAGAAGGCAAAGGATCTGGCCGGCCGCTTCATCAAGAACTTCGCCAAGTACGAAGGCAACGAGCACGGCAAGGCTCTGGTTTCCGCAGGCCCCCAGCTGTAAGCGCGGACAGCACGGCATTGCAAAACCTTTTGTTCAGAATATAAGATAGCACAAGCGGCTCTCACCACCCGGATGATGGTGAGAGCCGCTTTTTTGCTTGTATTTCGACACTTTTTATGGTATTCTATCCTTGTCGCTGGAAACAGCGATGGATCGGCACTGATCCACCAGTAAGGCGGTCACGCTTCTTCCGGCTTGGCGTCGGGAAAGGCGACCTCTTTTTTCGGTTTTTTACTTAAAAGAAAAATCCTCCCGACGCACAAAGCGAAAGGAGGAGATGCCCATGACGTTGCTCGAAGTGATCGCGCTGCTTACGCTGGTCGTAACCGTGGCGTACTACGCATTCGATATTGCATGGAAAATTTCCAATAAGGATAAGGACGACAAGAAAAAAGATTGACTGCCCAAAGTTCCCCAACCGCGTGCAGTCAATCTTTTGACTTAATTCCGGTAAGGAGCTGACCGTGGTGGTCAGTGCCTTTTCCTGTTTTCAGTATAGAGAAAACAACTTATTTTGTCAAGCAGAAGATAGCTCAAATAATTTATTTTTGCAAAAAGTGACTTCGTACTGTCCAATCCATCCGGTAAACGAAGCGTCGATTGCGTTTTTCCACCAAGTATGCTATGGTTGTGGAAAAGGAGGCAGGCAGAATGGACGCAAAATGTTTCGGAGAATTTCTGGCACGGACCCGCAAGGAGCAGGGCATGACGCAGGCAGAGCTGGCCGAGAGGCTGCACGTCACCGACAAGGCCGTTTCCCGCTGGGAGCGCGGCATCGGTCTGCCCGATGTGAATCTGCTGGAACCACTGGCTAACGCACTGGGGCTTTCGCTTGCCGATCTGATGCACTGCCACAGCCCGCAGGACGCCGAACCGGAACAGGCCACACTGGAGGATTTTCTGACCATGCTGCGGCGGCAGAAAACGCTGGACTGGCGGTCTGTCCGGCTGGCGATGTTCTGGCTGAATGTGCTCTTCTCCGTCTGCGGCATTCTGATCTGTCCAAAAATCATCGCCGTCCAGTGGCGGGCCGTCAATGCCCGTCTCATTCCTACCAACGAAATGCCCTCACTCGTGATTTTTCCCTTGCTTGCCGCAGGCGAATTTTTCGCACTCGAGCTTTGGAATATGTATGATCAGTTCGGGCTGTTCCGCAAATGGGGCGAGAGAAACGCCGTCATCACCCGCTCACTGCAGTATGGCACGCCGTTTATGCGCTGGGTGAAGATCGGCTTCGACTTCTTTTTCTTCTTTACCTGCGGCTTTGTCATCCCGGCTGCGGAATTTGTCTTTCTTCTGTTCAGCCACAAATTCCAAGTCAATCCGCCGTAAAATTCAGAATGTTTAAGGTCTGTTCAATCTTTTTCCGGAAAAGGCGTTATAATAGAGCCAGAGACTCCGGGGCGGAGCGGAAAAGGAGGAAGCGCAATGCGAACTGAGCTTGATTTTCTGGACCTGCTGCAGCGGCTGCACTCGCCGGTGCTGGATGAGGTCATGTGCTTCATCACGAAGCTTGGCAACGCAGGCGGCGTCTGGATCGCGCTCTGTGCGGTGCTGTTCGTCTGCCCGAAAACGCGGCGGTGCAGTCTGGCCGTGGGGCTTGCGCTGATCCTTGACGCGATCCTCTGCAATGGCGTACTCAAACCAGCGTTCTGTCGGGTGCGGCCCTGCGATGTCAATGCCGCCGTCACTCTGCTGATCCCGCGGCCCGCCGATTTTTCGTTCCCATCCGGGCACACCGCGGCGTCCTTCGCGGTGGTGTCGGCCCTCTTCTTCTGGGGCGAACAGAAGCTGGCCCTTTCCTCGCTGGTGCTGGCCATGCTGATGGCGTTTTCCCGGATGTACCTCTACGTCCACTATCCCACCGACATTCTGGGCGGCGTGCTGGTCGGGTGTCTGACCGGTGCCGCCGGAAGCTGGATGGCCGCACAGCTCTTGAAACTCAACGTACATCTTTGATTTTGACCGCAAAAAACGGAGCCTCTGGCCTTGGCCGGAAGCTCCGTTTTGGATTTTGTATTGGATTTTCGGGGCGTTACAGATCCACGACGGTTCCCACTTCTTCGGGGGAGGCGGGCACCGCCCCCAGCTGGACTTCGTCCTCGCTGCGGCGGACCACAAAGCTGACCGACTGGCCCGCTGCGAAATCCGGCTGGTAGGTCAGTTCCAGTGTCGTCCAGTCCTCCGGCACCGCACAGAAGCAGTGGAGCAAGGCCCCTTTGCCGGCGGCAAGGTTCAGAGTAAAGATGGACGCATCGGCGGCGTTCTCACCGTAAAGGGGAGCCGCAAAGCTGCCCACGGCCACCGGCTGGCCCGCGCAGTCTGCCGAAACGCCGGTGCCAAGGCAGTACAGCTCGGGCAGGGAACGGACTTCCCGGCTCTGCAGATAGCTGGCACCCACGGGCAGGGTCTTGGCCGAGAGGTTCTCCACCGACAGGTAGACCAGCACACCGTTCAGCTCCGGGGCAGGTGCATAGCCCAGCAGCTCCACGGCGGCTTTGCCGTCCAGCAGGGCAGGCTCGCCGGCATAATGGGCGGCCTCCTGCGCCGCAGCCGAAACGCCGGTGAGCAGGGCAGCGGCCAGACTGACCGCACCGGAACCGGCATATTTCAGGAACGAGCGGCGGGACAGGGATTGAGACATCGGGGATTCCTCCTTGCAGCGGGAAAATTTCGCAGGGTCACTCTTTATACAATATAAAATTCCGGTCCGGCTGTCAAGGGTTTTGGCTGGAATTTTACCTTGTCTTTATTCGTAGTTCTCGTTTTCCTCGGCTTCGGCCTGCCCGCGCAGGGTATCGGCGTAACCGAAGGGCACGATGTCGATGGCCTCCACCAGACGGTCCCGCATCCAGAGCTGCACGTCGGTCTGGACGGTGTAGCCGCAGCCCGGGTCGGCCATCCACTGTTCGGGGTGACGGGAGGGCAGGGCGCGCTGGCTGAGCATACTCATGATGACGCCGCCGTGGGTCACGCAGGCGGCCTCGGTGACGTCCATCCGGATCATATACTCAAACAGCTTGAGCAGCGTCTCGGAGCAGCGTGCGTGGAACTGCTGGGTCGGCTCGGCCCCTTCCGGCACAAAGCCGGAACCCGGGGTGATCCACTTCTTGAAGTCCTCATCCTTGACCAGTTCCTTGACCGGGCGGTTCTCAAACACGCCGAAGCCTGCTTCCCGCAGGTCGTGGACCGAGAACTGGTGGGTCGCATTGGGGAACAGGATGTTGGCCGTCTCCACGGCCCGCATCAGGGGCGAAGAGAACACGGTGTCCACCTGCGGATACTCGAACCGGGATTTCAGCTCTTCGAGCTGGGCGCGACCCTCGTCGCAGAGCGGGATGTCGGTGCCGCTGCCGATATAAAGACCCTGTAAATTGCCGGCGGTCATGCCGTGGCGGATCAGATGAAGCTTAAAGGTTTTCATGTTGCTACCTCGATTTTGGGCCAAAACCGGCCCTGTCTGCTGAAATTCGGACCTTTCCGGAAAAATTTTGCTCTTGCGCAGGTTCCGGTCGGCCACAAAATGTATGCTGTGTACCCCTTAGTTTAGCATAGATATGGTGGATGGGGCAAGCCTTTTGACAAAAATGACGAAAAACGACGAGAAATTCCGTCACTTTTCTCGCTTTACAAGTCGTTTTCCATTGTGTATAATCAACGTGCTGTAAACCAAAAATTTCAGAAACCAGAATAAGACCAATTTATCATACTTTGAGGAGTCGGAACATCATGGAATTCAATCGTATCATCAAACTGCTGCGCAAGGAGCGCGGCATCACCCAGAAGCAGGCGGCCGAGGATCTGGGCGTTTCGCAGGCGTTGCTGTCCCACTACGAAAAGGGCATCCGCGAGTGCGGTCTGGACTTTGTCGTGCGGGTGGCCGACTACTACAACGTCTCCTGCGATTATCTGCTGGGCCGGTCGGCCGAGCGGAACGGCATGATGCTCTCGGCGGAGGATCTGCCCAACCCCGATAAGATGAAGGACAACGTCTACCACGGCAGCGTCCTGCCCACCATGAACAAGAAGCTGATCTCCAACAGCCTGAACGTCCTCTACGCCAAGATCGGCGAATGCCACAGCAAGGCCCTGACCACCGAGGTCAGCACCTACCTGATGATGGCCGTGGCCAAGATGTTCCGGATGCTCTACTCCGCCGAGCCCCACAACGCCCCCAGCCTGTTCGGGATCGACGCCCGCCGCTGGCCCGGCTACTCCGACGCCGTGATGCGGATGAGCGAGGCCAATGTGGACGCACTGCTGGCCGGTGAGGACCTGCCCTCGGGCGAAGGCGTCAAGGACCCGTCCTGCCTTGCCATGACCACCGAGAGCCTGACCCGGGAGTATCCGCTGTATACGCCCAGCCTCTTAAATTTGGTCAAAACCAGCGAAACTCACGTCAAAGGGCTGAATCCGGAGCAGTGAGCCGACCTGTGAAACAAGTGTAAATTCTGCCCCGTTTTCCTTGCGTCCGGGCAGAAAAGATGTTATAAACGAAGCAGAGATCTGAATACGAGAAGCACGTTGTGCTTTTTTGATCTGAAAAGGAGGCATTCCCCATGTCGAACAAAATTTCCCGCCGCACCTTCCTCAAGTGCACCGGTCTGTCCGCTGCCGCACTGGGTGCCGCTGCCCTGCTGGGCGGCTGTCAGGTGTCCGAGTCCGGCGCATCCGTCACCGTCAAGGTCGGCGATAAGATCAACAACTGGAACAACATGGCCGTTCAGCTGGCCAGCGTGTTCAACCTGCCCGCCGAGACCGACGCCGAGGGCTATGAGTACATCGCCGTGCTGGTGACCGCTGCCAACCTGTCCACCAACCGCACCTTTGCCATCGGTGCACAGAACATCGCCGAGATCGACGCAGCTTACCCGCTGACCGACGAGGCAACCAAGGCCGCCAACATCGTGGGATACTTCCACGCCCTGTCCGCCGCCACCCCCGACTTTGCCTCCGTCTGCGATGGTCAGGCCATCGAGAGCGGTGCTTACGTCTCCCTGTACGACAGCGAGAGCAAGACCTTCTCCGATTCGCCCAATCTGCCTCCCCGTTCTTCCGGCTACATCGAACTGGTCTGCATGGTCCCCAAGGGCTGGCAGGATCTGACCGTCACCTACACCCCGACCTTTGTCGAGGACCGTACCCTGACCTTCACCCTGAAGTCTTCGGACATCGCACAGAACTGATCCTGAAATCATCACTGGGTTTCCCCCAAGGAGGAACAACACCATGTCTCTGGAATTTTCCCGCCGTTCGTTCATGAAGCTCACCGCGCTGACGGCTGTGGCCGTGGCCGGTTCCAGCCTGCTGTCGGGCTGCGACAGCTCCAGCAGCACCCTGTACCCCAGCGGTGCCTTCGGCAAGGAGCTGACCCTGATGGGCAAGTTCACCGTCTCTGACCCCAAGTATGACGCAAATACCAGCACTCTGACCTGCGCCTTCAAGGGCACCTGCACCAGCGATACCGGCCTAAGTATTCGCGCAAAATTCTTTGCTGTCGATGTTCTCCGTGATAAAACTACAACGCATTATACCCCGGAAACCAAAGGATGTACGTTCACCCTTGATAATCCTATCTACTATTTGGCAAAAAAAGAAACCTGCAATACCCCTATGACCTTAACCGGCATTGACCTGCAGGAGGGTGATGTAGTTTCCATCATGTACTTCCCGCGGTTGGAGTCCTCTTCCAACGGCAATGGTCAGGCATATACCGACCTGCACGCCACTTGGAAGGGCACCTACAAAGACGGTTCCTTCACCTGATTTTTCCATTTTCGCATTTCTGCCGTCCGGTTTGCGCCGGGCGGCTTTTTGTATCCCAGTTTTGGGTCAAACGTCCAATTTTCAGCCAAGATTTTCAGCGATTTTAGGTCTTGTTTACAAGCGGGGCTTCCTGCTACAATAAGCGTATGGAAACGGATGGGAGCGCAGCGGGCAGAGGAGCCGCCGCGCTGTTTTGTGTTTTCTGCGCGGCGGAGGACGCCGAATCTTATTGTGAACAGGAGTGTTGCAGTTATGATCAACATGGTAAAGCTTCCCACCAACAAGAGCAGTCTGTTCCTGCGCGTGGCAAAGGGCCATTTCGCCACCAGCCACAGCCACATCAACTATTATATCGACGTAACCACCCAGAAAGCCCGTCTCTCTGAGGCGAAGGCCGTGGCCAAGGAACTGGTGGCCGCCTACCAGCACAACACCATCGTGGACACCGTGCTCTGTCTGGATGGCACGCAGGTCATCGGCACCTGCCTTGCCAACGAGCTGACCAAGGACGGCTTCTCCAACATGAACGCCCACCAGACCATCTACGTCATCACCCCCGAGTACACCACCGGCAGCCAGATCATCCTGCGCGACAATCTGGCCCCCATGGTCAAGGGCAAGCACGTTTTGATCTTGGCCGCCTCCATCACCACCGGCTACACCGTACAGGCGGCCATCGAAGCTGTCAACTACTACGGCGGCACCGTCGCCGGCCTGTCGGCCATCTTCGCCACCGTCCCCGAGTGCCTCGGCATCCCGGTGACATCCATCTTCGACCCGTCCAGCCTGCCCGATTACGCCAGCTACGATTCCCGCGAGTGCCCCATGTGCAAGGCAGGTGCCCACATCGACGCACTGGTGAATAGCTTCGGGTATTCGGCATTGTAAAAGCACCGTCAAAAAAGGCACCGCTGCGGCGGTGCCTTTTTCGTCTACTTTCTCGGAAACACAAACGGGTCGCGGCGGTAGACGGCCACGAGATAGGCGGCCATGACGCACCAGATGAGCGGCTCGCAGAGGATGACCGCATTGTACTGGAAGCGCGGGATGAAGAAGAGGACGAACAGGATCTTGCCCACAAACTCGATGACGCTGGAGAAGAGGGGCAGGACCTTCTGGCCGAGGCTCTGGAGCGCATAGCGGGTGGAGATGAGAACGCCCAGCACCGAGTAGAAGGGGGCGTTCCAGAGCAGGTACCGGGCACCGTTCTCGAGCACCACCGGCTCGCTGGAACCCGACACCAGCCGGACCATTCCCTCCGCCCCGAAGTGCATCAGCAGAACGGCGCAGACGGCCACAACGACCGAATAGAGGTAGATGTCCCGCATTCCCTTTCGGACGCGGTCGGGGTGGTTTGCGCCGCGGTTCTGGGAGACGAAGGTCGAACCCGCCGACGCCATGGCCATGACCGGCATATCGGTGACGGCGAAGAGCTTCCGGGCGGCGGAATGGCCCGCGATGACCAGCGTACCCAAACCGTTGATGCCGTACTGCAGGATGACCGAGCCGGCCGAGACGATGCTGCTCATAAGGCCCATCGAGATGCTCTGGCTGAACAGCTCCCAGTAGAGGTGGCTGCCGACCTTGAAGTGCTGCTTGCCCGGCAGGAGGATGCGGACCTTCTTGCAGACGTAGAGCACGCAGAGCACGACAGAGACGCCCTGCGCAAGAACGGTGGCGACAGCTGCACCGGCCACGCCCATCCCCATCCCGGCAATGAAGGCAAAGTCCAGTACAACATTCAGCAGGGAAGAGAGGATCAGGAACACCAGCGGCATCACGCTGTTGCCGATGGCGCGGAGCAGACCGGCACAGAGGTTGTAAGCAAACATGACGAGCACGCCGAGGTCGATGATGAAGATATAGCTGTAGGCTTCCTCAAGGATCTCCGCCGGGGTATCCAGCAGAACGAGCAGGGGATGCAGGCCGACCGCACCGGCCAGCGTGATGACCAGCGAGGCGATCAGACCGATGACAAGGGACCCCGCCACAGTCTTTTTGAGCAATTCGTCGTCCTGCGCCCCGTAGGAGCGCGCTGCAACGATTGCAAGGCCGTTTCCGATACCGAGGCCAAATCCGACCAGAAGCTCGTAGATCGAGCCGCAGGAGCCAATGGCGGCAAGGGCGTTGTCGCCCAGCACATTGCCGACGATCATGGTGTCCACGGTATTGTAGAGCTGCTGGAAAAGATTCGACACAAAGATCGGCAGCATAAACACCAGCAGGCTTTTCAGGATGGGGCCGTTCAGCAGATCCACATTCTGGTTGAAAAAGGATTTCTTTGCGGTTTGGGTCATGGTTCCTCCGGGATTTTTTCACAAAAAAAGGCTTCCCCTTGGAGGGGAAGCTGTCTGCGGAGCAGACGGATGAGGTGTTTGAGAAATTACAGTTCCTGCGTCTCGAAGCCGTTGCCGGTCAGCACTTCCACACTGGTAAAGCCGGCGGCTTTGATGGCGGCAGCGGCTTCGTCGAAGCCGTAGGTCAGGCTGGCGACATCGTGGGAGTCGGAGGTGATGATGACCTTGCCGCCCATCTTCTGCCACTCGCCCAGCAGCCATGCGCCGGGATAGAAATCCTTGCGGTAGCCGCGGTAGACGCCGCCGGTGTTGACTTCCAGCAGGCAGTTGTTGTCCTTGGCCGCCTGCAGAGCCTTGAGCGCAGCAGCCTTGTAGCGGGGCGACTCCTCGTCGAAGAACTCGCCCTCGGCGTTCAGCTTCTTGATCAAGTCGATGTGGGCGAGGATGTCGGGCTTGAGGGCCGCGACCTTCTCCACCTCGGCGAAGTAGGCTTCGACCGCCGCCAGTACGTCGCCGTCGAAGTCGTCGTTGATGCAGTCCCACAGATCCTTGGGGCGGAAGTCGATTTCGTAATACTTGCCGGTCTTTTTGCCGTAGAGGTGGTGTGCGCTGCCGATCCAGTAATCGTAAGATTCGTACTTATCCTCGCTCAGCAGATCCCACTCGATGCCGCAGAGGATATCCACCTTGCCCTTGTACTCGGCCTTGAGCTTGGCGATGGTGGCCTTGTACTGGGCGGTGCGGCTGGGGCTCATGCAGTATTCCCGGTCGCGCTGGGTGTAGCTATGGCCCGAGAAGCCCAGTGTGGTCAGCCCCTGCGCGCAGGCAGCGGAGGCCATATCCTGTAAGGTATTTTTGCCGTCACACATTGTCGAGTGGCAATGAACGCTGGACTTCTTGTAATCTGCCATAGTTGAACTCACTGCATCCTTTCCTGTTTCACCTTGTGGTCGATGACGTGCCGCTTTTCCAGCTCGCGGGTGATGTCCTCCACCGTGATGCCGGCTTGGACCATCAGCACCAGCACATGGTACGCCAGATCACTGATCTCGTAGATGGTTTCTTCCTTGTCCTCTTTTTCGCCTGCGATGATGACCTCGGTGCATTCTTCGCCGACCTTCTTGAGGATCTTTTCCTTGCCTTTCTCGAAGAGGTAGGTGGTGTAGCTGCCCTCTTTGGGGGCGGTCTTGCGGCCCTTGATGAGGTCGTACAAGCCCTGCCAGCTGAACTGCTTCAGCTCCGGCGAGACATACACCTCGTTGAAAAAGCAGCTCTCGGCCCCGGTGTGGCAGGCCGGGCCGCTCTTGACGACCTCGACCACCAGCGCGTCCTTGTCGCAGTCGGCGGTGATGGACACCACCCGCTGGACGTTGCCGCTGGTCTCGCCCTTGCGCCAGATCTCCTGACGGCTCCGGCTCCAGAACACCGTGCGGCCCTCGGCAATGGTGAGGGCCAGCGTCTCGGCGTTCATGTAGGCGAGGGTCAACACTTCCTTGGTGTAATGATCCTGCACGATGGCGGGGATCAGGCCTTTTTCGTCAAATTTCAGTTCCATAAAAACTCTCCTCCCCCTCGAACGGGGATTACTTACAGTTTATCCTAAATCGTCCGGAAACGCAAGGGGTTCACACCCGCATTTCGACTCCATTTTGGTTTAAGTATTCCTTTAGCTCCCGGATGGTCAGCAGCTTCTGGTGGAAGATGCCCGCCGCAAGCCCGGCGTCGATGCCCTTGTGGTGGAACAGCTCGAGGAAATCCTCTTTTTTGCCTGCGCCGCCGCTGGCGATGATGGGCACATTGATCCGCGCGGCCACGGCGTCCAGCATTTCGAGGTCGAAGCCGTTCCGCACACCGTCGGTGTCGATGCTGTTCAGGCAGACTTCGCCCGCGCCGTGGTCCACGGCCCACGCGATCCAGTCCAGCGCGTCCCGGCCGGTGTTCTCCCGGCCGCCCTTGGCAAAGACCATAAACTTACCGTCCACCCGCTTGACATCGGCGGAGAGGACGACACACTGGTTGCCGTACCGCTGGGCCGCCGCCGGAATGAGGTCGGGATTTTTCAGTGCGCCCGAGTTGACGCTGACCTTATCGGCCCCGCACTTGAGCACCCGGTCGAAATCGTCCAGCGTGTTGATGCCGCCGCCCACGGTCAGCGGGATGAAGATCTCGCTGGCCACTTGGGTCAGGATCTCGGTGAAGAGGGCACGGCCCTCGAAGCTGGCCGTGATGTCATAGAACACCAGTTCGTCCGCACCGGCGGCATTGTACATCCGGGCCATCTCCACCGGGTCGGCCACATCCTTGATGCCTTCGAAGTTGGTTCCCTTGACGACCCGGCCGTTCCGGACGTCGAGGCAGGGAATGATGCGTTTTGTGATCATCGTTTGGTTCCCCTTTGTTTATTTTTGCACCAGTTCAACGCAGTGTTTCAGGTCGAGCGCGCCGGTGTAGAGGCTCTTTCCCAGAATGGCCGCGGCTACGCCCATCTGTTCCAGTTCCAGCAGCTCCGACTCGTAGGAGATGCCGCCGCTGGCCGTGAACGCCATGCCCGGCACTTCGGCCACCAGCTGGCGGTAGAGTGCGAGGTTGGTGCCCTGCATGGCACCATCCCGGGCGATGTCGGTGTAGATGACCGCCGAACAGCCCGCGTCGGCCAGACGCTTGCAGAAATCCACGCCTTTTTCCGCGCTGACGTCCTTCCAGCCGTGGATGGCAACAGAACCGTCTTTTGCGTCCACGCCGACGGCAATTTTGTCGCCGTACTTGTGCAGCATCCGGGCGGTAAAATCGAAATCCGTCACGGCCACGCTGCCGAGGATGCAGCGGCCCACGCCGAGGGAAAGATATTTTTCGATCCGCTCTTCGGTGCGGATGCCGCCGCCGACCTCGATGTACAGGCCGCCCTGCTTGGCAAGGGCCGCAATGGTGTCGTAGTTGGAGAGGGTGCCGTCCTTCGCGCCGTCCAGATCGACGACGTGGAGGTTTTTGGCCCCGGCGTCCAGAAAGGCCCGCGCCTGTGCGCAGGGATCCTCACCGTAGACGGTCATCCGGTCGTAATCGCCCTGCGTCAGGCGGACAACATGGCCGTCTCGCAGGTCGATTGCAGGAAATAATTCCATGATTTATACCTCCGCGAATGCCTTCAGGATCCGCAATCCCGTATCCCCGCTCTTCTCCGGGTGGAACTGGGTGCCGTACACCTTGCCGGCCCGCACCACGCCTGTGACCGGGATGGAATACTCGCTGACGGCCAGCGTGCTTTCGGCGCAGTGCTTGGCGTAATAGCTGTGGACATAGTAGACGTACTCGCCCTCCCGGATGTACTGGAACAGCGGATCGTCCTTGACGATGTGCAGGGCGTTCCAGCCGATCTGCGGCACCTTGAGGCTCTTGTCGGTCAGGTCAGGTTCCAGCGGGCAGACCTCGCCCGGGATGAACCCGAGGCCCTTGTGTTCGCCGTACTCATAGCTTTTTTCAAAGAGCAGCTGCATCCCAAGGCAGATGCCGAGAAGGGGCTTTTTTTGTGCTTCTTCGTTCAGGACCGGTACCAGCCCGGTGGCTTCCAGCTTTGCTATGGCGTCGGCAAAGGCTCCCACGCCGGGCAGGATGAGCCGGTCGGCCTTCCGGATAATGTCCGGGTCGGCGGTGACGACCGCTTCCAGCCCCAGCTTTGCGAGGCTGGAACGGAGGCTGAACAGGTTGCCCACGCCGTAGTCGATGATTGCGATCATACCAGCAGTCCTTTCGTCGAGGGGATCTCATCCGGGTGGGCGGTGTCGATCTTGACCGCCGCGGCCAATGCCCGGCCCGCGCCCTTGAAGCAGGCTTCGAGGATGTGGTGGGTGTTCTCGCCCGCGAACTGGACAAAGTGGATCGTCGCCTGCGCGTTGCGGGCAAAGCCCAGCCAGAATTCCTTCATGCACTCCACGTCAAAATCGCCGACTTTCTCGGTCTGGCAGTGGACATCCCAGTTCAAGGTGCAGCGGCCCGAGAGATCCACCGCGCAGAGGATCAGGGCTTCGTCCATCGGGAGATAGAAGCTGCCGTACCGCTGGATGCCCCGCTTTTCGCCGAGAACGGTGTTGAACGCCTGTCCCAGCGCGATGCCGATGTCCTCGGCGGTGTGGTGATAGTCCACCTCCACGTCGCCGTGGCAGGTGAGCACCAAGTCGAACCGGCCGTGCCGGGCAAACAGCTCCAGCATATGGTTCAGGAACCCGCAGCCGGTGTCCACCTGATAACGGCCGGTGCCGTCAAGGTTCAGGTTCAGCTCGATCTGGGTCTCATTCGTGTTTCGTGTTACCGTGACTTCCCGCATGGTTTACTCCTCCATGATCTCGTCCAGTGCGTTCAGGAATGCCTGCATCTCCCCCGGCGTGCCGATGGTGATCCGCAGCCGGTTGGCAATGCGGGGCGCGTCGAAGTGGCGGACGAGGATGCCTTTTTCTTTCAGCTGCCGGTACAGCCCGCCGCCGTCCTTTTTCGCACTTTCAGCGAAGAGGAAATTGGAGCGGCTGTCGGTGCAGGCAACCCCCCGCTGTTCAAGCTGCTGTTTCGTCCATTCCCGCGTTTCGATGATAGCCCTGCGGGTCTTGTCGAAGTAGGCGGTGTCTTCCAGCGCGGCCTGCCCTGCTTTCAGGGTCAGCCGGTTGATGTTGTAGGGGTTCAGGCTGAACTTGACCCGGTTCAGGTCGGCGATCAGCCTCTCGTTTCCCATGGCCAGACCCAGCCGCGCACCAGCCAGCTGGCGGGATTTCGAAAAGGTCTGGACGACCAAGAGATTCTCGTACCGGTCGATGAGGGGCACGCAGCTCTCGCCGCCGAAATCCACATAGGCTTCGTCAAGGATGACCACGTTGTTGGGGTTCGCTTTCAGGATGCCCTCGATGGCCCTGCGGGGCAGGGCCAGACCGGTGGGCGCGTTGGGGTTGGCGATCACGATGGTTTCATTTTTGCCGTAGTAGTCCGCCGGGTCAAGGGTGAAGTCCTCTTTCAGGGGCACGATATCGCTGGGGATGTTCATCAGACCGCACCAGACGCCGTAGCAGCCGTAAGTGATGTCGGCATAGGCCAGCGGGTGCGTTTCATCGCAGAAAGCACGGATGGCGAAAAACAGGTTCTCGTCGCTGCCGTTGCCGGACATGATCTGGTTCGGTTTCAGCCCGAAGTGCTTTGCCGCTGTGTGCAGCAGGTCGGCACAGGCCGGGTCGGAGTAGAGCCGGAGCTTTTCGACCTCCGCGCGGTTGACGGCCTCGACCACCGCCGGGGAGGGCGGGTAGGGGCTTTCGTTGGTGTTCAGTTTGATGTATTGCTGGTCCTGCGGCTGTTCGCCCGGGGTATAGGGCGTAACACCGGCCAGCCTTGGCGAAAGAAAACGGCTCATAGATTTCACCTCATTTATCGTACCGGATCGTCACACTGCGGGCATGGGCGTGCAGGCCCTCCCGCTCGGCGAAATCGGCGATGCGGGGAGCGGCCTGCTCCAACGCCTCCCGGGTGTAGTAGATGAAGCTGGACTTCTTGACGAAATCATCCACTCCCAGCGGGCTGGAGAACCGTGCCGTGCCGCTGGTGGGCAGGGTGTGGTTGGGGCCGGCAAAGTAGTCGCCCAACGCCTCGGGGACGTTCCGGCCGAGGAAGATGCTGCCCGCATTTTTGATCTCGTTCAGGACGCTGAACGGGTCCTCGACGCAGACTTCGAGGTGTTCCGGTGCGATGATGTTGCAGGCTTCGATGGCCTTGTGCAGGTCGGCACAGACGATGATCTTGCCGTTGTCGTCCACGCTGGCGCGGGCGATGGCCGCACGGGGCAGCTGGGGGATCTGGACTTCCAGCTCCGCCTGCACCGCCTTGGCCAGCTCTGCGCTGTCGGTCACGAGGACGGGGCTGGCCAGTTTATCGTGTTCGGCCTGACTCAGCAAGTCGGCGGCCACCCACGCCGGGTTGCAGCCGCCGTCTGCCAGCACCAGAATTTCGCTGGGGCCGGCGATCATGTCGATGCCGACCTTGCCGAAGACTTTCCGCTTTGCAGTGGCGACGTAGATGTTGCCCGGGCCGACGATCTTATCCACGGCCGGGATGCTCTCGGTGCCGTAGGCCAGTGCCGCCACTGCCTGTGCGCCGCCGGTCTTGAAAATTTTCGTCACGCCAGCGGTCGCTGCTGCGGCAAGGATGACCGGGTTCACCTTGCCGTCCTTGCCGGCAGGGGTGGTCATGACGATCTCGGACACGCCCGCGACCTTGGCCGGGATCACGTCCATCAGGACAGTGGAGGGGTACGCCGCCGTGCCGCCCGGCACATAGACGCCGGCTTTTTCGATGGGGGTGTATTTCTGGCCCAGCACGATGCCGGGCTTGTCGTTCATCACAAAGTTCTTGTGTACCTGCTGGCGGTGGAAAGCTTCGATGTTTGCCGCCGCCTGACGCAGGGTCTCGAGGAAGTAGGGATCCATCCCGGCAAAAGCCGCGTCGATCTCTTCCTGCGTGACCTGCAGGCTGTCGATCTTTGCGCCATCAAATTTCAGCGCGTATTCTTTCAGGGCTTCGTCGCCCCGGGCGCGGACATCCGCGATGATGCCATCTACCACGTCCTCGACGTTCTTCTCGGCGCGGATGTCCCGGTTCAGGATCTCTTCGGGTTTCAGGTCCTCAAAGTTATACAGCTTGATCATTTTGCTTCCTCCTGTTGTTCCAGCGCGCCGCGCAGTTTTTCGAGCATTTCATCCATCTCCCGATGCTTGAACTGGTAGCTGGCTTTGTTGGCGATGAACCGCGCCGAGATGGGCATGAACTCGGTGATCACCCGCAGGCCGTTCTCCCGCAGGGTCGTGCCCGTCTCGACGATATCCACGATGACATCCGACAGGCCGAGGATCGGGGCCAGCTCGATGGAGCCGTTCAGCTTGATGATGTCGATATCCCGGCCAATGGATGCGTAATAGTTCTTGGCGATGTTCACGAATTTGGTGGCGACCCGAACCGGGCGGCTGGGGTCGTCCTGATAGTCTGCCGGAGCAGCGACACACATCCGGCATTTGCCGAGTCCGGTGTCCAGCAGCTCGTACACATCCGCCGAAGCTTCGGTCAGGATGTCCTTGCCGACAATGCCCACATCCGCCGCGCCGTGCTCGACGTAGATCGCCACGTCGCTGGGCTTGACAAGGAAGTACCGGATGCCTGCCGCCGGGTTCTCGACCACCAGTTTCCGGGTGGCGTTATAGTCCTCCGGGCAGCCGTAGCCGATCTTGGCCAGCAGGTTATATACCTTGTCACCGAGACGGCCCTTCGGCAGGGCCACATTCAGCACAACTTTTTCGGTCTGTTGCTGCTGCACCGGCGGCAGCGGGGCACTCAGGCGGTCCAGCTCGTCGAGGTAGACCGCAAAGCCGATGGCACCGGCCCCCGGCGTGAATTTCCGGATCAGCAGATCGTACCGTCCGCCCTTGAGCAACGGGCGGGGCAGGCTCTTGAGATAGCCTTGGAAGATCAGGCCGTTGTAGTATTCCATCTCGCCCGCAAGGGTCAGATCCAGCCGGATGCTGCCGCCGGCGGCTTTCAGTGGTTCGGCCAGTGCCCGCAGCTCCTCGGCGGCGTTCCGCATCCGCTCGTTCCGGCAGAAGGCTTCCGCTTTCGGTAGGACGTCGGCGTAATCGCCGCTCAGGGAGAGCAGTTCCACCAACACATCGGCCTCGGATCGGTCCAGCCCGGCAGCTTCGGCCGCTGTCCGCAGTTCGTGGACATTTTTTGCCCGGAGCTTTTCCAGCAGGGCGGGCCGCATCTCGGTGGGGACATTCAGTGCGTCCAGCAGACCGAAGAGGTATCCCATGTGGCTGATCTCCAGCACCCACGGGCTTCCCAGCAGGCCCAGCGACTGCGCCGCCAGACAAACCGCCTGCCGCACCTCTGTTTCTCCGATGCAGCCCAGCATCTCAAGGCCCATTTGGGAGATCTCCTTGAAGGTGTGGCTCTCCGCCGACGGGCGATAGACGTTTTCGTGGTAGTAGTACCGGAGGGTCTGCTCCGCGGCGGGCTGGGCCGTCTTTGCGATGGAGAGGGTCACGTCCGGCTTGAGGGCCAGCAGCCGGCCGTCCAGATCGGTGAAGGTAATGACCTGCTCCGACGACAGGAAGTTCCGGTTCTCCTGATAAAGGCCGTATTCCTCGAACCGGCCCATGTGGTACTTGCGGCAGCCCGCATCCTCGTACAACGCCCGCAGTGCGAAGGATGCCCGCTCCTTGGGCTGTAAGCGTGAAAGTTCAAACTCCATTTCGATTTCCCCTTATCCCATTTCTATATGCGGCATTCCGCTGTGGACCCCGCAGGTCGCTTTTCATCTCATTCTGTGTTTATTTTACTTTATCTTGATAAAGTTGTAAAGCGTGAAAGTGACAGTGTTTCCCGCCCTGCATCCTTTATTTTCTGTGCGTTCCGTCAATCGTCCGCCCATGGAGAACAGTCCCGATACCAAAACGCCCCGCTCCGTGCAAAACGCACAGGGCGGGGCAAAGGGGATATGGGGTTAGGCAGGTTTCTCTTTCCATCACAACCACTGCTTGATCCTGCCGGGCATGATGCTCTTATGCGCATAGATGAAATCAATGAGGGCCTTCTTGTCAAGGATCTCCATTCCCTCGGTATTGCAGTATTCTCCATCCACGGTAAACAGGAAAACCTTATCTCCGCCCGCGGCCAGCTCTTGAAACTTGCCGCCATCGAGCGGGGTATTGCCCGTTTTGACCTGCGGATAGGCTTTATGGCTTCCGTCTCTTGCCACTGCAACGAGTTCATACGTCTGGGTATCCAGCTTATTCGTGCTGGAATAGATCAGATAGCCTTTCTCGAGCTGTAAGTACAGACTGACAACTTCTTCCACATCTTCCGGCTGAAGGAATTCCAGAATGTCCTCTTTCTTCACCGCACAGTCCGGATAGAACTGTGTTCCGGTGATCGCATTATACAGGTGTTCCGCGTATTTCAGCGGAACTTCACCCTTGATCCTCTGCAGCGACGACCTTGCCCGAAACGCATTCACAACTTTTCCGGGCACCGTCTCCATCGTGCCGATCTCATGGAATTCGACTTCCACATAGTTGATGACATCTTCATAGACATGGGCCGGATCGCAGTTGTATTTCCATGTACTCAGCACCCGGCACAAATAATAAATGCCGTTGTGCCGCGTCCAGATCAGATCATCGACGGCCATTTCCTTCAAGGCGTGGATGGCCACCACAAAGCCGCGGCTGGAAGGATACTGCTCCCGCCCTTTTTGCTCGCACTCCTCGATCGACGCCGGAATATAAGGGTCGTCGTTGTCATCCCGCAGGCACCACCCTACACCCAGAATGTTGTTTTGCAGGCAGAACTCAAAATCTTTCTGATCCTGACTTGACGTTTTAACGGTCATTCGCCACAGGTAGATATCTTTATCGGTCATCGCATGATCTCCTCTCTTATGATATTCGACTTCTTCATAACATAAAATTCGCCCAAAATCAAGCTTTCGTTGTTACTGCGATACTAAAAGCCGCCCCGCTCCATGCAAAGCGCACAGGGCGGGGCGGTGAGATGATTCTATATTACCCCAGCAGAGCCAGCACACCGCTCTTGGGGCGGGCACCGACGGACTGGTTGACCAGTTTGCCGTTCTTGAAGACCAGCAGGGTCGGGATGCTCATGACGCCGAACTCAGCGGCGAGGTCGGCCTGCTCGTCCACGTTGACCTTGCCAACCTTGATATCGGCGCGCTCTTCGGCCACCTCGTCCACGATGGGCGAGAGCATCCGGCAGGGGCCGCACCAGCTGGCCCAGAAGTCCAGCAGAACGGGCTTGTCGCTGCGGAGAACCTCGGCTTCAAAGTTTTCTTTCGTGATGGTGATGACTGCCATATAAAATCCCTCCAAATCGAAGTGGTTGTCTTGTGATGGCTTTAGTATACCCCGGACGGCGGCGGTTTTCCGTAACTGTGTCACATATCGCATCCAAAAGGCGCAAAAAAACCGGAACGGGAAGAAAGAACCGTTCCGGGCAGGAGATATCAGATTTTAACGCTTACAGGCCGGCAACGCAGTTCTTGCCTGCGATGTAGCCGTAGTAGACGCAGAGGCTGTGGCTGATGCCGCGCATACAGATGGGATACTCGACCGCATAG
Source organism: Eubacterium sp. CAG:38 (assembly GCA_963660925.1). Lineage (GTDB taxonomy): Bacteria > Bacillota > Clostridia > Oscillospirales > Ruminococcaceae > Faecalibacterium. Next base: position 541 of record CAVKZS010000099.1, on the reverse strand, counting down.
CGGCTGCCCTGCACGTTGCCGCAGACATACAGGCCCTTGATGATGTCACGCTTGGGGCTGGCGGGATCTTCCTCGGTGAAGGTGTGGCAGTTCTCGTCACTCTCCAGACCGCCGACGCAGACCAGCATGGAGGTAGTACCCCACTGGCAGGCGTAGTACGGGGGATTCTCCAGAGCAAACATCCGGCTTGCGGGCTTGCCGAAATCGTCGTCAGAACCGGCCTTGCACAGCTCGTTGTAACGCTCGATGGAAGCCAGCGCGTTGTCCAGAGCCTCGCCCTCGAAGCCGCACTGGGTCAGCAGGTCTTCCAGCGTGTCAGCCTTGAACTGATATGCGTCCGCCTTTGCGCTGACCTTGGTGTACTGACGGTCGGAATAGTTCGGATTGGACTCGTCCTCATCCTCGGGGATGATGTAGCACAGGCCGCCGTGGTTGGCCGGCATATAGGGGATCTCATCGCCCCACTTGGAGTCGTAGATCTGGAAAGAGGTGCACTCGGGCTGCAGCTCGATCTGGTTTTCCAGCTGCTGGCCGGGGATGC
>CAVKZS010000098.1:0-20373 GCA_963660925.1 Eubacterium sp. CAG:38 | reverse complement strand
TGGCTCTGCTGCACACCCGGAACTTTTCCGCCTATGCCCGGAAGATGCTGATAGATGGTTATGTTGTCCATATCGACACCACGGACATCCGGGCGCAGACCGCCGAATTGCAAAAGATTGGTGTCAATGTCAATCAGATCGCGCGGCGGCTGAACAGCATGGGGCCGCTGTACACACAAGATAAAAAATTGAATTTGAACTGCTGCTGTCACAGGCCATGCAGAAAGGCAACAATCTGGCCCACCACCTGATACAGTCTTTTGCGCCGGATGAAACCACGCCGGAGCAGGCCCACGAAATTGGCCGGCAGCTTGCAGATGAAGTGCTGCAAGGAAAATATCCCTATGTACTGACCACGCACATTGACAAAGGGCACGTCCATAATCACATCATCTTCTGTGCTGTGGACATGGTGAATCAGCGCAAGTATGTTTCCAATCGCCAGAGTTATGCCTACATCCGACGTACCAGTGACCGACTGTGCAAGGAACACGGCCTGTCCGTGGTAATGCCCGGTCAAGACCGGGGCAAGAGCTATGCCGAGTGGGACGCGCACCGAAAGGGCACAAGCTGGAAGGCGAAGCTGAAAGCCGCCATAGATGCAGCCATCCCGCAGGCCAAGGATTTTGAAGATTTTCTGCGGCTCCTGCAGGAACAGGGCTATGAGGTTAAACGGGGCAAGCACGTTTCGTTCCGCGCGCCCGGACAGGAACGGTTCACCCGCTGCAAAACGCTGGGCGAAGCCTACACCGAAGAAGCCATTACCGAGCGCATCAAAGGACGGTTCGTGGAGCGGAAGCCCAAAGAAACCCGCAAAATTTCTCTGCGGATTGATTTGGAAAAACAGTATCAAGGCCCAGCAGTCCGCAGGGTATGAGAAGTGGGCAAAGCTCCACAACTTGAAACAGGCTGCCCGGACACTGAACTTCCTGACCGAGCATGAAATCGAAAGCTACCCGGATTTGGAAAGCCGAGTTGCCGAGATCACCGCCGCCAGCACCGAAGCTGCCGCTGCGCTGAAAGCAGCAGAACGCCGACTTGCAGAAATGGCCGTGCTGATAAAGGACGTTACCACCTGTAAGGAACTGCGCCCACTGGTGCAGGAGTTCCAGCGGGCCGCTGACAAAAAGCAGTTCCGGCGCAAGCATGAAAGCACTCTGATTCTCTACGAGGCCGCAGCCAAGGCTTTGAAAGAACAGGGCTTTCAAAAGCTGCCCGACCTCTACGCTCTGAAAACCGAGTATAAGCAGCTGGCCGAGCAGAAAGACCAGCTGCAGCGGCAGTATGCCGAAGTCAAACGCCAGATGCAGGAGTATGGTATCATCAAACAGAACGTGGACGGCATTCTGCGAACAGCACCGGGAAAGGAGCAGATGCAGGAACGATAAGCTGCGCAAGTTTTCCTCACAATCGGCTGACAGTTCAAACAATATCTGCTATAATTAAAACAATGATTCTTAGAAAAAATCCTCATCTGGAAAGGAGATTTTTCAAATGGACAGCAACCTCATTCCGTATCAGCCTGTAATCTCCGATATTAAAAATTTGATTGCCGCAGGCCAGAACGTTGCCTATAATGCAGCTAACCGCGCAATGATTATGACCTACTGGAACATTGGAAAACGCATTGTTGAAGAAGAACAGAGCGGTGCCGAGCGTGCAGAGTATGGCAAACGGCTGATTTCGATTCTGTCTGATGAACTTACGAAAGAATTTGGAAGCAATTATTCTGGTAGAAGTCTCCGATACTACCGAAAATTTTATTTGTGCTTTCCCGACTTTGAGATTTGGAACACGCGTGTTCCAAATCTCAACTGGTCACATTTTCGTGCGTTGTTACGTGTTCCTGACGAAGATGCCCGTGTTTGGTATATGAATGAAGCTGCCAATGAAAATTGGAGTGTTCGTACCCTTGACCGCAACATTGGCACACAGTACTATTATCGGCTGCTCCATTCTCCGAAAAAAGAAGCTGTGATGGCAGAGATGAAAGAGAAAGCAGCGGCAGAACCCAAACACCAATTTGAACTTCTTAAAAGTCCCATCGTGGCAGAATTTTTAGGCTTCCGCACCGAGGATTCCTTTGCAGAGTCCGATTTGGAGTCTGCAATCCTTTCTCACATCCGGGACTTTCTTATGGAAATGGGAAAAGGCTTTGCTTTCGTGGCCCGACAGCAGCATATTGTAACCGATACGGAAGATTATTACATCGACCTTGTGTTCTACAACATCGAACTGAAATGCTATGTTCTGATTGACTTGAAGATGGGCACGATTACCCATCAGGATGTCGGCCAGATTGATATGTATGTTCGGATGTATGATGAACTCAAATGCAAAGATGGTGACAACCCCACGATTGGCATTCTGCTGTGTGGCGAAACCAGCGAGGACATTGCGAGATACTCTGTCCTGCATGATAACGACCACCTGTTTATGTCAAAGTATCTGACCTACCTGCCGACCAAGGAACAGCTGCGAGCCGAAATCGAGCGGCAAAAAAATATCTTTTATATGCAGCATCCCAAATTGGATGATAAATCGGACGATTCCGAATCTTAATCAAGATGCAAAAATGCCGGACACAGCGGCCCTAAGGCCACCGTGTCCGGCTATTTCTGTATCGACAATGACACATTACTTTTAATGAAAATAATGTGTTATTGTCAAGTCTGTGGTATCACTCACCCACAAAATCAAACCTCTGTCCGTCAAAGTCGGCATCCATCATGCGCTCTAACTTTGCAATGGTGCCGTTTGCCAGCCGCCGCATTTCCGTGTCCATGTCCGGCAGGGCGGCCAGCATCCGCGCCATCGTGCGGCGGCGGTCGGAAGTATGGTACATACAGATCAAATTTTCTTCTTCCACGCTGAAATTCATGTGTCAGACCTCCATTTCGTGTTGCTTACTGCGGGCCGCTGCCTTTTTCGGGCTGGCGGCCTGTTTTGTTTCGGAAAGCTGCTTGCGGACAGAAGCACGGGGCTTATGGATGCCTCCATCCCGGTTCTCGTTTTTGTCAACCAGTGCGTAGATACCGAAACGGTCTTTCACGCTGGACAGGTGCAGGGACTTGTACGGCAGCATGGCAAGCAGCTGGTCCGTGTCCCGGCTGGATGCCAGCTTGGTGAAGTAAGGAGATACCTCCACCATAAAATGATTCTTGTCCGGGCTGTTGGGCGCAGCCAGCCGCTTCATGTCTGCTGCGATACGCTGGGCCTCGGCCTCGATCAGCCCGGTGTGCAATGCCGCAAGATGTTCTTTGAAATCACCGGGCCGTGCAGATTCCCGGCTGCACTGCTCCTGCCGGATAGCCGCTTGCAGAAGTTCCGGGTCGCGGGGCTGCATTTCATACCGCACGAGTTCCCCGAAATATTTGTCCGGGCGGCTGTCAAAATGCTCTTTGGGGCCAATCTCCCGCATCCCGCTTTCGTAGATCAGGCGGTTGGCACCCACGGGCAAGGCTGCATCCCGGATATGCTGGAAATGCTGCTGGTAATCCAGTTCATACAGATTGCCCTGCGCAGTTCCGTTGGCCGCGCCGGTCAGTTCCACCGCATAGGCAAGAATCCTGTCGTGGGTTTGCTCACCGCAGAATTTCCATGTGTTGTAGGCTTGTGTATCTTTGAGCAGCACGTCCCGTTCCCGGAAGCAGAATGTTCCAGAGGGCCGGGACAGCCACAACAGCAGCTTATCTTCCGGCTGGCCGCTGCGGGCAGCCTCCCGCAGCATCTTGATGTCATAAGCAAAATCGCTCTGATAGTATGCGGTGTTCTGGTGCATAATGGCTTCCAGCGCAGCGATCACATCCATATTTTCAAATTTTTGCACGGCTTACACCTCCAATTCCTTTGTCTTTTCTCGTGGCGGCGTTTGTTTGCTCTGCTCCTTTTTCGCGGCATCCAGCTGTGCCCGGATAGACGGCTTTTTCGGTTTGGCCGTGCGGGACTTCTTGGCCCTCGGTGCCTTTTCTTCGGCCTTGACCGCTGCGGCAAGGTCGGTCAGAGAAATTTGTTCCCCGGCTTTTGCTTTTGCCTCCAATTCGCCCAGAGAGGGCGCATTGTTCAGCACGCCATCAATCATATTTTCGTTTTGTTCGGTGGAAAGCTCTGCGGTGCGCAGCGGATTTTCCCGTAAGAACTCCGGCACCTGCTGGAAGCCCACACTATCGCAGTAGTGGGCGGTGTCCTGCCCGTTCTAATGTAGCACCACCACATCCGAAACGGACAGCGAGTGCCCCTTAAAATCTGCCGGATGGTCCACATTGAATGTGCGGTAGATGTCCTCCAACGTGGTGCCAGCAGCCAGCGGCGCGGCATATACTTCCGTATAGTTGGCCTTGTCCACGGTCAGGCCAGCGGCCTGCAGGCGGTTATAAGGTTCAAAACGGTAATCGCGGGTGGAATCTTCATTGCGCAGCTGGTAGATGGAAAAGCTGTCCTGCTGTGGGGCCTCAAAGCCGGTCGCCGCGTATTCCTCCACGGTCATTCCAGCAGCGGCCGCTTCCTGCGCGATTTCGGCCTGCACCTGCGCCTTGTAGTCCTGCAAGTTCTGGTCAAAGTCGGCCAGTTTGGGCGGTTCCGGCAAGGCATACTGACCTTGGTTGAGCATCGGGCGGCAGTCCTGCACATAGGCCACAACAGCGTTGTAATAGGCGGTCTGTTCCGGCGAAATGTTCTGTCCCTCCCGCAAAGCGGCGGTGGCTGCCTGCTCCATAGCCGAAAGGTTACAATGCTGTTTGAGGTACGGGATAAACTCGGTCAGCACCATTTCGCGCTCTGCCTTATCCTGTTCCCATGCTTCCGGGCCTTTGTTATGCAGAACAAAATTCTTCCAGTTTTCATCTTTGGCGTAGTATTCGTGATAGTTCTGAATATGTTGAAGCAAAGAGCCCTCTCCGTCACCAAAATCCTGTCGCCCCTCGTAGTTGTCGGGCTGACCGTTCAGGGTAAAATCAATGCGGAATGCGGTTTTGTCGTACCAGCCACCCGCGTAGCCCTCCTTTTCCCGGTCCGTATGCTGGGCGGTGTCCAGTTCTTCAAAAACACGATTTGCCACGGACAACGGCATGGTTTCGCCGTCCTGCAGCTTGTCGCTTTCACTCCACAGAATCGTGACCGTAGGCTCTGCGGATAAATCTGGCGCAGCGGCTTTTTCTGCTTCCGGGGCAGAAAGTTCATTTGCTTTTTCCGCGGCCTCTTGGAATGCTGCCAGCTTATCGCCCAACAGGACTTCCGACACCGCAGCTGTCTGCCCCAGCAGATTGAGTGCTTCCTCTCCGGCATCTTTCAAGGTCAGACCGGGTGCGTCCAGCTGGCCGCCGTCCAGAGCCTTGTTATCCGGGCCATACAAGGTGTAGTCATAGCCGGAATCACAGGTCTGGATGAACAGGGTGCTGCCGTTGTCCAGCGCAAATGCGGCCTCCTGTGCAGCGGAAAAGTCTGCTTCCCGCTGCTGGCGCAGCTCTGCCAGATGTTCGTCCAGTGCGGAGATCAGCTCATGGGCTGCGCTGCGGATAATTTCCAGAGAGGCTTTCAGTTCGGCCAGTTCCCGTCCAGAACTCCACCCGGCCACATAGCCAAAGGAATACTCGGACGTGTCCAGCCCGTAGTGCTGGCAGACGGCATAGGCCACGCTTTCGGCCTGCACCTCACGGGTGCGGCTGTCTGGGCGGTTGGTCTGTTCCGGGTCGTTCGGGTCGATGGCGTGCAGCTTGGCATGGGCAATTTCGTGAATAGCCGTCTTGATGGTCTGTAACTGGCTCATGCCCTCTTGGATGGCAATGCGGTTGTCGAGCAGATGGAAGTACCCATGCGCCCCGCCCTCGATGTCCTCAAACCCGATGGGCACCGGGGATGCTTGTTCCAACGCCTTGAAAAAATCTTGGTAGTCCTGCACGCTGCCGGAAAGCTCATTCACCGCAATAGAGGGCAGCGGTTCTCCCTCGGTCTGGCTGACATCGAACACGGAAACCACCTTGAAGGCCGGAATCTGCACCGTTTTTTCTTCGGTCAACGGCTTGCCGTCCTTGTCCAGAATCGGCTTACCCTGTTCGTCCAGCTTTTCCATCTTCTGCTTCACCTTGTAGGGCGCAGGAGCCAGAATCTTGATGCCCTTTTCGCCCTTTTTCACGGTACGGTGGAATGTATCTTTCCACTTGTTGAAGCCCGCCACCAGCTGTCCGCCCTGCATGGCGATCAGCAAGGTGTTATTGAAGCTGTAATTGTGGAATTTTGCCATCGTGGTGAGATAGGCCTTGTAGCGGTCACTGTCGAATAATTCTTGAATGCCTGTTTCCAGCCGGTCCGTGATTTCTTTCATGCGCTCTGCGCTGTCCTTGCCGTTCAAGATGATGGGGAAAACCTTTTGCGGCTGTGGCTCACTCTGCACCGGCGGCGGGATATTTGCCGCATCCCGCAGAACTTCCGGCGCGGGAAAGGACAGCACCCGGTATTCCTCCGGCACGGGCTGGCCCTCGTGGACTTTCTGCCACGCATCCCCGCTTTTGACAAGGTAGCCATACTCGGTGAACGCTCCCTGCTCCTGCTGGGCCACATACCGGCCAAACTGCGCCGTGTCGATGCCGCCTTTCCATTCTTCCGGCATATCCACCATGCCGGAGCGGTTCAGATAGTAGTCGCCCAGCTGGGCAGGCCCACGCACATCCGGCAGATGCACATAATATTCCACGTTTTCGGGAAAGTCGGTGATTTTCCCGATGCTGGAAAGCTCACTCTGCGGAGCTTGCAGGGCGGCGTTCAGCTCTGCGCGTTCCCCGGCAGAGAGCGTTTCCAGCCGTGCGGCCAGAAAATTGAGTTCGTCCACATTGGATGCCAGCACCATGTTGTAGGGAATTGCAAAGCGTTTTTCTTCCTCGGCAAAGTAGCCGGAAATGAAAAGGCCCTGCGGGTTATCGGACGAAATGCCGATTTGCCGCAGGGCCGTTTGTACCTGTTCGGTTGTAGTGGGCAGGTCGAGCCAGATGCCATCCTTGCCTTGCTGCTGCCGATTTTGCAGCTGGATGGAAAACAATTCGCTCATTTGGTCACACTCCTTTTTGCTATCCTACGGATAGAGAGAGCCGGTTATGGCAAAATGAAAGCTTCACCTTACCATAACCGGCCCTCGTTTTTCTTATTCTTTACGCTCTACCCGGTAATTGACGTACTTGCCTCCCGTATCCGCCAGAAGCACCATCCTTGGCCTTGAAGATCACGATGTAGTGGGGCGGCTGGGTGGTCTTGTCCTTGCGCAAGGTGAAGTCCACGCCGTACTTCTTGGCACAGGGCTTGAATGCCCCAATGTTCGCCTCCGTGACTTCAATGTTGGTCAGGGCTGCGCCGTGGGCTTTCAGCTGTTTCAGGCTTTGCTTGCCGTGATGCAGCTTTGGCCCCTTGGCCCGGTGCTGCAAGTATTTTTTTAGCGCAGCTTGCAATGCTTGGGCGGTGAGCTTGCCCGTTTTCATGGACAGAGCAATGGTTTTCTGGGTGACTTCTTCCTGCATTCAGCATTCCTCCTTGGCAGGTAGTTGGAAAAGCGGCAGCTAGGGCGGAACCACCAGCCGCCGCAGGTAAAGGGTTCTCATGGGTGGACGCTCCTTTCGGTCAGGTGTTGGGCGGGCGGCCCCAATCGGGCTGCGCCATGTCGTGCGCCACAAGGGACGCATAGTAGCTGTTGATGGTGCTGGGCGCGTTGAACAGCATGGCCCGCAGGTATTGCTTGATGTTTCGGACTTTGGTGGTGTTGTCCCGCAGGCAGTCCATGACGAACTCGATGTGATGGCTGTCCAGCTTCAAGAATTTTGCCTTGACCAGCTCTGCTGGGTAATCGTCCCCGGCAACCCGGATGGATTTACGGGAAGTGCAGACGGTTTCCAGCAGGATGTCCACGATCTCGTCCAGCTGCTCCCGGTCTATCCGGGGATTCTGGATGAGGGTGTCATACTCGATGTTCTCCAAAATCAGGTCCCGGTAGATTTGATAGGCCGTTTCCTTTCGGCTTCCTGTCCGTTCCGGCGGCGGTGCCGCTGCCTCGTCCTCGTCCAAAGGCAAGGGGTTTGGGGAATGGATAGGAATGGAATCGGTATTTAATCCCTCTTTCTTTTGTTTTTCTGTAATTAGTTTATCTTTATTTAATTGCATTGGATTTTCCAACGTAGGGTTTTCCTGCGTGGGATTCTCCAACGTTGGATTTTCCAATGTAGGTGAAACCGATGCAGGAACGGGCTGCGGCAGCTCGAAGATCACATAGTCTGCACCACGCAGCCGCCCTTTCTCGTCCCGTTCTCTGGAACGCTGGATGTAGCCCGCCTGTTCCAGTTCCCGGATAGCCTGCCGTATCGCGTCAATGCTTTCCCGGTTGATACGGGCCAGCCCTTGCAGAGTGTAGTCCCAATCTTCCGGCAGGGAGAGCATTTGGGAGAGTAAGCCTTTGGCTTTCAGGGACAAGTTTCTGTTCCGCAGGTGATGGTTCGACATAACTGTGTAGCCGCTGTTCTTTTCTACCCGAAAAACTGCCATTTCACGGATGCCTCCTTTCGCTGTAAACAAAAAAAGCAGCGTTCATTTGCTCCCGGTGATGGGAGAAGTGAACGCTGCGCGTACTTGATAATTTTTAGGTTGTGTGGTATATAAAAGGCAACTGGGTTTCAAACACGGCTGCCCATCGGGGTGCGATACAAGCAAGCTGCTATCCGATGACCTCAAAAACAAATTGTACTACGATGGTTTTCAAAAAATGCTGTATCACTACTCGCACCAAAAAAGACAGGTACACATTTGTGTGCCTGTCTTTTTTATTTGTCGGAGCAAGCGGGATTTGAACAGGGCGGCGGTGCGCAGCACCGCAACCAAAGCCCCGGTGGGGCTTTGGTTAGCCCGCGGGTCCTAGCGAATTAGGAACGTCAAACGCTTCTCTGCGTCCCTCAACGGCTCCGAGAAGGCAACGGAAAATTCCTCCCGCAGAACGCGTTCCACCATCTGATAAAAGTGGCTGTCCATGGCATTGGTTTTGCGCCCTCTGCCCCGCTGGGCGTTCTGCTTCTGGTACAGTTCCTTGTAGAGCTTCAGATATTCGTAGAAATCATTCGTGTGGATCATCGCCTGATAATGCTCGGCCAGTACGGTCTGGTTGTTGGAAACGGGTGCCGGAATTTCTTCGGATTGGATCTTTTCCAGAGCAGCGGTGATCTGTTCGGCCGAACAGACCGGGCGCAGGACCCCTTCTTTTTCCGTCGGGATGTAGCTGCGGTCGTTGGAATCCGAAAAATAGGGGCGAAGCGTATAGTAATCCTTCGCCGGTTCGCCGCAAAAGCTCTGCGGACCGACTTTTTCGATTTCATGCAACCCGAGGTTTCCATAAACGACCAGCGTTCCGGCTTGATACTTCGACATATTGCTCCTCTTTCATCCAAGTGGAACAGACTGTGCAAAACAGACTTTCCAGCGCATTTTCGTACTCTTTTATTATACCACAAACCGTCCGAGGGCTTCAAAGGCGGTTTTATACAAACTTTGCAGGGGACAGTATGCGCAGAATGACGAGGTGTTTGATACTACCCGCAAAAACACCCCGTTTCCCCTGTGTTTTACGCACAGAGGGAACGGGGCGTTTTACTGCGTGGAGTTTTGCGTTATTCCGGAGCCTTCATGCTTTCGACCATGCTGATCCGCTTGACGTGGCGGCGCATGACAAGGCAGACGAGGAAGTTGAACACCATGGTCAGCGCGATGCTGATGAGGTAGCTGCGGGGTGCGATGGTGCGGATGAACATCATCCGGTCCATCTCGATGGTGCGCACGATGAACTGGTGCAGGGGAATGCCCAGCCCGAGGCCCACCAGCGAGCCGATGAAGGCCAGCAGGTCGATCTCCCGGAAGATGTAGCGGTAGACCTCTTTGTCGTAGAAGCCGAGGACTTTGATGGTCGCCAGCTCCTTTTTGCGCTCGGCGAGGTTGACCGAGATGAGGTTGTAAAGCACGACGGCGGCCAGCGCGCCGGCGCAGAGGATGACCAGACCCACGACATAGTTCAGGCAGCTGATGAGGTTGGAGAGCATCCCGGTGGTGTCGGCCGTGAAGGTAACGCTGGAAATGTAGTTGCAGGCCAAGAGCTTGGCGCGCAGGGCGTCGGTGTCGTCGGTGGTCTCACAGGTGGTCTGGCCGAACACGGTGTTCCACTCCACCGGGGTGGAGCCGCAGTACTGTGCAAACTGCTCCTGCGAGAGGTAGAGCCGGGCGTAGATGTAGTTTTCGGTGATGCCGGTCAGGGTCAGTTCCATCCGGTTGCCGGAGGGCGTTTCCACCCAGAAGGTGTCGCCGACGTGCAGGCCCAGCTGGGTGGCCGTCTTTTCGGTGAGGATGGCACTGTCGGCATTGAAGTCGATCGGGTGGTGGCCCTGCCGGGTGCGGAAGGTGTTGTACTGGGTCATGAGGCTGTCGTCCTCGGCGGCGACGAGGCTGACCGTCTCCACGGTGTTCTCGTCGTTGTAGACCGAGACGGACTTGGAGTAGAACTTGCCCCAGCTCTTGACCTCGCTGCTGCGGTCCAGCACATCGGCCAAGCCATCCTCCACGGTCAGAGCCTTTTCGCTGCTGAGGGAGATGGTCAGGTCGTTGTGGGTCAGCTCGGCGCACTGTTTATCCACGATGGGAAGCAGTGCATCCTGAATGCCGAAGCCGATCAGCAGCAGGGCCGTGCAGCCCGCCACGCCGAGAACGGTCATGAAGAAACGCTTCTTATACCGGAACAGGTTGCGGGCGGTGGTCTTCTGGGAGAAGGACATCCGCTTCCAGAGCGGGGTGATATACTCCAGCAGGATGCGCTTGCCGGCCACCGGTGCGCGGGGGAGCAGCAGGGATGCGGTCTTTTCGCGGAGAGAGGACCGGCAGGCCAGCCAAGTGGTCAGGCCGATGACGGCCGCGCTGATGCCGAGGCTGGCGGCGGCCATGCCGGGATAGAAGGTCAGCCGGAAGGTCGGGACGTCGAAGATCATCCCGAAGGCGTTCCAGATGATGATGGGGAACACGGTAAAGCCCACGGCCATGCCTGCAAAGCTGCCGAGGATGCTGGCAGAGAGGGCATAGAAGAGGTACTTGGCGGCGATCTGGCCGTTGGAGTAGCCCAGAGCCTTGAGGGTACCCATCTGCAGGCGGTTTTCGTCCACCATGCGGGTCATGGTGGTGGAGGCCACCAGAGCCGCTACGAGGAAGAAGAACACCGGGAACACCCGAGCAATGGCGGTCATCCGGTCGGTGTACTGCTCGTAGGTGACGAAGCTCATGGTGCTGGTCCGGTCGAGGACGTACCACTCGCCGTTCTGGATGTCGCTGATCTGCTCTTCGGCGTCGGTGATCTGTTTCAGGCCGTCGGCAAGCTGCTGCTCTGCGTCAGCTTTCTGCGTCTCATACTCGGCGCGGGAATCGGCGAGCTGCTGCACGCCGGAGTTGTACTCTTCCCAGCCGGAATCCAGCTGGGTGCGGGCATCTTCAAGCTGCTGCTGGGCGGCGGCAAAGGCGGAGTAGGCCGTCGCCGTGCCGGTGTTCATCGAGAGCTGACCCTGAAGCAGGGAGAGCTTCATCTTCCGCAGGGCGGCTTTGGCTTCGGTCACAAGGTCAGCGTTGGAGAGGCTGGGCGAGGAGATGAGGCCCTGCGCGTACATCTGCTGTTTGCCGGCGTCGAGCTGCTGCTGATAGCCGTCCAGCTGGTTCTTGATGTTGTCGTAGGAATCCTGCGCCTTGGCGAGGGCATCCCGCAGCTCGACATAATCCTCATCGGCAGGTTCGGCCTCGTCGAGGGCTTTCTGGGCGTTGTCCAGCGCGGTCTGGGCGTAGCCGAGAAGGGGCTGGGCGACTTTCTGGACATTGACCAGAAGCTCGATCTGCTGCAGCTGATCCTCGAACTCGAGCACCTGCTCCTCGCCGGTCAGCAGTTGGTCGGCACCGCTCTGCATGGTGTCGGGCAGGGCCGCCTGCTGCTGGGCGAGCTGTTCTTTGCCGGAGGCGTACTCCGTTTCGCCCTGTTCCAGCTGGGCCTTGGCGGAATCCAGCTGGGCCTGTGCCTCGTCGAGCTGCCGTTCGGCGTCGGCAAACTGGGCTTCGGCCTCGGCTTTTTTGTCTTGGTAGGTCTGCTTGGCTTCATCCAGCTGGGCGTTGGCGTCGTCGATGAGCTGCGCCCGGCGGGTCTCGCACTGGGCGTCGCTGATGGCGGTCAGCCGGTCGGCCACGGCATCCACAGCCTGCTGGTATTCGTCCGAGAAATTGTCATACAAACCGGCATTCTCGGCCTTGATATAGCAGACGGTATAGTAATCGGCGGTCAGATCGCCCTGCGGGACGAACAAGATCACATCCAGTGTGCCGTCGCCTGCGTTGGTGGACTCGGCATCGGTGGAAAAATGGGTGGGGTCCTGCACATTGCCCACCACCGTGAAGGTCTTGGTGGTCAGGCCGTCGGTGCTGTCCGGAACGGTCAGGGTGGTGCCCAGTTCGATGGCATCGGCGTAGCCGAGGACGTGGACGACGCACTCATTCTCTGCTTCGGGCATCCGGCCGTTCCGGAGGATCAGCCGGTTCAGGTTGTCGTCGGTGTCGGCCTCCGGGTCTGCCGGAAGCTCCTGAAACCGCACCACGGCAGGTTCGTCGCTGTTGGACCACTGGGCGGTGGTGTCCAGATACTTCACGGGCTGAACGGCTTCCACGCCCTCGGTGGCGCGGATGGCGTCGATGTCGGCCTCCGACAGGCCCAGCGTGGAGAGCACCCGGATGTCAAAGACGTTCTGCTGGACGTAGTACCGCTGGGCGGCACTGCGCATACTGGGCGCGATGCTGACAAGGCCGGTCAGCATCATCACGCCCAGCAGGACGATGCCGAACAGGGAGACGACCCGGCTTATGCTGCCTTTCATCTCCCGGATGATATTTTTACGATAACTTTTCCGCACTGTAATCACCACTCGATCTGTTCTACGGGGATGGGGTGGGCGTTGACCTGATTCGAGACGATCTGGCCGCTGCGCACCTGAATGATCCGGTCAGCCATGCCGGTGAGGGCCGTGTTGTGGGTGATGACGATGACGGTGCGGCCGGTCTCCCGGCAGGTCTTTTGCAACAAGGCCAACACCTGCTTGCCGGTCTTATAGTCCAGCGCGCCGGTGGGCTCGTCGCAGAGGAGAAGCTTGGGGTTCTTGGCGAGGGCGCGGGCGATGGAGACGCGCTGCTGCTCGCCGCCCGAAAGCTGGGCCGGGAAGTTGTTCAGCCGCTCGCCCAAGCCCACCTGCCGCAGGGTCTCGGCAGGGTCCAGCGGGTCGCGGCAGATCTCGCTGGCCAGCTCGACGTTCTCGAGGGCAGTGAGGTTCTGCACGAGGTTGTAGAACTGGAACACAAAGCCCACGTCGTACCGGCGGTAGGTGGTCAGCTCCCGCTCGGTGAAGTGGCTGACGTTCTGGCCGTCGAGCCAGACGTTGCCCTCGTCGCAGGTGTCCATGCCGCCGAGGATGTTCAGCAGGGTGGTCTTGCCCGCGCCGGATGGCCCGACGATGATGCAGAACTCGCCCTTGTCCACATAGAAGTCGAGATGATCGGCCGCGGCGATCTTGATGCTGCCGGTCTGATAATATTTGGAAACACCTTCAAACTCTACAAAATGTTCCATGGTGTGCCTCCCTTGCACGATATTTCTCCATCTTCTATCATAGCATAAATTTGCGTGGGTGCGCCAGTGGCGCGGGAATAAATTTGCAAAATCTTAAGAAAACCCAGTCCTCTCCGTCATCGCTGCCGCGATGCCACCTCTCCCGAGGGGAGAGGCAAGACTTGGCTCCCACTTTGGGGGAGCTGGACGCGAAGCGGCCTGAGAGGGCAAAAAGACCCCGGGGCTGTTTCCAGCCTCCGGGGTCCGGTCCAAGGGAAAATATTCAGGAGAGAGTTATCGCCATGAGGGATCAGGCGGTAGCGGCATCAAATGCTTTTGCAAACTCCTCATACTGTGCGGTGGTGTAAGCGTCCTCGCTGGTCTCCCAGTTGACGTACTTGTAGTTGCAGGGACCAAACATGGCGTTGATCTTGCTGTACTCGTTGACATGGGTCAGGCACCAGCGGACATCGTAGTAGCAGGGCACTGCCAGCGAGTGGTTGATCATGTAAGCCTCGGCCTTGGCGAATGCCTCATAGCGGGCATCGGTGTCATCGACGATGGCGTTGGCCGCGTTGACCAGATCGGTGAACTCCTCAAATTTCTCGGCCAGATCCTTCTGGTAATCCTCGGGATTCTCGCAGACCAGCTGAGAGTTGGAGTAGACGGCGGCGTAGTAAGCGTTATCGTCGTGCAGGATCTCCTGACCGACGAAGTTGACAGGGTCGCCGAAGTCTGCGCCCCAGCCATTGATGACGAAAGCGTGCATCTTGGGGGTACGGACTTCCTTGGCGAAGGAGGAAACATAGGTGCGCAGATCCAGCTGGATGAAATCATCGCCAAAGCTGTCGGTGAAGCACTGCTTCAGGATGGTGGCGTTGTCCTGTGCCACGGTGCTGCCGGCCACGAAATAGAACGGAGGGCGGATGGGGAAGGTGACGCCGATGGCGGTCAGCTCTTCCACGGCCTTGTCCCGCAGAGCCTTGATGGACTCGGGGGTGGACTTGCGCAGGTGGATCATGGTCTCACCGTCGTAAGCTTCATCCTGAATGCCCAGCTCCTTGGCGACCAGAGAGGTATAATCCTCGCCCTTGGAGTTGTAGCAGACGCCCTTCATGGTGTAGAAGTTGTTCTCGCACTTGAGGGGATTGATCTTGTTGAAGCGTGCGTAGTAGGGGATCAGGTTGACGCCCTCTTGGAAGCAGCGGCGGAAGCTCTCATTGGCCACGGCCTTGTTCCAATCCTCGTTGGGGGTGCCGTCCTCGTTCAGGCAGTAGTAGTTGAAGTGGAAGTCGTAAGCGTACTTGGTGGGACGCTTCTCGCAGAGCTGATCGTTGTAGGGGTTGGAAGAGTCGGCCTGAATGGTGGTCAGGGTGCTCTCGCTCAGCTCCAGCTCATCCAGCTCGCGGTTCTGATACAGCTGATAGCCCACGGTCAGGTCGGAGATCATGTTCAGGGTGATGTGTTCGAAGCGGGTCACCTCATCCTTGGCATAATAGTTGGGGTTGGGGATGTAGCTCTTGGTGTTGTCCTGCACGAATTCCTCGATCAGGTAGGGGCCGCAGCTCCACATCTGGTCGTAGCTCACGCCGCGGAAGCCGTCGATGCCCAGCTCGTCGATCAGAGCCGGAGGTGCGGGGTAGCAGCAGACATAGCTGGCGACCGTGTCGAAGTAGGGGCAGGGGTTCATGCAGGTAAAGACCAGCGTGTAATCGTCCGGAGCCTCGATGCCGACGCCAGCGTCCAGCATATCCTGATAGGTCAGGGCATAAGCAGCGTCGTTGTCCATGGCATCGGTCTTGTCGTAATAATCGGCGGCACCGACCACGGTGGTGGAAGGCATGGAGGTGTTGGCGGCCTCGTTCTTCTTGGTGTTCAGCACCCACTCAAAGCCCACGAGGAAGTCCTTGGAGGTCAGATGATCCTTGACTTCGCCGTTGATGTCGCACCAATCCACGTCGTCGCGCAGGTGGAAAGTCCAGACCGAAGCATCCTCGTTGTGCTCCCAGCTCTTGGCGATGGCGGGCACGGCCTTGCCGTAGCAGTCAAAGCTGAGCAGGCCGTCCCAGATGTTGGTGGTGACGTTGAAGTTGGTGGCCTGCTGGCTGTACAGCATATTCCAGCTCTCGATCTCACGGCCGGAGGTCTCGTAGGTGATCAGCTCGGTCAGGCCATTGCCGGAAGCAGCAGCTGCTGCACCGGAAGAAGCCGAAGCACTGGCGGAAGCAGAACCAGCGGTGCTGGAAGAGCCGCCGCCGCAGGCAGCCAGCAGACCAGCGGCACCCACGACACCTGCGCCCTTGAGGAAGCTGCGGCGGTTGATGGTACGGTTCTCGAAGTCGATGTTCATAATTCTTTCCCTCCTAATGTTCTGAAAAGCGGTCCTGCTGGGACGTGCGGCCCGGTGCATCCTGTTCCTCTTTCCCCAAGGAACCTCCAAATGAATGCAAAAAAGGCGCAGAAACAGATTTTTACTACCTGTGTCTGCGCCTTTGCAGAACCCTTTCGGTGACTGCATTTTAACACACTAAAGTGAGCGTGTCAAGAAAGTCAAAGGGTTTTCAAGACTGAAAATATTAAGTTTGCGCCTTTATCAAAATGAAGAAACTTCATTTTGATAAGTTATCAGCCCTGCGTAGCCTGATCGTAAGCCTTGGCAAATGCCTCGTACTGGACGGTGGTGTAAGCCTCTTCGCTGGTCTCCCAGTTGACAGCCTTGTAGTTGCAGGGACCATACATCGCGTTGATCTTGCTGTACTCGTTGGCGTGGGTCAGGCACCAAGAAACGTCGTAGACAGAGGGGCAGGTGAGGTTGTTCTCGATGAAGTAAGCCTCAGCCTTTGCGAAAGCAGCGTAACGGGCATCGGTATCATCGACGATGGCCTTGGCCTCGTTGACCATATCGGTGAAGGTCTCGAACTCGCTGACCAGCTCGGTCTGGTAATCAGCGGGGTTCTCGGCAACGGCAGCGATGTTGGTCAGGTTGCAGCTGTAGTAAGCGTTGTCGTCGTGCAGGACTTCCTGCGTGAGGAAGTTGACGGGATCGCCGAAGTCTGCGCCCCAGCCCATGTGGATGAAGCTCTGCTGCTGGGGAGCGACGATCTCCTTCATGACGGAGGAAACGTAGGTGTCGATGTCCAGCACGATGAAGTCATCGCCGAAGCTGTCGGTGAAGCACTGCTTCAGGATGGTGGCATTGTCCAGAGCGGAGGTGCTGCCGGCAATGATGTGGTAGTGGCAGTGGACGGGGAACTCGACGCCGATGGCGGTCAGCTCGTCCATGGCCTGCTTCTTCAGGTCGGTGATGTCGCCGCCGTTGCGCAGACGGATCATGGTCTTGCCGTCGTAAGCCTCGCCGTCGATGCCCAGCTCCTTAGCAACCAGAGAGGTATAATCGGTGCCGTCGGAGGTGTAGGACAGACCCTTCATGGTGAAGAAGTCGTTCTCGCACTTCAGCGGGTTGATCTTGTTGTAACGTGCGTAGAAGTTGGTCAGGTCGAGGCCCTTGTAGAAGCACTGACGGAACGCGGTGTTGGCGATGGCCTTGTTCCAGTTCTCGTCCGGAGTACCGTCCTCGTTGTTGCGCTGATAGTTGAAGATGAAGCAGTAGCTGTACTTCTTGGCGCGCTTCTCGCACAGCTGGCTGTTGTACTCGTTGTTGGGGTCGGAGGTGATGGTGGTCAGGGTGCTCTCGCCCAGATCGATCTCATCCAGCTCACGGTTCTGGTACAGCTGGTAGCTGATGGAACCATCGGAGATGATGGTGATGGTCAGACGCTCGAAGCGGCTGACGTTGTCTGCATCGTAGTAGTTGGGGTTGGGGATGTAGCTCTTGGTGTTGCCCTGAATGTACTCCTCGATCAGGTACGGGCCGCAGTACCACATGGTGGTGTTGTCGCAGGCACGGAAGCCCTCGATGCCCAGCTCGTTGATCAGATCCTCAGAAGCGGGATAGAAGCTGTTATAAGCAGCAACGGTGTCGAAGTAGGGGCAGGGATTGGGGCAGGTGAAGACGAGGGTGTAATCGTCCGGAGCCTCAACGCCGATGCCGAAGCTCAGCATATCCTCATAGGTCAGGTCGGCAGCAGCATCGCCCAGCTCCTTGGTGTGTGCGTAGTACTCGGCAGCACCCACGACGTTTTCGTTGGGCATGGAGGTGTTGTTGGCCTCGTTCTTGTAAGCGTTCATGACCCACTCGAAACCAACGAGGAAGTCCTTGCTGGTGATGTGGCCCTTGACCTCGCCGTTGACATCGACCCAATCGACGTCGTCGCGCAGGTGGAAGGTCCAGACGGTGGAGTCCTCATTGGTCTCCCAGCTGGAAGCGATGGCCGGAGCGACCTTGCCGTAGCAGTCGAAGCTCAGCAGACCGTCCCACAGGTTGGTGACGACGTTTGCGTCGGAAGCCTGCTGGCTGTACAGCATATTCCAGTTCTCGATCTCACGGTTGGAGCTCTCCCAGCTGATGAACTCGGTCAGCGGGGTAGCACCGGTGGTGTTGGGGGCGGTGGCGGCAGAAGAAGCACCGGAAGCAGCAGAGCTTGCAGTGCTGTTGGAATTGCCGCCGCAAGCAGCCAGCAGGCCGGCTGCGCCGACGACACCGGCACCCTTCAGGAAAGAGCGGCGGTTGAGCTTGTGAGATTCAAAATTGATGCTCATTGGATTTGATCCTCCCAGATCACGCAGAAACGATTCTGCGTCCTTTTTCTTGATTCTTCGTGTTGTATCCGGCCTTTGCGTTCTTGCCCCACGCACAAATTTGGGGGCAAAAGTCGGACCTTGGGTATTCTAGCACCGGGCGGGAAAGAAGTCAAACACGGATAACCGCGAATCGGAAACCCGACGAGCTTGTACCCTTCTTAAAAAAGAAGATTTTTCGGGCGAAAACTTTTCTTTTTAAAAGACTGTGCGCGGGAAACGGACAGGCAAACTTGCGAAAACAAAGCAAACTGCCCTCATCTTTGCCACTCGGGGGTTAAAAAAGTTTCAACTGAATTTGTACAAGTTGTCAAAAATTGACCGCCTTGCCTTGAAAAGCAGAGGGGAGGGCTTTGCAATTCGAGTGCAAAAGAGTATACTGAAATCACCATTATAAATATAAAGGAGAGCAAAGCGATGCAGGCAACGATCCAGAACGACTATTTGACCCTGACGGTGGACACCCACGGTGCCGAGGCCGTCAGCCTGAAAAACGCAGCGGGCGAGGAGATGATCTGGCAGGCAGATCCGGCGGTCTGGAACCGCCATGCGCCCATCCTGTTCCCGTGGACGGGCAAGCTGCCGGGCGGCACCTTCTCCCACGAGGGCAAGACCTACAAGGGCGGTCAGCATGGGTTTGCGCGGGACCTCGAGCATACCCTGCTCAAGGCCGAGGGCGACACCATCCAGCTGGAACTGCGGTCGGATGATACCATCAAGGCCGAGCGGTTCCCCTTCGATTTTGTCCTCATCAGCACCTTCAAGCTGGAGGGCAAGACGGTCCATCACACCCTGACCGTCCGGAATCCCGGTGATACCGAGCTGCGGTTCGGCATCGGCTATCATCCGGCTTTCTGCGTGCCCTTTGACGCCAACCACACCACCGAGGACTATGAGTTCCGCTTTGACCAGCCCGAAAGCCCCATGGTGCTGGGGACCCACCCCAACGGCCTGCTGACCGGCGAGTGCCACTACGTCTGGAAGAATCAGCAGGCCATCCCGCTGACCGACGAGCTGTTTGCGGACGACAGCTTCTGCATGGCCGGTCTGCGCACCAAGACCCTCGGCATCTATGAGAAAGACACCGGCCGCAGCGTGGTCTGTGATGTGGCCGATTATCCCTACTCCCTGATCTGGAGCGCGGCGGCCAAGCCGGTGCACTTCGTCTGCATCGAGCCGTGGCAGTCGCTGCCCGGTGCTGAGGTCGATCCGCAGGAGTGGACCGAGCGGGCCGCTGCCGCCTGCCTTGCCCCCGGCGGGGAGTATTCCACCACTCTCAGCACGACGTTTGACCGGTAAAGAGAACCAAACAAAAAGAGCGTTGCCGCGCGGCAACGCTCTTTTTGCGCTCAATCCTTCGATTTCCCATACCACGCGGTCGAAAGCCGCCAAGAGGCAGCATACAGAACAAGAGAGAGGGCAACGACACCCAGAAGAACGGGCAGAGGAACACCGGCTGCCGCATGACCCAGCTCGTCGTCGCTGGAAACGCCGAAGCCCAGCAGACCGGCAAACAGTGCGACGATGACAAAATAAAGATACCGTGCTTTCTGCTGACCGAACCGATAGCTCAATGGCAGGAGCAGCGTATTGGAAAGGAGCGGGGCGGTGATGGATTCCACCATCAGCAGGGCGGCATAGCTGCGGTCCAGCCCGCCGCCAAAGACCGTCAGCACAAAGGCAGCGCAAACCGTGCAGGCTGCTGTGCAGAATAGTCCGATCAGATATTTTGCACCGGTAAGCTGTGCTTTGCTGACCGGAAGGGTATCGCTGTATGCCGTCCAGCCGAAAGCTTCATCATAAGAGAGGAGCGTCATGGGAAAGATTCCCAGCAAAAAACAGGCGTAGACCAGAAATACACCCTGTTTGCCGCCCGCATGCAGAGTCATCGCCGACGCCGAGAACATGATGAGCGCGGCCAGAAAAACCAGCCGACCGTAGGAGGATGCCTGATACCATTCCTTTAATAATAAGCCTTTCATGCGCGTGCATCTGAACAGGTCCGTAAAAAGTAGACAATAGACAAAAAGCCTCCCCGTGTAGGATAA
>CAVKZS010000097.1:0-22382 GCA_963660925.1 Eubacterium sp. CAG:38 | reverse complement strand
CTGAATTCCAGAAATTTTCTCAAATTACTGCTTGACTTTTATTAGCAGGTCTGTTAATCATCGGTTACGCCCAGCTCCAGAAGAGTCAGGCGGTATTCCTGATCTACGGTCATGGCGTCGGTGTCGTTCTGGGCCGACTGCAAAGCGGCCAGCTGCTCTTCCAAACTGGGCGGAGCAGGCTCTGGTTCGGTAACAAAGCCGCTCTCTGCGACGGTGTAGCAGTCGGGATTGTCCTCGATAGCCCAGAGGGTATCGCCGACGGCGCAGGCGTTATTGTGCGCATTGACCGCTTCGGCCATTTCGGAGTAGGCATCGCATTCGGCCTGCGTTTCGACGGGCTTCGGGATGGAATAACCGGGGGAGATGGTGGTTTCGGGCATTTTGAAATTTCACCTCGCGTTCATAGAAAATTTGTTGACAATGTTCATACAACGTATTATAATCGAACCAAAGGAGCGTGATACTATGTCTCAGACTACTGTAAGCATTCGGATGGACGACGACCTCAAGCGTGGATTTGACCAGATCTGCAACGATCTCGGAATGTCTATGTCCACTGCTGTCACCATGTTGGCGAAAAAGATGACCCGTGAGAAGCGGCTACCATTTGATGTCTCCGTGGATCCCTTCTACTCGGAGCAGAACATGGCGCGTCTGCGCAAGTCCATTGCCGAGATGGAGGCCACCGGCGGTACCGTTCACGAGGTAAACCTCGATGATTAAATCGTGGACAGACGAAGCGTGGGAAGATCTTGAATACTGGATGCGGGAAGACCGCAAAGTGCTTAAGCGCATTTTGCAGCTCTTGAAGGATATTGACCGCAACGGTTACGAAGGCATTGGTAAACCAGAATGCCTCAGCGGAGATTTGTCGTCTTACTGGAGCCGCCGGATTGACGATTGTAATCGAATCGTTTACCGAATTGAGGGAAACGTGGTCAAAATCGTTCAGTGCGGATCGCATTACAGGGATAAGTAGTTTTTCAGCAGGCAGCTTTCGGGCTGTCTGCTTTTCTTATTTCCACTTTCCAATGGCCGTCATGAAATAACGTCCGCCACATTTGGAATTGACTTTAATTACAGTTGTGCTAGGAGATACGAGGGCGACATCTCCGGTACTTGCCTTCCACGTAGTAATGTTCACTACAGGGTCTTTACTAAATGCTACGGGTAACACCCATTGCATATCTGCGTAATCTCCGACAGAACCGTACATATTTATTGTATCGTACCAGCAAATCTGCGTGCCGTCACTGAACCGGATGTAGCGCGTGCCGCTTGCTACCACCGCATCTGCACCTGCCGGGCCTTGGGGTCCAATGGCTCCGGTATCTCCTTTGTCTCCCTTGTCGCCTTTGAAGGCTCCGGAAGCAACACACTCGTTGAGGCGGTTGACCACGGCATCGTCGGCATCTTTTGCGCTCTGTTCGGCCTTCGCTGCGCTCTCTTCGGCGGCGGTTGCCTTGCTGCCCGCCAGCGATGCAGACGAGGCGGCGGCTCCGGCAGAGGTACTTGCTGCGCCTGCGCTGGATGCGGCAGCTTCGGCCTTCTGTGTGGCCGTCTCTGCGGCTTCCTGCGAGGTCTTGGTGGCGTTGGCGATGTCAGTCAGGGCGGTGCTCCGGGCCGTGGACAGGTCGCTCAGTGCGCCGGCGCGGGCCGTCTCGATGTTCTTGAGCGCGGACGTTTCGGAGTCGCCGATCTGTTTCAGCGCGTCGGCCTTGGTCTGCTGGGTGTCGGAGAGAGCCTCTTTTGCCGCCTTCTCCGACGCTGCGGCCTTCGTTGCCGACTGGTCGGCATTGGCTTCGCTGGAAGCGGCTTTCGCTGCACTGTCGGCGGCTTCGCCCGCGCTGGCAGTCGCCTTTTCCTCGATGGCGTTGATGCGGGCTTTTGCTGCGGCCAGAAGCTCGTCAGTGGGGATGCCGGTCACGCCGTCCCGCATAATGCCGCAGAGGGCTTCGTCGAGGCGGGTGTCGGTGATGTCGCCCACGGTGATGGCCGTGGAACCCGCCGGGCGGCGGATCTCCGCCAGACAGAGGTCGTAGGCGGCGGTGCGGGAAATGGCCGGGGCAGTCGGCGTGCTGGCAGGCGTGCCCTGCAGGATGGTCAGGTCGCCCTTGAGGGTGGCGGCGTCATACCGCAGCACCACCCGGTCGATGCGGGGGAGACGGCCATCCGCGAGGGGGAGCGTCAGGGTGTCGGCGTTCCGCTTGATGACCGAATAACCCACGAACCGCTCCGGGCTGATCCATGCCTGACCTGCCGAGACGGTCACGTCGTAGCCGCCCGCAGCCGTGACCGTGAAGTCGTTGTCGGAGCTGTACACGCCGCTGGTGCGTGTAGCGGTGTATCCTGCGGCATCGGCCGCGTCGTACTCGATGCCGTCGAGGGGGTAAATCGTGATCTCGCTCAAAATCGCACCTCCTTAGATGCGGGTAAAGACCGGCGAACCCAGCCGCAGGGTGCGGGTGGTGCCGTCGGCTTGGGATTGTGTAATGACGTTGGCGACCCGGACGGTGGCCTTGTAGCCCAGCTCGGGCAGGGAACAAGAGGCGACGTCGCCGGGCTGCAGGTCGGCCTCGATGTTGAACTCGATGCTGCCGGTGCGCAGCTGATCCAGAAGCTTGTTTGCGCCCCGGTCCATGAGCCGCTGGAGGTAGGCGGCGGAAGTGTTCGTCTCGCCGTTTTCTTCGTCGGGCTGAAGGTCCCGGGCGTCTACATACAGCTCCCGGCGTGCGCTGCCGGTGGCATCGGTCTCGCCGACCATCACGGTGACGCGGCTTTCGCCCTCTCCGGCCCCCTGCACGATGGCAACGTTGGCATAGTCCGAGTCACCGAAGGCCCAGCCCGCGCCGGTCAGGTTGCCCCATTTGGGGCTGAACCGGTTGTTCGGGTCTGCCGTGGGGCGGTAGACCTCGAATACCAGCTTCTTCTCGGTGTTCCTGCCCCGCAGGGCGATCCGGAACCCGAGGTCGCAGGCCGCTCCGATGGTCTGGCAATATTCCAGCAGGGAACCGCCGGAGGTCTGGGACGTGAACTTGGTGTCGAAGCCGACCGCTTCTCCCAGCTCGAGCCGGGGCCACGGCTGCATCGCGGAAACGAGGCGGCGCATGGCTCCTTCGGCATTCTCGTTCTGGATGAGGGCCGTGCTGACCCGCTTGCTCAGAATCCACGCTGCCGGGAAGCCGGTGACGACCAGATTCGCGTCGGTGTTCTCGTTGGAGCGGTGGCAGATGCGCATGGGAACGTCGCTGTCGTTCCGGCGCAGCCAGCATCCCTCCCGGAGCAGGGCGAGATTTTCGGCGGTGGGCCGGACTTCCAGCGTGAAGCTGCCGAGGGTGTTGTACCCTTCGTCCCAGTACAGACTGACCCAGACGTTGACGCAGCCGGTGCGGGTCAGGGTCTCGCCGTCCAGCACGTCGATGCGCTGCAGGTTCATTCCATCACCTCCGGCAGAATGCCCGCGTAGGCGGGGTAAAAGCTGACTGAAACTTCCAGCACGTCGGTGCCGCTGTCGGCCTCTGCCTTGAGCAGATTGTCGCCGGGCGGCAGCTCGGTCAGGGTGGAATCTTCGTCCAGCGCGGCGAAGAGGTTCGACTCCACGCCCGCCCGGGTCAGCTTGACGGCAATCCGGTCAGCGGTGTCGCGGTAGATCTCCACGGCGTCGCCCCGCTCGAGGGTGGTGTTGAGCTTGAGGTATTCACCGGTCAGGACGTTGACCACCCGGGGGTTCTCCACCGGGGCGTAACTGCGGAGCACCGCCGTCAGCGGTACGGACAGGCTGCCCGGGTTGATGGCGTTGATGAAGGTGTTGTCGTTCCGCACGCTGTACCGGTGGCTGGTGTAGCACACCGGGAATTTGAACGCCGGAGTGAACCCGCCCAGCCGGTAGGTCTGGGCCGTGAGGCCGTACCAGTAGGGCTTCTCGCAGTAGAGCATGGCTTCGATGCGGGGGAAGGGATGATACTGGCTGGTATAGGGCGTCTTGCTGATGACGAAGCGGCAGAACCATTTGTCCCCGAAGTACAGCGTGCCCTTGGTGAAGAAGGGGAGGGCGTCGAGGATGAGCTTTGCATCGGCGTCGCCGTGCTCGCTCCAACAGTCGGCGGTGAGGGTCCGGTAGACGCCGGAGACCACCTGCCGCTCGACCGTGTTGCCGATCTGGTTCACACCCTGCGCCAGCTGTAAGTCCACGTCCACGCCGTTCAGCGGGTCGAGGTTGTAGGGAATGTCGTAATCCCAGCCCAGATGGAGGGTCACGCCAGCATCGGTGATGAGCATGAGATGGTCTTTTCGCAGCGGCATGAAGCTTCCTCCTTTCAGTGCTTCTGGGCTTTGGCGCGGTCGGCCTCCCAGCGGGTCTCGCGGGCGAGGTCGGCGGCGGTCTGGGCCTTGCTGTAAATGTTCTGGGTGATGTTGGTGGTGTCGCCCTGCCGGGTGTAATTGTTGGCGGCGGCTGCGATCCGGGCCGTGCCGGAGGCGGCGACCCGGCTGCTGACGGCCATGTTGTCGGAGAGGACGAGGGTGTTGGCCTGCCGCACCATCTCGGCCAGAGCCTTGTTGGTGGAGAGGATGGCTTCGGTGTTGTCGGTGACGGCCTCGGTCAGCTTGTCCTTGGCGGTGTCCGGCAGAGAGGGCGTGGTGGTCTGGTCCAGCTCCTTCTCGAGGGAGGCCAGTTTCTTCTCGTAGTCGGTTTTCAGTTTCTCGAGCTGCTTGGCATAGTCGGCTTTGGCTTCGTCGAGGCTGGTCTGATAGGCACTGCTCTGTTTGTCCTGCGCCTTCTCGAGGGAGGCCAGCTTCCGGTCGTACTCGGTCTTCAGGCGTTCCAGCTGCTTGTCGTAGCTGGACTTTGCGCTGTCGAGTTTCTGCTGGTACTGGCTGTCCTTCCGGTCGAGTTTCTGGTCGTACTGGGCGGCCAGCTCCTTCTGCTTGGCAGCATAGTCGGCCTTAAGGTCAGAGAGCTTCTGGTCATACTGGGCCTTCATGTCGGCCAGCTTCTTGGCCGTGTCGTCGGAAGAAGTGCTGCCCGAATTTGTGGTGGCCGAAGAGCTGTTTTTGCTGGAAGTATCCGTCTTTTTGGCGTATTTGTTTTCCAGCTCTTTCAGGCTGTTCTGGTACTCGACCTCGAGCAGCTGCCGTTCCAGATCGCCCATCTTGAGGGTGCTGTCGGACTCGGTGATCTTCTTTTCCAGCTCCGTCCGTTTGGTGGCGTCGGTGGTGGTCGATTTCTCGATCTCAGCAGAGGCTTTCTCGTAGGCGGCGTCCAGAAGTTTCTTGTCGAGGTCGGCGAGGGACTGCTCATAGCTGGCCTTGGCGACGGCCTGCTCTGCGGCCAGCATCCCGGGGGAGTCGCTGGAAAGCTTGGCCTTTTCGAGGTCGGCCTGTTTCTTCGCGTACTTGGCCTCGAGCTGCTTCTGTTCGGCGTCTGCGGATTCCTTGGCGTACTTGGCGTCCAGTTCGGCCTGCTGCTTGTCGGCAGCTGCCTGTGCCTGCCGGTCCTTGGCCCGCTGCTCCCGCTCTTGCTTGAGCTTGTCGGCGTAGTCCGATGCGGGGTTGCTGATCCGGTCGATCTGCCCGCCCCAGACCTTGGCGACGACGTTGTAGGTGTCGATCAGGCCGTTGATGAGGCTGACAAAGCCTTGGATCTGCAACGCCACCGCCCGGAGCAGGCCCTCGAAGATGACCGACAGGAAGTCCTGCACGCCCGACCAGACGGCTTTCATGCCGTTGGCGACGTTCTTGTTGTTCTTTGCCAGATTGACCAGCGCACCGACCAGCAGGCCGATGACCGAGATGACCGCGAGGACGGGGTTTGCGTCCATGACGGTGTTCAGCACGCCCTGTGCGGTGGCTGCGGCTCCGGCAGCGGGCACGAACTGCCCGATGAAGTTGGAGGCGAGGCCGACGAGGTTGGTGCAGACGCCGGTGAGGGAGTCGGTCAGCTGACTCAGAGCATCCAGCGCGAAGGCGTTGATCTGCTTCTTCTGCTCGTCGTTCAGGCTGCCGTAGAAGATGCCCGCCGTCCACTTGGCAAGGCTTTCAAGGTCGCCGTCCGAGATGGCCTTGGTCAGCGTCTCGATGCTGCCGATCACGTCCGACTGGATGGAGGTGTTCACGTCGTCCCATGCGTCGTTCAGGGCAGAGTCTAGCTGGTGGACCACGGCTTCGCCTGCGGAAGCAAACTGTACGCCGGAGTCCTCGATGGTCTTCACCACCGTCTCGGTGCCGTCGGCGGCCTTGGTGGTGACGGTCTTGACCGTCCGCTCCACGCCGTCGATGATCTCCTTGCCGGTGGCTGTGGTGACGCTCTCGACCTGCTCCGAGCCATCCGCGAAGGTCTTGGTGGTCTTCTCCACCGTGGTCTCGACGCCGTCTACCAGCGAGGTCTGGGTGTCCTTGACCGTGGAGACGAGGATGCTTCCGGCATCTTCGATCGTCTTTTCGACGGTCTCCGTGCCGTCCGCAGCCTTGGTCGTGACCGTTTTCACGGTGCGCTCCACGCCGTCGATCAGCTCTTTGCCGGTCGTGGTGGTGATGGTTTTGACCTGTTCGCTGCCGTCCGACAGCTTCTGGGTGGTGGTCTCGACGGTCGTCTGAACGCCATCCACCACGGAGGACGAGGTGTCCTTGGTGGTCGAAACGACGGTAGCCTTGACGTCCTCCATGGTCTGGGTGACGGTGGTCTGGCCGTCGGCCGCGATGGTCGTGACCTTCTTGACCGTCTTGTTGACGCCGTCCACCACCTGCTGGGAGGTCTCGGTGATGACCTGCGACTGCTGTTCGCTGCCGTCCAGCATGACCTGCGTCAGCGTCTCGGTGACTTTGGTGACGCCGTCGGTGATCTCGGTGGCGGTGTCCGTCACGGACGCGACCACCTGTTTGGCGGCGTCTTTCACCTTGGTCTTGTTGTCGGTCAGGCCCTGCGCCAAGCCCGCACAGGTCTGCATACCGATCTCGCTGAATACCTTCGACGGCGAGTGGATGCCGAGGGCCTTCTTTGCGATGTCGGGCAGCAGATCAACGAGGCTCTTGACCTTCGTTAACAGGGCGTTCCAGCCGGAGGTGATGCCGTTCCAGAGACCATTGACGATCTGCTTGCCGATGTCCACCCAGCGGAAGGCTGTGAAGACGTCGAAAATGGCTTTGCAGATCTGGGGGATATTCTCGATCAGTGTGGGAATCGACTGGACGATGCCCCGGAGCAGGGTGGCGATGATCTCAACGCCTGCGGCCAGAATCTTGGGTGCGTTGTCGTTGATGACGCCCGCGATGTCCGAAACGATGCCGGGCAACTGCTCGATCAACGTCGGCAGGCCGTCCGCGAGGCCCTGTGCCAGATGGAGGATGAGGTCGATGCCCGCGTCCACCAGCTGGCCGACGTTCGACCGCAGGCCGGATGCGAGATTAGCAACGATCGGAAGGGCCTTTTCGAGCAGCTGCGGGATGCCATCGGTCAGGCCGCTGCCGAGCTGCTTGACCATCTCGACGCCGGTGGAGACGAGCTGGGGCAGGGCGTTGTGCAAGCCCTGAACCAATGCGCCCAGAATCTCTGCCGCAGAAGAAAGCATCTGCGGTGTAGCTGCTACGATGTCCTCCGCCAGCTTGCCGATGATCTCCACGCCGGAGGTCGCCAGCCCGGGCAGCTTTGCTGCAACGCCGGACGCGAGGTCGGTGATGATCTCGCCCGCTGCCTTGAGCATGGCCTCGGGGCCGCCCTCCGAGAGGGAAGTGGTCAGGGTGGAGAGGCACTCCGCGCCCCACTGTGCCGCCTGTGTCAGCGTGGGCTTCAGATACTCGTAGAACGCCAGCTGCAAGCCTTCCAGCGCGGAGTTCATGGTGGTGACCGCGCCTTGCAGGTTGTTCATCTGGGTCTCGGCCATCTGCTCCATCGCTCCGCCTGCGGAGTCGATGTTCTCGTAGAGGGCATCCCACTGCTCGCCCTGTGCTGCCAGCAGACCGTTGACGGCGGAGAGGTCCGTCTTGTTGAAGAGCTGGTTGATGATGTTGTCCTTCTGGCTCTGGGTCATGCCGTTCATGGAGGCATTCAGGTCGCCCAGAATCTCATCAAGGCCGCGCATATCGCCCTGTGCGTCGTAGACGTTGAGGCCGAGCTTGTCCATCATCTTCGCGGCGTCGTCGGTGGGGGATTGCAGCGAAAGAATGACATTGCGCAGGTGGGTGCCGCCCTCCGCGCCCTTGATGCCGACGTTCGCCAGCACGCCGAGGGCTGTGGTCAGCTCGGTGGTGCCGCCCTTGAGGTTGGCAGCGGTACCGCCAACGGTCAGGATGGCCTCGCCCAACTGTGCGACGCTGGCGTTGGCCTTGCTTGCGCCCATGGCCAGCTTGTTGCCAAAGTCATCGACGTTGTCTTTCGTTGCCTCGATGTTCAGGGACGCCATGGCGTCGGTGACGAGGTCGGAAGCGTAGGCGAGGTCCATGCCGCCTGCTGCGGCCAGATTCAGCACGCTGGGGAGCACCTCTGCGGCTTTGTCCGCGTCGTAACCGGCGAGGGCGAGGTAGTTTAACGCCTCCGCCGCCTGTGTAGCGGTGAACTGCGTCGTGCTTCCCATCTCCTTGGCCTTGTCGGTCAGGTTCTGGATCTGGTCTACGCTGGTTCCCATCGTCGCAGCGACCTGCGACATGGATGCTTCAAACTTCATGCCGACGCCGACGGAGGCGGTCGTCAGCTCGGCGATCTTTCCGGTGGCCGACTTGACCATGCCGGAGATCAGATTTCCAGCGGCGACCGACATTGCACTCAGGCCCTTGTTGAAGCCGCTTGCGTCCAGCCGGGTATCGCCAGTAATGCTGTAATCTGCCAATGTGTCCACCTCTCATTCGGAGCGCGGGCACAGAGGCACAGGCTGTTATAGTTTGATTTCTACCTCCCGCTTACAGGCGGGATTTTTGCATTTTACCCACAGCGCGTGGGCGCGGGCGTCTGCTTCCGCCCAGACCGGCAGAGGCCGGCCACAGAACGGGCAGGGCACTGGGGTGCGGATATTTTCCTTCCGGGGTTCAGAATCGGTCAAAGAAGGCATTCTCGTGCTCCTGAAGGGTTTCAACGCGCTTCACCCCCTTCAGGTACGAAGGCAGGGCAAAGTGGGCTTTCTGTTCCTCGTACCGGCGGCGGTTCGGTTCATCCATTTCGCTGGTGTCGGTGGCGCGGATGTCCATGATCTTGCGCATGAGGGTCTCTTCCGGCAGCGCGTAAAACAACGCGCAGAACCGCCACCAGTGGACACGCTCGCTTGTCAGGTCGATGTGATACGCCTGCTGGAACGCGGCCACGATGTACCCGGCGTCTACTGCGTAGTCGTAGGTGACCTCGCCCGAACCGGACCCACCGGAGCTGTCTTCTTCCTCCTGCTGCGGCAGTCCTGCCCGCAGGAAGCGGATCAAGCTCTGAAAGGCGGCGGGATGGTCCTCGACCGCAATGTGAAAGGGGAAGAACCGGTCAACTGCCCGGTATGCGACCTGTGCGGCCTCTGCGTCGGACTTGACACGCATCATCTCGGTGATGGTCTTGACCATAGGGCGGAAGTCCCAGTCGATCTCGTGCCCTTCCCACTCGGTGGGGAGCAGGTCGGTCAGCAGATCAGCCATTGTCCAGAGCCTCCAGCTCGCGGCGGGCCTGCTTGTCTACGCGGGCGACCATGGCGGCGGCAGTCTGCGATGCGGGAAGGGCGATCGGCGGGTTCGGGCGATGCTTCTTCTCCTTGCGCCGCTGCTCCCGGTTCTGGGGAACGCTCTGCTGTGCGGAGGGAAGCTGTGCCACGGCGATGTCCTTCTCCGCAGCCATGGCCTGCTGGAACTCCTGCGCCACCTTGATGCACTCGCCATAGTTGCTGCCATCCAGACCGAGCTTCTCGGATGCGCCTGCGCCCAGAATGTCGTCCAGATACTCCATGAAGACGCTGCACTGGAAGCGCAGCCATGCCGGATAGCCGTCGCCCTTGGGAGTGTAACGACCGCCCTCTGCACGGGCGCGGGCCTGCGACTTCTGGGTCGCCGCCTGCATCCGCTCTGCGTCGTTGGCGTTCAGGGAAGAAAAGGGGAAATCATAACCGCGAAGATTCATAGAAAGCCTCCTATAAAAATGGCCCCCGTCCGCCGGGAACGAGGGCTGTGTGCATGGGTCCGGGGTGTTAAGCCGGGTTGATGTCGGTCAGATAGTCGTACTCTGCCGGAGTGCCGATGCCCTTGACGTCGCAGGCAAAACCGGCGGCATTGCCAGCAGAACCGCTGGCATCAGAGGTGACGATGAAGGATGCAGTGCCCTTCTCGCCCTTGCCGGTCTTGACGCTGAAATAGACGTAGGGGAAAATCACGGCGGAACCGGTGCCGAACTTGACCTTGTGGGACAGCAGGAAATCCTGCGCCTCGTCGCCGACGCAGCGGTTGCCGTTCAGGGTGAAGGTGCGCTGCACCTCGCCCTTCTCGGTGACGTTACCGGCGCGGATGTACGGGGTGTCCTCGGTGGTGGCGTTCAGTGCGCCGGAATGCTCCTTGACGCGCTCGGCGCAGACGACCCACTTGTCCACGGTGGTCTGGTCGGTGGGACTGGTCTGAATGGCGAAGATGAAGTCATCCGCACGCTCGGTGCCGGTGTAACCGGCCTCGGGTGCGATGCCCTTCTCGGTTTTGAGCTTGGTGAGGGTCTCAGAAACAGTCATGAAGTTTATCTCCCTTCCTGATAGTATTGAAGTTGAAGCTGGATCTGGAAGCGGCAGGTGTTGGCGTTCTGGTTCAGAATGTATCCGGGGGAAAGGCAGACGACGGCCTCTGCCGTCTTGTCGCCGCCCAGCTTGGGGAGCCGCCCTGCGAGCGACTGCTCTTCCACCCAGTCTGCGAAGCTGTCCCAGAAAGAGCTGTTCGCTGCCTGCTGCACTTGATCCTGCGAGTAGTCCATCCGGGAAGCAAGAACATAATTCTTGGCCCGGAGGCTGCCGCGGATGTATTTTTCCAGAATCGGGGCTGTCGGGGTGCATTCCAGTGAAAACTGACAGGGGTCCGCGCCCAGATAGTCGATGGAAAACGCCACATCACCGTCGTTGAGGGTGGCGGCAAACGGACAAGTCGCCAGCCATTCCAGCATGGCCTGAATGTCCGGGGTTTTGGTTTCGTTCATTTCAGATTCACCTGTGCACGGGCCTTGACGAAGGAGATGAACTCCTGCCCGTGGTCATTGACGCAGCGTTCGCCCCAGTGGGGGCCGCGCCCATCGTCGCGGACGCCCTGCCCGAGTGGAAGCCGGTAATACTGGGCGGCGGCGTAGGGCGTGGCCTGCACGATGCGCCCGCTGCCGAGAACGGTGTGGTCGTCGGTGCTGCCCCGCAGTGCGCCGGTGCGCAGCGGGATGTACGGCTTGAGCATCCGGACAAACTCGCCGTCGGCTTCTTTCTGGAGCCGTTCAAAGCCCTCGGTGAACCGCCCGGCAAAGTCTGCTTTCCAGCAAATGCCGAGGTTGAGGTTTCCGTTCTGCCCGAGGCTGACGTCTGCGGGCTGGTTTACGGTGAGAAGCGGGTTTCCCATCATTTCACCT
The DNA here is from genome assembly GCA_963660925.1 of Eubacterium sp. CAG:38. GTDB lineage: Bacteria > Bacillota > Clostridia > Oscillospirales > Ruminococcaceae > Faecalibacterium. The sequence continues at coordinate 10,840 of CAVKZS010000097.1, read as the reverse complement.
CCACATACCAGTGCGGGCATCGTCCGTCCCGGTTGTCCGAGATGCTGGAAACGGTGCCGGTTCGTCCGCTGGGGAGCTGCACCTTGTCCTCGAGGGCCACCGTCCAACGACAGCCCCGGAGAGCGGCGTCTGCGGCCTTGTATGCCTCCGGGGTGAGGAACGTGCTGCCTGCAATCGAGGCCTGTTCAGGGGTCCCGGAGAAGGCAGCGGTGGTGTGCGCGGGGAAGATGCAGAAGGACGTGGTATCCTGCCGGGCAAAGCCGGGGGACTCAACCTGAATGCTGCTTACCTCATGACAGCTGACACCGGCCAGCGTCGTGGTGTAGCTCTCGCTCGCCGTACCTTTGCGGATGATATGAGTGAGGGCGACGGTCTGGGTCGCCCGCAGGGGAGTGCGCATAGGTCAGCCCTCCCTTCATCGTCTGCGGGGCGGGTGATACACGCCGCCTGCGTTCAGCATCCACCGGGTGGCCGGGGCACTGAGCACCTGCGCCACGATCAGGCTCTGCTGCTGGTCGAGGTAGGACTGGATGTCCTGCCCGGACGCATAGCTCTCGGTGTAACCGTGATTGTTGACGCTGGTGACGCCGTCCCAGCTGGCCCCCGTCTCTGCGGTCAGCTGGACCAGCCGGGCCTGACAGTCGGCCAGAAGCTCCTGCTGCTCGGGTTCGGCAGCGGTCTCAGCCCGCCATTTGGTGGCAGACTCGATATAAAGAGCTGCATCCAGAGCCAGCGGGGTGAACAGCTGCTCGGTCAGCGTGCTGCCCGGGTACCGCTCTTTGAACTGGGGGTAGGTCAGCCAGCTGGTCATGGGTTATTCCTCGGTGAAGTTCGCCTTGGGGATAGTGATCTTACCCATGCGGACGTTCTTGTGGTTGAACTTCAGCTTCCAGTTGGCGGTGTTGGTGAACTCCGCGTCGGTCGGGGTCTCCTTGTTGATCGTGTCTGCGTCGAAGGACAGGCCGTTGGGATGCAGGATGAAGGCGCGGTTGTTGTAGAGGATGTCGGTGCCGCCCGCCTTGGCTGCATCGTACTCGGTGGTGTCGGGGGAGATGACCTTCGGGTTTGCGGTCAGCACGGAACCCTGACCCAGCAGGAAGCTGTTGTAGTTGGTGCCGTCGTCGGTGCCGCGGTCATTGACCACGACCACCAGACCGTTGATGGTCGGCAGGCTGACCTCGTTCTGGAGGATGTTGTTGACGACGTATTTGTTGAAGTTCAGCAGGCCCATCTTCTGGTACTCTGCATAGATCTTCGAGTGCATCACCAGCAGGCCAAACTTGCCGGAAAGGTCGCCCAGAGCAGCCTGCTGCACGTCGATCAGCTGATTGGCGGTGACGCCGCCGCTCTTGACGGTCAGAGTGTGGCTTTCCAGACCGGAAACACCCAGAACGCCGTTGACCATCTGGATCAGCAGGTTCTGCTTGTACATCCGCCAATAGCGGCCGGTGTTGCGGGCCACAGCTGCCATGGGGTCAGCTGCGGTCAGCTCACGGGTCAGCTCAGTAGCCTTCCAAGCCTTCATGCGGTCAATGCGAATCCACGACTGCTTGCCACCGGAGATCTCGGTGGGAACGTTGTCGTTGACGCCGTCACGGACCAGCGGGGCGTCCTCTGCGGGGTCGAGGGGATTATAGAAACGGATGGTACCCATCACGCCGCCGTTGTCCAGCGCAGTTGCAAGACTCTGGTCGTTGGCCAGAATGCCGGAAGCGAGAATGGAATCGGAGAAGGTGGCTTCCTGATCGACAAAGCCCTGATAAACCTCGGGATCAAACGGGAAGCCGCCAAAGGTGCCGGTAATAGGCATAGATCGTTACCTCGTTAGTGTCGTGCAGCCCGGATCTGCGCCGAGAGCTGCTGGAAAAGAGCCGGATTGCGGGTGCGCAGGGTCATGCGTTCGGTGCCCGTCATCTGCAAGAACTCGGCCAGCGTCGGCTGCGCATTGCCGCCCTGTGCGCGGGGTTTCGGGATGACGATGGGGTTGCCGCCCTGCGGCGGCTCCGGCTGCGGTTCGGTGCCGCCCTCTGCCGGGGCAGGAGTGCCCGTCTGGAACAGATACGGCTTGTGGGATTTGAGGTCAGCGAAGGCGTTCTTGACGTCCTCTGCCTGATTCTTGCTCTCGCGCAGTGTAGCTCTGTTCGGCAGCAGCGCGATCACATCGGACTCATCCAGTGCGCCAGCCTCCCGTGCTGCGGTGCGCAGTACGTCGGTGAAGGCGAACTCAGCGGCCTGTGCAGTCATCTGATTGGTCAGCTGGGTGATCTGATTGCGCAGATCCTCCACGTTCACGCCGTCAAAGGCGGCGAGACCCTGCTGGGCGGTGTCCAGCTGTGCCTGCAAGCCCTGCATGGCTGCGTTGTGCGCGGCTTCGTCCTGACCGTGGAGCCGCATGATCTCGTTGATCTGCTCTTCCGTCAGGCCCTCGATGGCTCTCAAATCTTCACGTCTCATGGTGTTAACCTCCCGAGGGGCCTACGGCGATTGTGACGCACTGCCGGGTGCGATGCCCCTTTGCGCCGCTTGTACACCGGGCGCGTGGTGTAATCTGTCTGTTATCGTACCACGGCCCGGAGCCAAAAACGTTATGACTTGAGAAAAGCCCGCCTCTCGGGAGAATTGCTTCTCTCTCTGAGGCGGGCTTTTGCGGTGTAGCGGTTTATTCTTCCTCCGATGCAATGATGAGCTGGGAACCATCCGGGAGCAGGAAGGCCAACTTTGCGCCGCAGCAGGCAGCGGCTTTGGCGAGGTCCTTTGCTGACCAGCTGTCCCGGCGCATCTTGTTGTTCATCGCCTGCGGGGTGGACTTCCCGAAGGCAGCGGCGAAGTCGTTCTGGTCTTTTCCGGTAAGTTCCAGCAGAGCCTTGACGCGGCTTGAGGTCGTCATTTGCGGTCACTCCTTTCTGTCCACATCATACGACGTTGCGTGGTGAAAGTCAACAACAAAAAGAATTGAAAAATAAACGAAAAACAACTTGACTTTGTGCTTGCGAAGAGGTAACATACAACCACCGAAAGGAAAACGGAACAAAAACGACGGAGGTAAACGAAAAATGAAAATCAAAACTCTGGAGCTCATGCACCGGCTGCTGAAGAAGGAAGTCCGGGATTCCAAGAATGCAGCGGTTGCTGCAAATCAGGCTATGACCGCGGCCTTCCCGAAGGGTCCGGCTGCTGGCCGGGATGAGGAGTACGATAATCTGTACTCCAGCATGGAGATGGCGTTCTCCCGCCGGGATGCGGCGGATGCGGCCCTGCGCGACTTTGAATCACAGGAATGGTAAGGAGGACTGAACGATGAAGAAAATGTATGTTGACCAGCTGCACACGGGGTGCAACACAATGGCTCTCTCGCTGGACGCTCAGTGGTTCGGGATGCACCGCTCTGAGGCAACGGAAGAACAGCGGACGACGTGCGAGAACATCTACTGCGGTCTGCTGACGTCCCTCGGGATGCTGGGCGGCGACTGGAAGCGCGACAGCAAGGGCAAGCACCGGGTGTTCCTCGCTGGCCTGTCCAGCATCGACGTGGACGACTACAACGAAGAGGAGGGCTGAATCATGAAGTTCTACTACAAGGGGCAGCTGGTCCGCACCAGCAAGACGCGGATGTACAAGTGGGCGGTCGTGGAAGAGCGGAGCGATGGCAGCCTGAAGGTCTACGGCTGCCGGGCCAAGCGGGAGCCCGCCGAGGACGAACGGCGGTACTGGGTGAGCCGGGGTCATGCGGGTGCCCGTGTGGTGCCGCTCAGCACGGAGCCGAACCCGGAGGGACTGACCTACGAGCAGTTCATGGAGCTGGCAAAGGCCAACTACGACAAGGGCGGCGATGGCTACTTCGAGTGCTGGGATGAGCGGACCTTCAACTACTTCGTCGAGAACTTCGGCGTCATCACCGAGACCGGTGCGCTGGATGCGTTCGCGCAGGCGTTGGACGAAGAGCGGAAAGAGCAGGCCGTCGTCGCAGAGATGGACCGGCGGGCTGAATGCGCTGCCGATTAAAAATTAAGGCGGTATAGCCAGCGATACGCATTGACAAAGGACGTATCGCTGGCTATACTTGTATTGAGGAGTGAAGAGAATGCCGCTGAAACCAAAAGAAATGGAAAAGATCATCCTTGCGGATGGATGGGTACTCCGGGAACAGAACGGTTCCCATCGGCAGTACGTCCATCCCACCAAGAAGGGGCGGGTAACGATCCCGTTCCATAAAGGCAAAGAACTTGACCGGCGCACGGAGCTGTCCATTCGTCGGCAGGCGGGCCTGAAATGAGCAGTAGGGGAGGTAGCGATATGTTGTCTATGTATCCGGCGTGTTTTTACAAAGAAGAGGAAGGGTATTCCGTGGTTTTCCCGGATCTGAATTATCTTGCGACGCAGGGTGACAGCTTCGAGGAAGCGATGGAGATGGCGGTGGATTGTCTGGCAGGGTATCTGTATACCGCGCAGCGGGACGGAGACCCCGTTCCTGCCCCGTCCAAGCTGGAAGATATCGACCCGGTGGCTCTCTCGAAGGAGCTTGACCCGGATATGCCCGTGAATGAGGCTATCGTGAACGTGGTCGCCGTGGATGTGGCAGAGTATGCGAAAAAGCACTTTGAAAAGTCGGTGAAGAAGACGCTTTCCATCCCGGCGTGGCTGAACGATGCGGCAATGGCACAGGGAATCAACTTTTCCCGGGTACTTCAACAGGCGTTGAAAGATCAGCTTCACCTTGCATAATTACCTCAATGAAAAAGCCCTGAAGGTGCATTCCTTCAGGGCTTTTCTGCTGCTTATTTCCTGCTCTGTGCTGCTGCGCTGGATGCCTCGCTGCGGCCAAAGCCGGGTACAGACTCCCGCAGCTGGTACTGGTGGAGGCCGGTCTGCTTGAGAAAGTCCTTCATCTTGGCACGGGAGGCCGCCAGCTTCGCGGCTGCGGCCTTTTCTGCGTCCTTCTGGCCGCTTTCCTTCGCCACCAGAAACGCCCGCTTGTCGGCCCGGATCTGCCGCTCCTGTGCGCGCTGCATCTGGGTGGCCTTGTACCGCCCGATGTCCTTGCCGTTGTAGGAGACAGTGGCGTTGTTGATGACAGCCAGCCGCTCTGGGGTGTAGCTGCGTTTGCTCGCGCCCTCCCAGAACATACTCCAGTTGTGGGCGCAGTTGGCTCCCATGAATCCCCGGACGTCGCCGTAGCCAATGTCGTCCAGCGAAAGGTACCCGTGCCGCCCGCTGCGGCTGACGATCTGACCCTGCCACCAGCTGTGGTTGGTGAGGTTCTGCCCGCCGTCTCCGGTTCGGGCACCGACGTGGGCGTCCAGCTCCATCAGGTCGCAGTCGAGGACATCGGCGTTGTGCCGGGTGATCTCGCCAGCGGTCTGGTTGATACCGGTGCGGGTGGCGCGGAGCACCACCACGTCGAGGCTGTCGGTGTGCCCGCTGGGGTAGGTGATGGCCCCGACGCCCTTGGCTGCCAGCTCATTCAAAGCCCGCCGTGCGGAGTCGTCGGAACTGAATGCGCCGCTGATGGCATCCGCGTGGGCCATGTCGAGGTAATAGGCCAGCTGCCGCTGGGTGGTCTCCACCATGTTCTGGTTTCCCATGACCACCCGGGTTCGGGTCAGGTTATAGAGGGTGTTCATCGTCCGCCGGTAGCCGCTCTCGAGGATCTGCTGGGCCTCTTCGCTCTCGCCCAGAGGGGCCAGCGTGCGGCCTGCTGCGGAGGCATCCCGGACGTCAATGCCGTATGCCTGCTTGATCGCCTGCGCGAACACAGCGGCCTCCCGCGGGCCGATCTGCTTGGCGATACGGTTCATCTCCTGAATGACATAAGCCCGGCTTGCGCCGAGGGCCTGCGCCCGGTAGCTCTGCCACTGGGCGGTCGAGGTAATGCTGCCGGTTTTGACGATCCGGCGCACCATGTCCCGGAGGATGCGGTCGTTCAGTTCGTCCCACGGCTGGGCCATAAGACCGGCATAGCCGTTGACCTCGTCCGGGGTCAGCATGGCCGCACCTCATGCCGGGTGCCGTTGCAGGTGACTGTGAAGCCCAGCAGCCCGGCGATCCGGATGGCTTCGCAGTATTTCTCCCAGACTGCCGGGTCGCGGAGAATGCGGGCGTTCTCTGCCAAATAGTCCAGCCGCCGTGCGGTCTGTTCCAGCTGTGCGGTCCGGGTTGCTTTAGCCGTCGCCATTGTCGATCACTCCCTTCAGGATATCATTGCTGCCAGCTTCCTGCTGGATCTTCTGCACCGCCTGTGTAGCGGTCTTTTCGTCCTCGCCGAAGAAGTGCATCCGGTACTCGACCTTGCCGCGCAGCCCCATGCTGACTTCCTGCTGCCACTGGGTCATCTCGGTGATACGGTCGAGGATGATGCTGTCATCCCACTTGAACGCGACGTTCAGCGCGCCCTTGCCGGGGGCGTCGGGAACGTGGTCGGCCCAGTAGTCCAGCGCGTCGATGAGGCCCCGCAGCGCGTCCTCGAGGGCGGCCTGCAGGTCGGAAACGGTAGCGTAGAGCTTCTGCTTGCTGTTGACGATCTCGGTGGCGGTCTTTTCGACGTCGGCCACCTGCGAGATGACGCCGTAGCTGAGTCCGGCGTGGCTCTCCACGTTGCGGAGGTACTGGTTCAGGCCGGAGAGATAGCTGCCATCCCGGAGGGCGGGGGCAAAGACCTGATAGAACGGCGTGGTATCAGTGATGCCGGTGTTGACGTTGATGCCGTGGAACAGCCGCTCCCGGTGGTGCGGGGCGGTGCTGTCGATGGCCTCCGGGGGAACGCCGTATTGCTTCAATGCTTCTGCCTTGGAGAGCTGCTGCCCGGCGGCTGCGGGCTTGAGATAGCGATCGTCCGTATCTACAGCCAGTTCGCCGCCCTCGTATTCCCAGTCCAGCCGGGTGTACTGCTCATCGGCGTCGATGATCTGCTTCCGGGCAGGCTCAAACATGGCCGCACCCAGCTCGCTGTCCGGGTCCACCGTGTTGACGATGGGGGTCACGAAATAGCCCACCGGGAGCTTCTCGAGGCCGGTCAGGTAGGCCACCGGTGCGATCTCATCCCACTCAGGACGGATGCTCAGGTCTTCCGGTGCGCCGAGGCTGTCCTGCGTCGCGCTGCGGAAAGCCAGATTGACGACCTTGATGCAGGGAAACTGCGTCGGGGCGTCCAGCCCGTTCTCTTCCAGCTGGGACAATTCTGCATCCCGGAGATCCTGCCTGCGTTCCAGAACGTGCATCCATTCCAGCCGGTGGTAGCAGTTGCCTTCGTCCGTCAGGGTGTCGATGAAAACGCCCTCAGTCAGGTTGCCTTCCACGTCGTGGGCGATGGGAAAATACCGGGACGCGTTGCAGAAGGAAACGCCCAGCTTGCTGCCGCTCTGGTAGGGCTTCCAGATGCCGCTGCCGAGGGCAAGGGCGACGGTGAAGATGCGCCGTCGCCGGGGTGTCAGGACCCGCTGCAGCTGGGCGTTGATCCAGTCGGCGCGGGTGCTGCCGTCCACCTTGACTTCCAGCTCCAGCGTGGTCAGCCGGGCCAGCTCGGAGCAGATCAGCGCGGGCAGGTCCAGCGTCAGGGTCTCGGGATTCTTGTCCAGTGGCAGACCGTCAATGGCGGCGTCGTACCATCCCTCGATGGCCTGCTGCATCCGGTCGGTCACCAGCGTCTTGCAGCCGATGATATTCTCGATGTCGGCGTGGTTTATCATGCGTTCTGAACACCTCTCTTTTGCCAGACGTCCTCCATGGCGTACCGGGTCATGTCGATGCTGTGGTTGGCAGCGTCAACGTAGCCGGGCATCACTTCGCCCGTCTTTTTGTCAATCGCGTATTCGTATTCGGAAAACTCCCGGGCCGTCCACGGACAGCGCACCGGGTCAATGACGATCTTTCTGCGGCTCTGGAGCCACTTCATGCCGTCGGTAACGGAGGTGCCGCCGTGGGCGGCGTATTTCCGGCAGCCGCGCAGCCGGGTGAAGCCCATGTCCCGCAGGGTGGCGATGGAGCGGTTGGCCGCGCTGTCGCCGATGATCTCATCCCGGATGTGCTTCTGGAGCACCTGCGCCAGCTGCGCGTCGGTCTCTTTCTGTGCCCGGTGTTCCTCGAAGATGTAGAGGGTCTGCTGGGCGTTCTCGTAGGCCATCCCGCCGAAGTGGTTCGGGTCAGGATACCAGCCGAAGTCGAGGCCGTAATAGCGGCGGTCAAACCCTGCGATCTCTTCGCTGGTGATGGGCCGGATCTCCAGATTCTCAAAGACGGCGGTGCCGCAGCCCACCACCTCGCCCAGATACTCGTGGGCGTAGGCCACAGGGTCGCGCTGCTTGAGCGTCTCTGCGTCGTCGAAGAAGCGGGGGCCGAGCCATTCTGCCGGGGTAGTCAGGTAGGTGGTATGATGCCGGAACTGCTTCGGTTTCGGCTCCCGCTTGTACCGGTTGACCCAGTGGCGGGCCATGGCCGGGCTGTTGAAGGTCTTGAAGGAAAAGCTGAACGGGCCGCCGCGGAAGACCGACTGCTCGACATTACGGACTTCCTCCGGGCCGTCATACTGGTCAAACTCTTCGAAGTGCATGACACCGAAGTATCCGAACGGAACAGCGATGGATTTTAACTTGCCGGGGTCGTCCAGACCGTAGAACTGGATGGTCTGCCCGGTCGGGATGTACGTCAGGGTGTACGGCTTCTTGGTCTGCTTCCAGAGGTGGCGTATCCCCATCCGGTCAATGACGCGGTTGTACTCGGGCCAGACCGAAGTGGCGAGTGTGTTGCCGACCTTGCGCAGCACCACAGCGTGGATGTTCGGCACCCGCATGACCAGCAGCACCACCTCGGTGGCGGCAAACGTGGACTTGAGGGAGCCGCGTCCGCCGTCGCCCAGATACTCGTTGTACTCGCCCGACCAGATGGCGGTATGGGCGGCGTAATACTCAGGAATGATGAGGCTGCTGAGTTTCAGTTGCTGCTTCAGCAGGTTTGGGAGCTGCCGTCTTCGGGATGTCATCCACAAACACCACCTTTCCATCGTAGCCGCGCAGCTCCGGATGCTCGCTCCAATGCTCCGGGTCGCGGTTTTTCAAGAAAAAGCACATTGCGCCCAGGTCGCCGCTCTGGGCCTTCTTGAACAGCGCGTTCTCGACGCTGGCAAGGGCGGCTTCGGCTCCGACGCCGATGGCCTGTTTGATACGGGGGTCCTGCGTGCACCAGCGGCGGAAGGTGCGCTCCGGGACGCCGATCTGTTCGCAGATCTCCGCCTGCGTCAGACCGTGCATGGCCAGCCGTTGCAGCCGCAGCAGTCCGCTGGGGCTGTTCCATTTGCTGATCTGGGATTCTCGTGCCAAAATCTCACCTCCGAACGGATAAAGAAAACGGTACGCACTGGTTCCACTCTGGAGGAACCCTGCGGGCGGAGGATGACCCGAGTGCGTACCGTTTTGGCTATGATGAGCCGGGGCGGGAAAGGCGTAGAAAACCCGCCCCGACGGGGAATGGTTATTTCAGGCGGACTGCCTTTTCTCCGGTGAAGTCCTCCCACCGCTTGACGATGACGTCAACGTACTTCGGGTCAAACTCCATCGTGTAACATTTCCGGCTCAGCTGCTCGCAGGCGATCAGGGTAGAACCGCTGCCGCCGAACAGGTCCAGCACCGTCTGGCCGGACAGGGAACTGTTCTTGATAAGCCTGCCGCAGAGCACCACCGGCTTCATGGTGGGGTGCTCCGCGTTCCGGGGTGGCTTGTCACAGCGGATGACGCTGGTGGGCTTCTGCGTCAGAAGCTCCTGCGCCTTGATCGCCCAGTCCAGCAGCTCGTCCTTCTTCATGTGCCGCAGGTCCTCGGGCTTCGCGTCGTCGATGACGGTGGTCTGGCTGCGGTCGTTGATGAAGTAATGATTTGCACCGGGCTTCCAGCCGTAGAGACACGGCTCATGCTGCCACTGGTAGTCGCTGTGGCCCAGCACCAGGCTGTTCTTGACCCAGACGAGGCACCCGTGCAGGCCCCAGCCTGCCTCCCGGAACATGGCCCGGAATGCCTCGCCCTCGGTGTCGGCGTGGAAGATGTACGCGCTGGCACCGGTGCGGCAGGCATCGAAGGCCCGGCTGTATGCCTGAAGCAGGAACTGCCGGAACTGGCTTTCGGCCATGTTGTCGTTCTCGATCTTCTTGCCGTTGCTGCCCTCGTAGTTGACGTTGTAGGGCGGATCAGTGAGCAGCAGATCGGCGAGCTGACCGTCCATCAGCCGCTCGACGTCCTGCGGGCTGGTGCTGTCGCCACACATTACCCGGTGGTCGCCCAGCAGCCAGATGTCGCCCCGCTGCGTGATGGGCGTTTCGGGCGGCTCTGCGTCGAAGTCGTCCTCTTTGACCTCTTCGTCGATCTTGAGCTGGATGTTGAGGCCGAAGTCGGCCATGTCGTAGTCGATGCCGGTCAGTTCCTGCACCAGAAGCTGCAAATCCCATTCGGCGACTTCGCCGGTGGAGTTGTCCGCGATGCGCAGGGCCTTGACCTTCTCCGGGTCCAGCTCTGCTGCTACGATGACCGGCACTTCCTGTAATTTCAGCCGCCGGGCGGCTTTGTATCGGGTGTGTCCGGCAATGATGACGCCGTCGCGGTCCACGATGATCGGACTCTGGAAGCCGAACTCCCGGATGCTGTTGGCGACGGCTTTCGCGGCCTCGTCGTTGCGCCGGGGATTGTTGTCGTAGGGGCGTATCTCGTCCAGCCGTTTGTATTCGATTTGGTGCTTCACGCTCTCCATACTGTAACCTCCCGGGCAATAAAATAGGCTCTCTGGCAATTGTACCAGAGAGCCTGCGCAAAACCTGCTAACCGCTTGTCAAGAGGAAAAAGCCAAAAAAATCAAAAAGCACAAA
>CAVKZS010000096.1:0-24150 GCA_963660925.1 Eubacterium sp. CAG:38 | reverse complement strand
GCTGGGTGGAGTTCCAGCGCGGGCAGGCGGAGAAGAACGCAGACAAGGCGGGCACTGTGAAGAAGGTGATGACCCGGATCAAAGAAATGCTGTCGGGCATCATCAACCGTGCCAAAGAAGTGCTTGCCATCGACCCGAACAACAGCGCAGCCATGAAAGCGAAACGCTTGGCCGAGGCAGAGCGGAAGATCCTGCAGGACGAATACTTCGCCCACGCCGAAAAAGCCATGGACAACCTGCGGGCCGCAAAAGCAGACGACAGCAAAAACGCCGCAGCCCTCAAGACCGAGGACGCGGCGGGAAAGCCCAATATTCGGTTCTCAATCCAGAAGAATGCCGATGGGGAAAGCTACATCAAAATTGATGAAGATATCCTGAATGGTGTTCCGCAGGAAGAGTGGAAAAACGTTGTGAAACAGGCTATCAAAGAACGGTATCCGAACGGTTTTGAGCGGAATGGATGGACGATTGAAAATACAAAGGATAGCCGTGGAGAATTTACGCGCTCAAAGTATAGCCGGACATTGGAGCGGACAAACGCAGAAGCGTATGCGGATAAAATGCGTATGGCTGCAAATTTGGACGAAATCATCCAAACGGCGGATGAAGTGTACAGAGAGCCTGCCCGACACAAAAATGCAGAAGCATTCAATCGTGGAAAGATCGAAATTCAGGTAGGGCAAAATTTCTATGAAGCGGACGTTCTGACTGCCTTCAAAATTGATGATCGAGAAATCTTCTATGACATTGTAAATATTGAACCAACAAAAGAAAGCTTCCAGCGAACCGACGCTGAGTTCAAGGAACTCAACGGCAGAGGACAGCCGGAAGCTTCTAACCAAAGTATAGCACAAGATACTTCCGAAAGCAAGAGAACCGACGAACCTGTGAAGAAATCGGTGCGGTATCAGCTGAGTGATGACGAATCGACTCTGCGGAAATTGCAAAATGAAAGCCACCAGCTGGAAAGCCAGAAGCGCACCTTGAAGCAGGAGCGGGACGACTGGCAGAACGGCGAGGCAGTGCAGGCCATCGAAGCAACGAAGAAACGCCTTGGGCTGTTCTCCGCAGAGGGCAAAGCCTACCGGAACAGCGAAGAATACCAGAACTATCTGGCAAAGCGCAAGGAGTACAGCCAACGGATCACGGCCGTTGAGGACCAGATCGGCGCGGTGGCCGACCGGATGCGCGAGATCCGCGGGCGGCTTGCGGAGCAGCAGAAGCTCGTACAGGCAGAAAAGCAGAAAGACTATGATGCTGCCGCCGAAGCAGCGGGCGGAAAGGCAGAGTACCGCCGCCAGCTGGCCGCAGAGAAATTTGGCACAACGGAGTCGTTTGAACGTGCCGGCTATCTTATGCCGGATGGCCGAATGCTGGACTTTGCGCAGAATGGGCGAAACCGCGATACCGACCACCGCGAGATCATGGATGTGTTTGGGTCGGCAGAGGTGACGGAAGGAACCGATGCGCTGAACCAGTTCCTTGCAGACGGTAATGTGCGCGTGATGGCGGAGCTGCCGGGCGTGGATCTGGCTGCGGGCAAGGAGCCGACCGCCCAACAGCTGGAACAGATCCGGGAAATGGCGAAAACGCTGGGTGCAGAGAAGCAGCAGTTTACGCTGGACTTTTCGACCAAGGACGGCGGAATCGCTGCAACCAAGGACTACAGCGGGCGGATCGACGCAGACAAGATCGTGCGGGAAATCCGGGAGTATTACAAGACTGGTGAACTGCCTGCGGAAAGCAGCCTTGCGCGGTTCCGCTACCAACTGAGCGAACGGGCGACGCAGGCCGACCGGGAGGCGAAGAAGAACACCCAGCGGCAGGCCAGCCGGGTGATCGCGGACAATGCGGCGGCCATCGAGACGCTGCGCCAGATGATGGGCCTGACCCGGGGCGTGCAGATCAGCGAAGACAGCATCCTCGGCAAGGCGGAAATGCTCATCAAGGCCAGCGGCGCGAAGGGCAAGGCCGACACCGCCCACGTCGCCCGGGAGATGCGCACCCTGATCGAATACATGAAGACCGAAGGGGCCGACATGAACAAGGCGCAGGGCCTTGCGGAAACCATCGCGGGCGAGATTTTGGACAGCGCAACCTACCGGAATACCGAACTGTGGCAGCAGTACCCGGAATACCACGAACTGACCTACACCGTGAACAAGAGCGGGCAGGCAAAGGAAGAGCTGGTGCGGCAGTACGGCAGTTGGGGCGAGGCAGTGGCCGAGGCCCGGAAGCACGGCGTGAAGCTGCGGCAGGAGGAAGGATACCGGGACGGCAACCCGGCGGAGCAGTATGAAAGCATCGTGAACGACACCCGGAGCACGGGCGGCATGAAAGACGGCGCGGCGGCGTTGTTCCGGAATGCGGCCAAAGCTGCCGGTGTGGACGGTGCGGCGGCGTTGTTCCGGAATGCGGCCAAAGCTGCCGGTGTGGACGGTGCGGCCAGCATGGAAAGCACCGAGTGGCTGGACGTGCTGATGAACGTCCATGACGCCATCAAGCCCCGGATGATGAGCCGGTTTGCGGACGTGGCCGAATACGAGGACGCCAAGGTGGAGCTGGCAGGCCGGATGATCGGTGAGCTGCTGAACGTGCCGGAGATGACCGACGCGCAGGCCATCTGGGAGAGCATCCAGCAGTGGCAGCGGAAAGCGGTGGCGGCAGCTGCGACAGACGAAACCAGCGCGACCGAAGCCGTGAAGAATCTGAAAGCCGTCCAGAAGGAGCAGACCCGGGAGTTTAACCGGCGGCTGTACGAGAACCAGAAGATCGGCAACCAGACCGAGGCTGTGAAGCAGCTGGAAGAGCAGCAGCGCAGGAATGCACAGGCCGAGAAGCTGCTGGACGAGAACCTGAAAACGCTGGGCGTGGACATCACCAACGTGGGCGACCTGAACGAGAAGCTGACCTTTTTGCGGGAAAGCTACGAACGGGAGTGGAAGGAAGAAAAGAAGCGGCTGCGGAATGAGCGGCAGGAGATGCTGGACGAGATTCGGCTGGAAAACAAGACCCTGAAAGCCGAGAACCGGACGCTCTCGAGGCAGGTGGCGCAGGAGCAGAAACGTGCGGACCGGGCCGAGTATGCGCAGATCGTGCAGGAACGGGAGATCATGGAATGGGAGGCCGACAACCAGCGGAAAGCGGACGAGTGGCAGCGCAAGCAGGCAGAACGGAATGCCATTGCCATCGAGGTGGCCCGGCAGCAGCGGGACGAGGATATCGCCATCGCCAAAGCATTGGCGGACAAGCGGGTGCAGCGGGCACGGGACGGCCGGAAAGCGGACGAACTGAAACGGAGCATCCGGAGCAATGCCGCCCAGCTGAACCAGATGATCTTGCATCCCTCGAAGGGTAAGTATGTGCAGCCCCGGCTGATCCAGCAGGCGGCAGAAGTGGCAAAGCTGGCGGACATGGCTGTACTGAACGACCGGGCAGTGGGAAAGCTGACAGCACTGGCAAATACCATCAGCCAGACACAGGGTTCTGAAAGTGATCCCAGCAGTCTGGCTTACGACTGGGAACAGACCGGCGTGCCGAAGATGATCGCGGCTTTGCAGCTGGATCTGACCGACGCAAAGCAGGCCAAACTCGACCGGCTGAACCAGAAGATGACCGAAGCGGAAGCACTTGGCCCCGGCGAAGAGGCGGAGAAACTGCGGGACCGGCTGCGGATGCAGATCCGGGAAACGGATGCCAAGGCATTTTTGCCGATGACGGTGGAACAGCTGCAATTGCTGAAAGCCATCACTGCCGGAACGCTCCATGTGATCCGGACGGAGAACAAGACGGTGAGCCTTGCCAAGACGGAAGCCGTGGACGCCTTTGCGCAGAAGGCCGGACTGGAAGTGCTGGGAGCCAGAGGCAACGAACCGGGCCAGAAGCGGGACAAACTGCGGGATGCTCTGACCAAGTACAATCTGGATATGCTGGGCGCAAAGCGGGTGTTCCGGATGCTGGGCGGGTACACCAAAAACAGCCAGATGGAACGGCTTGCAAATATGCTGAACGACGGCCAGCTGCGGCAGACCCAGATCCTTGTGGAGGGCACCAAGCTCTTTGACAATGTGACGGGCGAAGCGCACGAAAAGCAGATGCGGGCCTTTGCCGGGCCGGGCGCAGAGCTGGTGGACATCGGGCTGAAAGACACCAAGGGCAACGCCGTGCCTCTTACCCACGCCCAGCTGTGCAGCCTGTATATGCACCTGCGGAACAAGGACAGTCTGAACCACCTGATGAACGGCGGCATGACCCTGTCGGATGTGAGGCTGTACCATGAGGGCAAGATCGAGCGGGCCTACCAGATGGGGCAGACCGTGCAGATCGGAATGCTGATGAACGCAGACGGAACACCCATGGCCGACAACATCCTGCAAACGGTGGAAAAGGCACTGACTAAGTACGACCGGGCGTGGATCGAGGACATGAAGGGATTCTTCGGGAGCTACACCACCAACCTCATCAACGAGACCAGCATGAAGCTGGTGGGTTTCCAGCGGGCGACCGTGAAAGACTATTACCCCATCGCGGTGAACAAAAGCCAGCTGGCCAGCGAGATCGAGGGCCTGAAACACGATGCCACCATTGAGGGACGCGGCTTTTTGAAGGAGCGTGTGCAGAGCGGCCTGCCGATTTTGCTGGAAGAGTGCAGCAGTGTTGTGCAGCGGAGCCTGCGGGATACGGCGGCGTATGCGGGCATGGCAGCACCCATCCGGGACGCCAACCGGATCCTGAACGCCGATGTGGAGCTGCGGGACGGCGTGAAGAAGCTGAAAAGCGGCATCATCAAGGAACACTGGGGGCAGGACGCGACAAACTACATCGACTATCTGCTGACCGACCGGCAATCGAGCCAGAGAAAGCGCACGGACAGCATCGGCCGGGTGATGGGAAAGCTGCGGGGTAACTATGCGGGAGCCATCCTGACTTTAAACCCCGGTGTCGCCATTGCGCAGGCGGCCTCGCTGCCGACGGCGGCTGCGGTGCTGGGCGCGGATACCATGGCGGCGGTGGTGCCTTTCGTGAAGAATTTTTCGCCCAAGCAGCGGGCCGCGCTGGAAGCGGAGATCGCAGAACACGGCGACGCGCTGCTGCAATACCGCATGAGGGACAGCCAGAAGGGAGAACTTGCGTCCATCGGCGCGGAGCAGGCCTTTATGGACAAGCTGCCGAAGTGGGTGACCGGCTGGATCAACGGCATGGATGAAGTGACGGTGGCAGCATTGTGGGAAGGCGCGAAGCGGTATGTGGAAAAGCATCCGGAAACGCTGAACCTCTCACCGGTAGATGGCTTGCCCTCTCAGTCAACGCCAGACGGCGTTGCCAGCTCCCCCGAAGGGGGAGCCAAGAATGCGGCATACTGGGCGGCGGTGAACCGGGTATACCAGCGGGTGATCGAAGAGACGCAGCCCAATTACACCGTGATGCAGCGGGCAGGCATCCAGCGCAGCGACAACGAGATCACCAAGACGCTGACCATGTTCACGACCCAGCGGTTCCAGAACTACGGCATCCTTGCGGACGCTGTGGGCGATTTCCGGGCGCAGGCAGCGCGGTACAAGGCCGAAAACAGTGCGGAGAACAAAGCAGAGCTTGACCGGGCGCAGAAGAATCTGACCCGGGCGGCATCCAGCCAAGTGGTGCAGACCGCGGTGTTTGCGCTGATGAAGATCGGTGCGGATTTCCTGCTGCACCGGTGGGACCGGGAGCAGGACGAGAACGGCGATGTGACTGCGGCCAGTGTGTGGAAGCGGTTCAGAGAGTTGTTCACCGAGAGTGCAGCAGGCAACTTTCTGTTCGGATCGGAGTTGTACAGTTTGATCGGGAACGCAGTGAACGGCACCGATTACGATGTGGTGAGTGCAACCAACATCAGCGCGGTGAACGACCTGTTTGCCGCCGGAACCAAGTTTTATACCCTGATCCGGAAGGACAGCAGCGGCATGGACGAGGAAGAGCTGGAAGCCTACCATCAGAAGCTCCTGCGGGCAGGCATCTCGGTGCTGGAATACAGCTTTGAGATCGCGGGTGTACCGGCAGGCAATGCCCGGAAGATGCTGGAAGCCGTCAAGGGCTATGCCGAGGACGTGAAAGGCCTTGTGAACGGCGAGGGCTTTACCCTGAACAGCGTGCCGTCCAGCGCGACCGGACAGTACGACCGGCTGTATAACGCCATCCAGCGGGGCGACGCCGAAGAGGTGCAGGCGGCACTGGAAAAGCTCGACCAGATGGGAAAGAGCGGCAAGATGGACAGCGAACTGAAAAAGCGGCTGAAAAACTACGATGACGACATCCTGACGGCAGCCGAGGCCCGGAACGAGGGCGACGACAAAGCCTGGATCGCGGCGGCAAAACGGGTGCTGAACCGACTGTATGATGCGTATGGCATCAGCCCGACGGCCAAGAGCGACGCGGCAAAGCGGGAATGGGCCATTGACATCGTGACCGGAACGGTCAACAGCAAGGGCGACGAGCTGCTGGCAGGTGGAAGCGGACTGAGTATTTACGACGATCTGACCGAGGCGTTGAGCAGCGGACGGGCGAAGGACGTACAGGAAGAGATCGACCGGCTGCGGACGGCAGGCAAGGACGTGAGCAGCATCAAGAGCAAGATCACCGACGCGGTGAAAAGCGAATATCTGGCCGGGAGCCGGTACGACCGGGAAAAGCTGGAAAAGATGCTGTTGGGTCTGCGGGCCGACGGAAAGGCGTTGTATGAGGAAAAAACCTTTGCAAACTGGGTGAAGCAGGCAGAGAAAACCGCGGAGACCCCGAAGAGCGACCCGTGGGCGGGGCTGCGGTAACACAGACGGATTGATTTTCAGAAGGAGGTGGTGTATACTGAATGTGAGAAAGTTGGAATTTCCAACTTTCAAAGCACTCGAAGGAGATGATACCATGCTGACAGAGTTACGGGCGAAATCCCAGATCACCATCCCGCGGGATATTGTTGCGCACCTTGGGCTTTCGGAAGGTGACAAGCTGGAAATCGTAGAGCGGAACGGTGCCATTCAGATCATCCCGGTGGCCGTATACCCGAAAAAGTATCTGGACGAGCTGCGGGGCGAGATCGACGAGGCAAAAGCAAAGGTTGCCGCAGGCGAACAGCCAACGTTTGACTCGGTGGATGCTTTGTTCAAGATGCTGGACGGTGTAAGCTGATGGCCTACAAAATCACATACACGAAGCGATTCATCAAGAATCTGAAACGATTGAATGCGGCTGAACGTGCACAGCTGAAAAAGAAGCTGGAATTGCTGATGCAGGACCCGCTGTATCCGTCCTTGCGAACCAAGCGGATCCAAGGAACATCCGATTTGTTCGAGTTCAGTGTAAACATGGACATCCGGGTGATCTGGTCGTACGACGGCGAGACGCTGATCCTGCTGCTTGACATCGGGCACCACGACATTCTGAATCAATTCTGATGAACACATAAGAGGAACACTCTGACCGAAAGGTTGGAGCGTTCCTCTTTTTTTGTGCGCCAAGAAGTCCGGAGTATTTTTGCCCGGCGAGATATGGTAGGATGGAGAGGAAAGGGGGCGCAGAGCGTGAAGGTGAAGATCACAAAAAGCACGTTCAACGGAATTGAATTTCTGCCGGAGCCGCGGGTGCTGAATCTGGGCGGCGTCGGGATGATGGGAGCACAGACCCTCGAGTTTGAGCTGCCGACGGAGTGGAAGAGCCTGACCGTGACGCTGCACATTGAGCGGGAGGGCGGCGACCGGCCGGAACCCATCGTGCTGGACAAATACGGCAGCGTCAAGGTGGACAAACGGTTTACGGCTACCCGGCAGGGGGCATGGATGCTGCTGGCGACCAACGGAACGACCTACACGGCCATGTCGAAGCCCGCACCCTACCGGTGCTACAAGACCATCGACACAACGCCGGCGGGCGCGGATGTATCGCCCTCGCTCTATGAGCAGCTGATCGCGCAGGCAGCGGCCTGCCGGAAGGAAACTGCGGAGTATGCGGCGCAGGCGAAGAACCACCGGGATGCGGCGGAACAGGCCGTAAAGAATGCAGAGGCGGCAGCAGCCCGGTCTGAAAAAGCATCCCTCTCTTTGCAGGGGGATGCCTCGAACCTGATGATCTACCCTTACAAGCACCTCTGCGGCCCGGCGGCACTGACGGCCGACAGCGTGAAGCTGACTTGCAGCGACACCACGGTGACGTTCAGCGGGCAGGGGGCCACCAGCGCGGTCTGGACGATCCGCTTGGCGGATTTCCCGAAGAAAGTAATGCGGATCACGGGAAAATGCACTGCATTGACCGGCGGCGTGAAAATCGTGCTGAACGCAGACTCGAAGAAATACCCGGGCGAGACGAACTACCACAATCTGCAAGTGCTCTCGGCCGGAAAATCATTTGACGTAACCGTGGATTTTGCATGGTGGGAAGCGCACGCCGACGAACAGGACATCGACATGAGCGGACCGATGGACATCCTATTCCTTTGTACAGAAACCTCTAACAGCGCAACGCTGGAAAACCCGCTGCTGTCGGCGCGGGTGCTGGACTCGGAATGGATCGGCGTGAGCGGCATGACGCTGGGGAAAGTCCTCGAACAGATCGAAACGACCATCCGGCAGTATCACCCGTAAAAAGGAGTTTGCAAATGGCAATCAAAGAATACAGCCTGAAAAAGGACGGCGCAAAGCAGCTTTCCCCCAGCTTCAAGGTTCGGGAGTTCCGGTGTAGGGACGGTACCGACGCGGTGCTGATCGACGAAGAGCTGGTGGTCGTCCTCCAGTGCATCCGGGAGCACTTCGGCAAGCCGGTACATATCACCAGCGGCTACCGCACCGCCAGCTATAACACCCGCCCGGACGTGAACGGCTCGAAGTCCAGCCAGCACCTTCTGGGCCGGGCAGCGGATCTCTGGGTGGAAGGAACGACTGTGGAGGCCGTCGCCGCCTATGCGGAAAGCTTGCTCATCAACCGCGGCGGCATTGGCCGCTACCCCAAGGACGCCAAACACCCAGACCGCAAGACCGGATGGGTCCACATTGACACTCGGCCCAACAAGAGCCGGTGGATCAACTGAAAGGAATCGGACTATGAAAAATGAAATCTGTACGGCTGTCGGCATTGTGGGCGGCATGGTCGCCGCGCTGTTCGGCGGCTGGGATGCCTCGCTGCAAACGCTGGTGATCTTTATGGCAATCGACTACATCAGCGGGCTGATTGTGGCCGGGATCTTCCACAGCAGCCCCAAGACGGCAACCGGCGCACTGGAAAGTCTGGCCGGGTGGAAAGGGCTGATCCGCAAGGGCGAAACGCTGCTGATCGTGCTGGTGGCCTGCCGGCTGGATGCCGTCATCGGCTCGAACTTTGTGCGGGATGCTGCGGTGATCGCGTTTATCTGCAATGAGACGATCTCCATCATCGAAAATGCGGGCTTGATGGGGATTCCGATTCCCGCTGTGGTGACGAAGGCCATTGATGTACTGCGGCAGAGGGCGGAAAAAGATGCCTGACCATCTGAATACGAATCTGCACAAATGTTGTGCACGTCGTTTGCAAGTCAGCGCAACTAAATTTGAACGCAAATACGAAGAAAATCAAGAAACGTTTACGCGCTCGTAATGAGCAGGTCGTCCGTTCGAATCGGATCAGTAGCTCCAAAAGCAAATCCCCGAAAGTTGGCTTGTGAAGCCGATTTTCGGGGATTTTTGTTTGTGGGGACGGGGCGGAAAGCGTTGAATCGTGCGCCTTAATTGCCCTTAAATTCCTTTGAAGAACGTTGCGATGCAAGTCAGAATGCAAGTCAAACAAAGGCGAAAGGTCAGCCGGTTTTCTTCCGGAGGTAGGCATCGAGGCGGTTGATTTTTTCCACGTCGGGCCACGTCAGAGCAGTGGCTTCACCGCGGCGCAGGCCGGAATAGAGCAGCAGCATGGCGGCACGCTGGGCGTTGTGGGGCGTTTCGCGGATCCACTGCTACTGTTCCTCGCTGATGGGTTCCCGCGGTTCGGGCGGTGCACCGGCTGGTGCGGTGGTCTTGACCAGTGGGTTATACAGAACGATCTCCGGAATCGCCAGCTCATACGCGGCCTTTGCACTGGAACGCAGGTTGGTCAGGGTGAAATATGACAGGGGCGGCTTGCAGTCGGCATTTTTGCTGAGGTAGACCCGATAACGATACCGGCCATCGGTGCCTTTTTTGTTGCGTGCCATAAAATACAGCTCCTTCCTATTACGTTGCGACGGGCTGTGTGATATACTGGTGGTGTCAGAATACCACGATAGCCATCATAACGTTTTCTCCGACAGCAGAATTCCCCATGGGACCCGGCAGCTACATCGTACTATGCTGCCGGGTTTTCTGTTTGCTATCGCATTACGACAGAAATCCTGCTATACTGAAATTGCCAGAAACAGCCTGAGGCATGGGCTGTACTGACATGGAAAGAAACCTCCATGAGCTTTCTTTTGGGAACACGCTGCGAAGGCGTGCCGGGCGACGACGGAAAGGCCAAGATCTCGCAGGAGATCAGCCAGAAGATGCCGAAGGACGTGACCCCGGTGTTAGCCAGCGAGACGGGCCGGAATGCGCTGGAAACGGCGTATGTCTACGGCAAGGACGCCGTGATCCAGAAAGTGGAATACGGCGGCAGGATGACCGAAAAGAGCACCAGCGGCCGGGGCGAGACCCTTTACTGGGGCACCATGCGGAGCGACAGCGACGTGGGAAGCCAGATCATCGAGCTGAACGCCCGGGCCACCGGCACCGACGCTATCCTGAAAAATGTGCTGAAGAACGAGGCCGGGAAACCGGACAGCCGGGTGCGGGCGTATCTGGACAGTGCGACGGGACGGATCTTCTTCGGCGACAGTGCGAACGACGTGTTCGGCACCGTGCTGCACGAGGATTATCACTGGTACAACACCCTCGACAGTGAGGGTGCGCAGGCCGTGCAGCAGCACGCGCTGGAATATCTGGCCCGGATGGACGGCTATGAAAGCGTAGACGAGCTGATCCGGAGCAAGGTGGACGACTACGCAGAGCAGGGGTTGACCTACGAGCAGGCTGCCGAAGAGCTGGTGGCCGACGCGTGGAGCGGCATCTTTTCGACGGGAGAGGACTTCAAACGCTGGGTGGAGTTCCAGCGCGGGCAGGCGGAGAAGAACGCAGACAAGGCGGGCACCGTGAAGAAGGTGATGACCCGGATCAAGGAAATGCTGTCAGGCATCATCAACCGGGCCAAAGAAGTGCTTGCCATCGACCCGAATAACAGCGCGGCCATGAAAGCGAAACGCTTGGCCGAGGCAGAGCGGAAGATCTTGCAGGACGAATACTTCGCCCACGCCGAGAAAGCCATGGACAACCTGCGGGCCGCAAAAGCGGACGACAGCAAAAACGCCGCAGCCCTCAAAACCGAGGACGCGGCGGGAAATCTGGATGTGCGGTATTCGATTAACCCGGACTATGCACAGGACATTGACGAATGGGCTGAGAAGGGAAGAAACGAAAACAGAACTTTTGTTCTAGGCAAAACCGGAGATACCCTGCAAAAGCTAGGGGCCCGGGCAAACGACATTTACATGAACAGCAGCAAGATCAACACCGTTCTGAAAGAGCACCCGGAAATGACGCTGGAAGAGATCAAACGGATCCCGGAAATTCTGGATGATCCGGTGATGGTGCTGACCAGCCAGAACAAGGGCAGAACGAAACAGAACACTCGGCTGGTGATGTTCGGCAGCGTGAAAGCACAGGATGGACGTCCGATTCTGTGTGTGCTCGACCTGATGCCCGTGGAGAAGGGCATTGTCATCAACGATATGCAAAAGCTGACCAGTGCCTATACCAAGGACAACAACCCGGTTGGATTTGTGCGGAACAGCACGGTTCTCTATGCAGCGGAAAATGAAAAAAGAACCACAACGCTGCTGAGGCTTTTAGGCTTCCAATTGCCGATCGGCCTGCAACGTTATGGTTCTATAGGTAGTATAACATACGAAGATGGTACCGTCAAGTTTGACGGTGTGAAATTCACATCTTTGGAAAAGAACAGAACCGACGAACCTGTGAAGAAATCCATCTGTTTCCAGCTGGGTGCGCCGGTGGAAGTGAACGGGCAGAAGGATCTGGCCGGGAGCCGGTACGACCGGGAAAAGCTGGAAAAGATGCTGCTGGGTCTGCGGGCCGACGGAAAGGCGTTGTATGAGGAAAAGAACTTTACAGACTGGGTGAAGCAGGCAGAAAAGGCGGCGGAAACTTCGAAGAACGACCCATGGGCGGGGCTGCGGTAACAGATACAAGAAAAGGGAGACGGTGCAAAAAACGTCTCCCTTTTGTGCAGCTATAAAATCAAATCATGCCAAGCTCAGATTTGAGGCCCTTCTGCAGGACGCTGGAAAAGTTGATGTGGGCGGACTCGGCGGCATCGTTCAGCCAGCCGGGAATGGAAAGCGTCTTTTTGACGGGCTTAAACTGCTTCTGGTATTCCTCCATATCAAACGGAACCATTGCAATGAAATCGCCCGGCTCTACATGAATGGCAGAAGGAATGGAAGGCTTCGGGCAGACTTTGCAATCTTCGAGCATCAGGCCGATGGCGTCCTGTGCCATGGAAACCGCTTCATCCATGGTCTCGCCCTGCGTAAAGCAGCCGTCGATGTCGGGGATGGAGACCGAATAGCCGGTTTCTTCGGGATGGAAATTTGCAGAAGTCCGGAGTATTTTTGCCCGGCTTGGAATCCCGATTCCTGCTGTGGTGACGAAGGCCATCGATGTACTTCGGCCTTTTCTTACCCTCTCACAATGGCATTATAGATCATCTCGAGGAATTGCACCGCGCTGGGGCAGCCGGTCAGGGGATAGCCTGCCAGTTCTTGCACCCGCTGCGGGTTGGTGGTCCATGCCTTTTCAGCCGCCCGTCGGACTGCGCTCTGGATCGCGGGCCATTTGCAGTGTCGCTGTTCCGCGATCGGCATATAGATCTCTTTTTGAACTGCTTCCAGTCGGTCCTCCTGCTCAAAAATCAAAGTGATGCACTCGTACAAGATCCGGGAAGACTTTGAAGCTCGGGTGATTCCCAGCGGTCGGAGAAGTTCATCAAGCTGAGTATCGGATTCCGAAATTTTCACATCAAGCATATTTTGCACGTCCTTTCCACCCAACTCTAACCGAAAAGCGTCCAAAATAACAAAATGCGTCGAAATATGCTGAAACAAATCAACGGAAAAGAGCCGCAGCTCCATGGTCAGGAACTGCGGCTCCAATATGATAGCAGTTTTTCAAATAAAGGATGTTTACACAGTTACTTCAAAGAGGTACTATCAAAAAAGCGGCAGATGTGCTATAATATGACATGTGATGTCCTGACATCACAAGACAGGACATACTAAAATGGTGCCTCTAGGAGGAAGTATTGATGAACGAAAACGAAATCCTGAACAACCTGCAAAACGTGCAGGTCGAGCGCAAATCGCTGCCGGAGCAGGTGTCGGAACAGATCCGGCAGCTGATCATTGACCAGAATCTCAAAGTCGGCTCCAAGATTCCCAACGAATTTGAACTCTGCCAACAGCTGAACGTCGGCCGCGGCACGGTGCGGGAGGCCATCAAGCTGTTGGTATCCCGGAATGTGCTGGAGATCCAGCGCGGAAAGGGAACCTATGTGGCCGACAACACCGGATTGGTGGATGACCCCTTCGGTCTGGAATACATTGAAGATAAAGAGAAGCTCGTAGGGGATCTGTTTGAGATCCGGATGCAGCTGGAAGTCTGGATCGCAGGGCTTGCGGCACAACGGAGAAATGCAGCGGACCTCGACAAACTGAAACGGGCGCAGAAACTGGTGGAGAACGCATTGGACCGGGGAGAGGACTTCCGGAAGGAAGATCAGGCATTCCATGTCGCCATCGCAGAATGCACGCACAACAGCGTTCTGCCGAAGATCATTCCGGTCATCACCTATGGCATCCATCTGTTTGGCGTGATGCGCACCGATCTGCCGTCCATGAAGGGCGTGACCGCCCGTACCCACGCCGAGATTGTCCGGGCCATCGAGCAGCAGGATGCAGCCGCCGCACAGGAGGCCATGAGGGAGCATCTTTTGCAGAATCAAAAGAACATCAAAGGGCTTTGCAATCGCTGAGAACAGGGGAACAGGAGGCGAATTTGTCGTAATTGCCCAAAAAACGAAGAAATTCTTTGGATAGTCTGCAATCTTGACAATGCGGGCTAATTTGAGTATTCTATGCTTGTAAGACATCATACGTCGTTCGTCGTATGAATTGCGAAACGAGATACATGGAGAAATCGAGCAAAAGGAGATCACTGTTATGAAAAAGATTACGCGTCGTTCCTTTCTGACTGCCTGTGGTACGGTGGTTGCTGCGGCGGCTCTGACGGCCTGCGGCGGAAGCTCCAGCAGCAGTACCGCTGCTTCCAGCACGGCTGCAGCCAGCTCGGAAGCTGCAGACAATGATGCTAACGCCGGGGATCCGGTGTATGGCGGCGTGCTGAAATACGCCTGCCACAACTCGGTCGCAAACTGCGGCTACACCCCGGAACTGACCAACAATGCTGCACTGGTCGTGCTGAACACGGCGTATGAGTCTCTGATCGACTACAACGAGGACGGTACCTTCAAGCCCGAACTGGCTACCGAGTGGACCACCGATCCCGACGAGCCCAGCATCACTTGGACGCTGCAGAGCGGTGTGACCTTCACCGATGGCACGGCCTTCAATGCCGATGCGGTCAAGCGCAACATCGAGGAATACCAGACAAACCAGCGCAATGAGGTCGCCAACATTGCATCCTGCGAGGTCATCGACGATACTCATATCAAGATGATCCTCAAGAGCTGGAACAGCTCCACACTGGAGGGCGTCGGCTTCTTCGTTTATTATATGTCTCCGGCAGCCCTCGAGGATGTGGACAGCCTGCGCTCCACTTCCTGCGGCACCGGCCCCTTCAAGGTCACCGAGTACAACCCCGGCGTCAGCATCAAATACACCAAGAACGAGAACTACTGGCAGGACGGCAAGCCCTATCTGGACGGCGTGGAGTATTACATCGTCGATGAGCCGACCACCCGTGCATCTGCGTTCCAAGCAGGCGAGTACGACATCATCAAGATGGACAACCTAACCGTTGCTTCCCAGATCAAGGAGATGGGATCCACCTCTTTCGGCAAGATCATCCACGAGACCAACAAGTCTGGTCAGGGTCTGACCGGTACTGGTCTGATCCCCAACAGTTCCGATCCCAACTCACCCTTTGCCGACAGCCGTGTGCGTCTGGCCATGGCAGAGGCCATCGACGCCGATGCGCTGTGTCAGGCATTCGGCTACGGAATGCTGACCTCCACCAACCAGTGGGCTGCTCCGGGCGCAATTACTTATAACACCGATATGGACGCCATGCACTACGATGTGGAGCACGCAAAGCAGCTGCTGAGCGAGGCGGGTCACCCCAATGGCTTTGACACCACCATGACCGTCAACGCCGGCAACAAGGACATCTTCACCGCAGCGGCCAATATGCTGGACGAAGTCGGCATCCACTGCACCATTGATCTGGTGGACGATTCCACCCAGACCAGCCTCTACTCCACCGGCACTTGGGAAGGCATCATGGGCCACTACCATGCGATCTCTCCGGATCTGGGCCTGTACATGGGCCGTCATCTGGATGTGGACGGTGCATTCTACGCCAAGGGCATTCAGCATCCGCAGGATGCCATGGATCTGCTGGAAGAGATCCGTACCGCCAAGACCGATGCAGACAAGGTGGACTGCGAATGGAAGATGCAGGAGCTGATTTACAACCACGAGAACGGTACCGCACTCTTCGGCCGTCCGCTCTTCATCCAGAACCAGCCCATCTTCAAATACGATTACGTCCACGGCGACAACACCAGCGTCTGCCATATGGCATCGTGGGATATCGGCAACTGCTGGATGAGCAAGTAAGGAGCCAACAACAGAGTCCATCAACAATTTCCTGATCTGAGAGAGGCCGCAGCGGATTCGGCTGCGGTCTTTTTCAAAGGAGGTACCTGTGAGCAAAAAATTGACCAAGATGATCCTGAAGCGCATTGCGCAGTCGGTGGTCGTCATCTTTATTGTGACATTGTTTGTCTTTCTGCTGATGCAGCTGGTTCCCGGCGACCCCATCACAAACTTCCTTGGGGCAAACGCCACAGCGGAGCAGATTGAGTACTACACCAAATTGTTCGGCTACGATCAGCCGGTCCTGATCCAGTATTTCAAGTGGATCCAAGGTCTGTTCCATGGTGAGATGGGCCGCTCGGTCGCCCTTCAGATGGAGATCTCCGAGGTGCTGTTCACCCGCCTCAAGATCACCCTGTCCATCGTCCTGCCCGCATTCCTGATCGCTGTGGTGCTGGGCGTTATCCTCGGCATCGTCGCGGCCAAGAACCGCGGCACGGCCATCGACTCGGTGATCTCCGTGTTCGCCAACATTGGTATGTCTATGCCGATGTTCTGGTTCGGCATGGTGCTGATCCTGATCTTCGGCCTGAAGCTCCATGTTCTGCCGACCTCCGGCTACACCAAATTTGCCGACGGCGGCGGGGAATGGGTGCGCCACATCATCCTACCGATGATCGTCCTTTCCATGAACCCGCTGGCAAAGTTCACCCGCCAGACCCGTTCCTCCATGCTGGAAGTCATCCGGCAGGATTATGTCACCACCGCCAAGGCCAAGGGCATCAGCCAGAAGGCCATTACCTTCCGTCATCAGCTCCGCAATGCCCTGATCCCCATTATTACAGTCATGGGCGTTACGCTGGGCGGCATGATCGGCGGTACCGTTCTGGTCGAGAGCATCTTTGTCGTGCCCGGTCTGGGCAGCCTGATGATCTCTTCCATCAAAGGCCGTGACTTCATGGTGGTCTGCAACGGCGTGCTGGTGATCTCGGTGGCCGTCGCCATCTGCAACCTGATCGTTGATATCCTGTACGGTATCATCGATCCTCGAATCCGCAATGATTGATGGGAGGGAAAGGCCTGTATGAAAAACAATTCTAAATTCCGCAAGCTCAAGAACTCCCGCGTGCTGAAAGTCATGTTCAGCCGGAAGTCTGTGGTGTTCTGCATGGCGATCCTTGTTATCATGATCCTTGCCGCGATTCTGGCTCCGGTGGTAACGCCCTACGACCCCTATAAGCAGGATCTGACCAATATGCTGCAGGGTTCTTCGCTCCAACACATTTTCGGCACCGATGCCATGGGCCGTGATGTGCTTACCCGCATCATCTACGGCGGCCGTGTCTCCTTTGTGGTCGGCATGGTTTCCGTTCTGATCGCAGGCGGTCTGGGTATGGCGATCGGTCTGCTGGCCGGTATGTCCGGAGGCATCGTGGATACGGTCCTCATGCGTATTATGGATGCCATGATGAGCATTCCCATGATCATTCTGGCCCTGTTCCTCGGCAGCATCCTCGGCAAGGGTCTGTTCAACATCTGCCTTGCCATCGGTATTTCAATGATCCCCAGTTACGCCCGTGTGACCCGCGGACAAGTATTGACCGTCAAGCAGATGGACTACATCACCGCCGGGCAGCTGTGCGGTGCCTCTAAATTCAAGAATACCTTGGTTCACATTCTGCCGAACTGCATTTCGTCCAACATCGTCTTGATGACCATGAACCTCGGCAACGCGATCCTGAACGAAGCGGCCCTGAGCTTCCTCGGCATGGGCATCAACCCGCCGACGGCCAGCTGGGGAAACATGGTCAACGACGGTTACAAGTTCATGAGCGTTGATCCCGTCATCTCCATTGCGCCGGGGGTGTTCATCATGATCGTGGTGCTCTGCTTCAACATCGTGGGCGATGCTCTGCGCGATGCCCTTGACCCGAAGCTGCGCGGCACCCTCGGCACCCATAAGAGATCCAAGAAGGCCAAGAGCAAGAAGACTGCAGCCTGATTGGGATGGAAAAAGGAGCAAACTATGGCAGAAAACTTACTTGAGATCAAAAATCTCAGCGTTAATTACAATACAGAAATGGCGACGGTCTACGCTGTGAACGGCCTGAACCTGAGCCTCGAATACGGCGAGACGCTGGGTCTGGTGGGCGAGACCGGCGCAGGCAAGACCACCACCTGCCTGAGCGTGATGCGCCTGCTGCCCGACGGCATTGGCGAAGTGACCGAAGGCTCCATCTTGCTGGACGGCCACGATGTGCTGGAGCTGCCCGAGGAAAAGATGCGCAAACTGCGCGGCCGCACCGTCTCGATGATCTTTCAGGACCCGATGTCTAGCCTGAACCCGGTCATGACCGTGGGCGACCAGATCCTTGAAGTGGTCAAAGAACACAATCCGGACAAATCCAAGGAAGAGCTGAACAAGGTCGTCGATAACATGATGGAGCTGGTCGGCATTCCGGCCAACCGCAAGAATGAATATCCCCACGAGTTTTCGGGCGGCATGAAACAGCGCATCGTCATTGCAATTGCATTGGCCTGCGAGCCGAAGCTGATCCTTGCCGACGAGCCGACCACCGCACTGGACGTGACCATCCAAGCCCAGATGCTGGGCCTGATCCACGAGCTTCAGGAGCGGCTGAACACGGCGATGATCCTTGTCACCCACGATCTGGGCGTTGTGGCGCAGACCTGCAAAAAGGTCGCTGTCATGTATGCCGGCGAGTGCATCGAGTACGGCAGCATCGAAGAGATCTTCGCCAACAAGGATCTGCATCCGTACACGGAGGGTCTGTTCAACGCGATCCCCAAGCTGGACGCCAAGACCAAGCGTCTGGAAACCATTGAGGGCATGATGCCCGACCCCACCGAAAAGATGGAGGGCTGCCGGTTTGCGCCCCGCTGTAAGTATGCGACGGAGCAGTGCCGCAAGGCCCCGGCAATGAAGCAGCTGGCCCCGGATCACTTTGTAAAATGCCATCGGTACGATGCGCGGTAACGGAGGATGACGATGGACAACAAAACATTGGTCGAAGTAAAAGACCTCAAAAAATATTTCAAGACCTCCAAGGGAATGCTCCACGCAGTCGATGGCATCGACTTTACCATCAAGCGGGGCGAAACGCTGGGCGTGGTCGGCGAGTCCGGCTGCGGCAAATCTACATTGGGCCGGCTGCTGCTCCACCTGCACGCGGCCACCAGCGGTTCGATCTATTACGACGGCGTGGATATCACCCATTTCAACGAAAAGCAGATGCGGGAATACCGCAAGCGGATGCAGATGATCTTTCAGGACCCGCAGGCGTCTCTGGATCCCCGCATGAGCGTCCGGGATCTGATCGGCGAACCGCTGAAAAACTACAAGCTGGTCAAGGACCGGGACGAATACAACGCCCGGGTCGCGCACATCATGGAGACGGTTGGCATTGCCGAGCGTTACGCCGACAGTTACTCCCATGAGCTGGACGGCGGCCGCCGCCAGCGCATCGGCATCGGCCGTGCACTGGCCGTGGACCCCGAGTTCATCGTCTGCGATGAGCCGGTTTCGGCACTGGATGTTTCCATTCAGGCACAGGTGTTGAACCTTCTGATGGATCTGCAGGATGAAAAAGGGATCGCCTACATTTTCATCACCCACGACCTGAGTGTTGTCAAGCACATCAGCCACGAGATCGTGGTCATGTATCTGGGACAGTGCGTAGAGTACACCAGCACGGATGAGTTGTTCAGCCATCCGCTCCATCCGTACACCAAAGGTCTGCTGGATGCCGTGCCGGAACCGAGTCTGACCAGCAAAAAGCTCTCCACACAGGTCATGCGGGGCGAGCTGACCAGTCCCATCGAGCCGAAACCGGGCTGCCGGTTTGCACCGCGCTGCCCGTACGCCACCGACAAATGCCGCGGAGCCGACATTCCCCTCAAGGAAGTTGCGCCCGGTCACTGGGTCGCTTGCACACAGTATCAGTAAAGGCGGGAAAAGAGGAAATCCATGGTATTTAAAACACGCGAAGAAGAAATTGCCTATGAACTGAAACGGATCAAGACACAGTTCGGCAATTGCACAGCACCCATTGTGGCAGAGGGGGAAGAGCTGGAAGAGCTCATGCTGCCGATGCCCGATGGCGTCAAGTTGCGGACTCTGATCTATTCGCCCGCCGGTTTTGCCGGGAAACCCTGCCCGGCGGTGGTCGTACGCACCTGTTACCCCAAAAACGATGCGGTGTTCCGTGCAACTGCACGGGAGTACAGCCGCCGGGGATTCCGCTATATCATCCAGTACTGCCGCGGTACCGGCGGTTCGGAAGGCGAGTGGGAGCCCAATGTGAATGAGCGGGCTGACGGCAAAGCCACCATCGACTGGGTGTGTGCCCGTCCGGATATCTCGGCGGTAGGCTGTGCGGGCAACTCTTATCTGGCTCTGACCGGCTGGGTCATTGCCGATATTGTTCCCGAAAAGGTCAAGACCATGTATCTGACCCACTACGGAATGTTCCGCCATGTGTCTGCATTTCAGGACGGCTTGTTCCGCCACGATGTGCTGACTGCATGGGCGATGGAAAACACCGGTTTCCCGGTGGACGCCGATTACCTCGAGAGCTGCCGCTACCGTCCGCAGGTCGAGGTGGATGAAGTCCTCTGGGGCCGCCGGGTGGACTGGTATCGCAAGTGGGTCACCAGTTGTGATGAAGACGATGCTTACTGGAACACCGGGATGTGGGGCAAGTTCAAGACGATCCCCGAAAACGTGAAGATCCCGCTTTACATCGGTGAGGGCTGGTACGATCATCATCTGGGTTCCGCCATTGAGACCTACAAACATCTCTCGCCGGAGAGCCGTGCACACAGCACCTTCCTGATCGGCGCATGGGATCACAATTTTAATGTTGCATTGGATGGGCGTCCGGGCGAACACTTTGAAAACGACGACATCCTCCGCTGCTTCAATTGGCTGTATGACATCCTTGTGAAGGGGGAAATGCCTGCGTGCAAAATCAGCTCGTACATCATCGGCGATGACCGCTGGCATCAGCGCAGCAGCTACGAGATCCCCGACCAGAAAACACGCCGCTTCTACCTGACCGGGGACGCGGAAAAAGTGAACCATCTGACAGAAGCTTCGGACACCCCGCAGGGTGCGGTTCACTACACCTATGATCCGGAGAATCCGGTGGCAACGTACGGGGCCGAATCCTGCCTCCACTCCAAAGAGCTGCGCGGCAGTCTCCGCCAGCAGAAAGCCGGTTTCCGCGACGATGTGCTCAGTTTCGTCTCGGAGCCGCTGACTGCACCGTTCACCACAATGGGCGCGATGTCGGTAGTCCTGAACATTGCCTCGGATGCCGAGGATACAGCCTTTGCGGTCAAGGTCATCGAAGAAATGCCGGACGGCACCGCCTATCACGTCCGTTCCAGCATCACGACTTTGGGCTACCGCAACCACAGCAAAAAACGGACCGCCTATCGGCCCGGCGAAAAAGTCGCTATCGAGATCAAGATGTGGGATCTGGCGTGGAAATTCCAGCAGGGTTCCCGCATCCGGGTCGATGTAACTTCCTCTGATTTCCCAGAGTATGCTGTCCACAGCAATTACCCCGGCTGCTGGGCGGAAGTCCGCCAGAGCAAGCCTGCACAGCAGACCGTCTTTGTGGGCGGAAGCGACTCCTATGTGGAGTTCCCGCTGCTGTAATTTTTCCTTACTCTCTCCTTACTTTTGACATTTTCCTCCAGATTGTTCTCCTCCCATTCTTGAAAAAGAGACCGCTTTGCAGTGCAGCGTGCAAAACGGTCTCTTTTTCTGTGGAATCCACATCAAACGTTAAAGAAATTTCCTCCGCCAGACCTCTGCGGCACCAATGAGGTTGGCGCGATTCCCAAGCTGCGAAAGCACGATGTCGGAAACCGGGCGGGGAATGGGCGAACCCTCCGAAAGTCCGGATAGTTGCCGCTGGACAGACTCCAGCAAGGCTGGCTGTGCACTGATTCCGCCGCCGAGAACGATTCGATCCGGATCGAGGACCACCTGCAAATTGCTGACCAGAAGAGCAATGGGACGGCAAAAATCATCCAGCCCTTTTTGTGCAGCGGGATCGCCCGAATTGATGCGGTCGAAAATCTCGTATCCAGTCAAAGGGGTATCCAGTGGCAGGCCGCAAGCCGAAACCACAGCGCGGCGCAGACCTTCTTTTCCAATCAGATCACCCACACGGACCAAGTTCCCGATGGAATCTTTTGTAAGCAGGTGCGAAAAACGTCCGGCAAAGCTCTGAAAGCCGTCCAAAATCTCTCCATCGAAAAGAATACCTCCACCCAGACTGGTGCCGATTACCAGCATGACGTCGCAGTGCGCGTTTTGTAAAGCACCGGCACAATATTCACCCAGTGCTGCACACCGACCATCGTTTTCCAATGTCACAGGCAGACCGGATGCTTCATGGAGAGCTTTCCCCAACGGAAAGCCGCGCATATATTTCAGTGCACCGCCGCGCTGGACGATGCCCTCGTCTCCGCAGGAACTCCCCGGGAGACTGACCGCGATACCGCTTACTTGCTCCGGGCACTGCGAAACTAATCGGACGAGAAGCGTTACAAGATGTTCGGGCGTTTTGTAAGGAGTGGGAATTCGACCAGCAGAAATAACATCGTTTTCCGGTGTGACCACCCCGTATTTGATGTCGGTTCCGCCGATATCAATTGCAAACAAGTTGTTCTTCATTGTGGTTTTGCCTCCAGACAGATCTCGGGCAGGATGCGGGCTTCGGGTGGGTTGTTCAGCCAGAGTTCGCCGGTAGTATCTGCGCCAACGGCTTTTTCGTATGCTTTCCAAAGAGCGGTGTTTCGTGCATGAAGCTTTTCCAATTTGATTGCCTGTTCCGGCATGGCATATTCCTGCGCCAGTGTGCGCATCCGGCCAGCGATATCGGGCAGCGTGTGGATGAGGTTCTGCTGCTCGTCCGGATCTGTGGAGAGATCAAACAGAAGCTCACAAGCGGGGTCATCCGCAAAAGACATATATTTGTAATTGCCCTCCCGGATCATAAAGCAATAGCTGTTGGCAGGCGACTGCAAATCGGTTCGCTCCAAAAACTCGCCGTAGACCGTATGCTTCTGAAATTCTTTCCCATGAAATGCCGGTGCAAGGCTGACGCCATCAATGTCCATCATGGGCTGTGCCCCGGTGTAATCCAGCAAAGTGGGGCCGATGTCCATGATGCTGACGGGAGTGGTGCAGACCGCACCCGGAGCAATTCCATCACCGGCCATCATCAAAGGAATCTTCGCTGATTTTTCATAGAACGTGGATTTGGCAAACATCCGGTGATCACCGCACTGATCTCCATGATCCGATGTGTAGAGGAAAAGGCGCGGACAACCTTTTTGATCGCAGTAGGCATCAAATGCGGTGCGTACTTCGCCCATGCGCGCATCCAGCTGTTCGATCATGGCGCAGTAGGCCGCCTGCGCAGCCAGAGCTGTTTCTTCGCCGGCAGCAGTGTGGTGCCGTTTCAGTACCGGTGTCGGGCAGGGATCATAGAAGGATTTGGGCAGCGTTGCCTTTGCCCGGTATTTTTCGTACAGATCACGCGGGCCGACATACGGAAAATGCGGTGCATATAGGCCAACCATGATGAACTGTGGTTTCTCATGGGGCTGCGAAAGGTATTCCAAAGCAGCGTCGATGACATAGCGGTCGTAATTCTGAACGGGAGATTCTCCTCCGCCGATGACGCTGGTGCAGAACGGCTCACCAAACGCCCGGACAAACACGCCGCGGCTTTCTTTTAACTGTTTGCGAGGGGCATTCCAGCTGATGGTGGTCAGATCGCCCGCAATCCGTTTGGTAAAGCCGTGCCGCTGATCGGCACCCACAAAGTGCATCCGACCAATCAGGACGGTTTCATAGCCCTGCTCTACCAGATGGTGCAAAAAGGTCGGGGTCATATCAGGCAGTGCATCGTCTAGGGTAAAGATTCCCGTCCGGGCCGGACGCAGACCGCTCAGCATGGCCAGCCGGGACGGAACGCAGAGCGGGCAGGTAGAATATGCTTGTGAAAATCGGATACCGTCGGCACACAGAGCATCCATTGCCGGAGTGTCCACATTGCAGCCCTCGAATCCGGAATAGGCTGGCGTGTGCTGATCGGACATGAAAAATAAGATGTCGGGCTGTGCCATGAAAATACCTCTCCATTAGTTTTTGTGTATAATCACCAGAGAGAACGTACTAACGCATCTTT
>CAVKZS010000095.1:0-35702 GCA_963660925.1 Eubacterium sp. CAG:38 | reverse complement strand
TGAACCGTGAAACCAACACCATCGGTTCCAAGTGTCAGGATCTGGACATCACCCGGATCGTGGTGGATATGAAGGCAGAGATCGAGAAGATCCGCGAGCAGATCCAGAATCTGGAATGATCATCGGAGGGTCGTATGAAACTCATCAACATCGGCTTTGGCAATCTGGTCAGTGCAGGGCGGGTCGTGGCTGTTGTCAGCCCGGATTCCGCCCCGGTCAAGCGTCTGGTAAAAGAAGCGCGGGAGCGGGGGATGCTCATTGATGCGTCCTATGGCCGCAGCACCCGTGCGGTGTTGATCATGGATTCCGACCATGTGGTGCTTTCGGCTTTGCAGCCTGAGACGGTCGCCGCCCGCGCTGCCGACCAGCCGGAAGAGAAAAAGACAGAGGAGGAATAATCAGATGGAAAACGAAAAGTATCTGTTCGTCGTCTCCGGCCCGTCCGGTGTCGGCAAGGACAGCGTTGTGAAGAAGCTGCGGGAGAACCACCCCGAGATCGCCAAGACGGTCTCGGCCACCACCCGGGCACCCCGGCCGGGCGAGCAGGAGGGTGTGGACTACTACTACCGCACCGAGGAAGAGTTCCGCAAGCTGCTGGCCGAGGACCAGATCGTGGAGCACAACTTCTACAACAAGAACTACTACGGCACCCTCCGCTCGGAGGTCAACCGCCATCTGGATGCAGGCCGGATGGTCGTGCTGGTCATCGACGTACACGGCGCGGCCAACATCAAGCGGATGTACCCCGGTGCCAACACCATCTTCCTGCTGCCGCCCTCCATCGAGGAACTGGAACGCCGTCTGCGGGGCCGCGGCACCGAGGACGAGGCCAGCGTCCAGCGTCGGCTGAACGAAGCCCTCAATGAGCTTGCCATCAAGGATACCTACGACCAACAGCTGGTGAACCACGATGTGGACACCTGCGCCGAGGAACTGTACCAGATGATGCGCAAGCTGGCCGAATAACAACACGAAGGAGCAGCCCGAATGCCAAAAACGGTAGGCGTTGCGGTAAGCAATGCGACCTTTCACTTCGATAAACTCTATACCTATGCGGTGCTGCCGGAGCATCAGGCGACCGTCCGGATGGGGAGCATGGTGCTGGTGCCCTTCGGCAAGGGGAGCCGCGCCCGGATGGGCGTGGTGCTGGCCTGCGATGCCGAGCCGGAGCACTCCAAATTAAAATTCCTCTTCGACGTGGCACCGGCGTCGGCCTGCCTGACGCCAGAGCTGCTACGGCTGGTGAAGTTCCTGAAAGAGCGCACCTTCTGCACTTGGTACGAGGCGGTCAAAGCGGTCATCCCATACGGCGCACAGTACAAGCCCAGCGTGGCTGCCGACGGTGTGACGCCGGTGCTGCAAAAGCAGCTGACCCGCCATACGGAAAACGCCTACGAGCTGGTGGGGCAGCTGCCCGCCAAGCCAAAACCGACGGCTAAGCAATTGGCAGCGGTGGCGTTGCTGGCCGGCGGCTCCCGCACCCTGAACGAGCTGGAAGATAAGGGGATCAGCCGGGCGGTGCTCGACAACCTCTGCACCAAAGGGGTGCTGGCCTGCAGCAAGGTGAACAAATCCATCGACCTGTATGCCAGCATTCCGCTGAAAAACGAGCCGATCACCCTGACCGAAGAGCAGCAGGTGGCCTACGACGCGCTGGTGCCGAAACTGGAGGACATCGAACCCCATTCGGCTCTGCTCTACGGCGTGACCGGCAGCGGCAAAACGCTGGTGTTCCTCAAGCTGATCGAACGCTGCCTTGCACTGGGCCGGAGAGCCTTGGTGCTGGTGCCCGAGATCAGCCTGACGCCCCAGATGATCCTGCGGCTCAAGTCGCAGTTCGGCAGCCGGGTCGCCGTGCAGCACTCGGCCCTCAACCATACCGAGCGGCTGCTCCAGTGGCAGATGATCCAAGACGGCGGTGCGGAGATCGTGGTCGGCACCCGCAGTGCCATCTTTGCGCCGCTGGAGGACATTGGGCTGATCATTATCGACGAGGAGCAGGAGCACACCTACCGCTCCGAGTCGGCCCCCCGCTATTCCGCCCACGAGGTGGCCCGGCAGCGCGCCGCCGAAAACGGCAGCCTGCTGCTGCTGGCCAGCGCGACGCCCAGCACCGAGAGCTACTATGCAGCCCAGCAGGGGAGGACCCAGCTGGTGCGGCTGAGCCACCGGTATGGCGGCAATCCGCTGCCAAGCGTCCAGATCGTAGATATGCGGGCCGAGATCGCCTCGGGCAACCCGGGCGAGATCAGCATCGCGCTGCAGGATGCTATCCGCCGGAATCTGGACGCAGAAAAGCAGACCATCCTGCTGCTGAACCGCCGCGGCTACCAGACCATGGCCCAGTGCGAGGACTGCCGCGAGGTGCTCAAGTGCCCCAAGTGCAGCGTGCCGATGGTCTATCACAAGTCGGCGCACAAGCTGCTCTGCCACTACTGCGGCAGCCAGCAGAACCCGCCGCCCAAGACCTGCCCGGCCTGCGGCGGCAAGCTGCAATATAGGGGCTTCGGCACCCAGAAAGCTGAAGAAGAACTGGCAAAACTCTTCCCGGATGCCCGCATCCTCCGGATGGATCAGGACTCCACCGCCGCCAAGGACGCCCACGAAAAGCTGCTGGCCAAGTTTGCCCGGCATGAGTACGATATCATGGTGGGTACCCAGATGGTGGCGAAGGGACTGGATTTTGAGGATGTGACGCTGGTGGGCGTGCTCGGCATCGACTCGCTGCTCTTTGCGCAGGGGTTCCGTGCCTGTGAAACGGTGTTCAGCCTCGTGACACAGGTGGTGGGGCGGAGCGGCCGGGCCAAGGACCCGGGCTACGCCATCCTGCAGACCACCGACCCCGACAACGTGACCCTGAATCTGGCCGCGGCACAGGACTACGACGCCTTCTTTGAGCAGGAGATCGCGTACCGGAAGCTGGGCCTTTACCCGCCTTTCTGCGGCCTGTGTGTTGTGGGGTTCTTGGGCGGCAAGGAAATCGAGGTGGCCCGGGCCGCTGGCCGGTTTGCGGCCCTGCTGGGCCAGCAGGCCGCCAAACAGCCCGACCTGCCCCTCCGGGTGCTTGGCCCGACCCCCGGCAACATCGAAAAGATCAATGAAAATTACCGCTACAAACTCACCATCAAGTGCCGCAACGACCGGCGGTTCCGGGATCTGATCCGGGAGACGCTGGGGCTTTACGAGAGCGAAAAGCTCCCCTCTAAAGCCACCGTTGCCGTGGATATGCACTCGGATGGCGATATCTGATACAACAATTGAACGAATCTTAGGAGGTTCTATCTTATGGCGATCCGCAACATTGTAAAAGAAGGCGACCCCATCCTGAACAAGGTCTGCCGCCCTGTGACCACGTTTGATGACCGTCTGGCGACTCTGCTGGACGATATGCGCGAGACCATGATCGACGTCGACGGCGTGGGTCTGGCCGGCCCGCAGGTGGGAATGCTCCGCCGTCTGTTTGTCGTGTGGGATACCACCGACGCACCCGACGAGATCCCCGCCGATTATGAGTACAAGTTCATTGATTTCGTGAACCCTGAGATCCTCGCCGTCTCCGAAGACGAGGAGACTGCTTACGAGGGCTGCCTGTCCTTCCCGGGCCACAACGGTGCCGTCACCCGTCCGGCGGCGGTCAAGGTCCGCGCGCAGGACCGCAACGGCAACTGGTTCGAGCTGGAAGCCGAGGGCCTGCTGGCCCGCTGCATCCAGCACGAGAACGACCATCTGGACGGCATCACCATCATGCAGTCCAGCGAATACTTCTATGAGGACACCGAAGAGGGCCGTGCCGCCGCTGCCCGCAAAGCGAAAGGAAACAACTGATGCGCATTCTGTTCATGGGTACGCCGGACATCGCGGCGGACTGCCTGAAAGCCCTGTACGACGCCGGGCACGACATCTGCGCCGTCTACACCCGGCGGGATAAGCCGGTGGGCCGCAAGCAGGTGCTCACCGCGCCCCCGGTCAAAGAAGTGGCACTGGCCCACGGCACCCCGGTGTTCCAGCCCCGCACCCTGCGGGACGGCGGCGAGGATGAAAACATCCGCGCACTGGCTCCGGAACTGATCGTGGTGGTGGCCTACGGCTGCATTCTGCCTGCATCGGTGCTGGCAATCCCGAAATACGGCTGCATCAACCTGCACGTTTCGCTGCTGCCGAAGTACCGGGGCAGTGCACCCGTTCAGTGGGCGATGCTGAATGGGGACGCCGAAACCGGCGTTTCCATCATGCAGATGGACGAGGGCCTCGACACCGGCGATGTGCTCTGCTGTGAGAAGATCGCCATCGACCCCGAGGAGACCAGCGGCGAACTGTTCGACCGGGTGACCGCTGTGGGTGCCCGGGTGCTGTGCGAGACCGTTCCCGCCCTTGCTGCCGGTACCCTGACCGCCCAGCCGCAGGCGCATGAGAATGCCTCGGTCGCGCCCATGCTGAGCAAGGAGATGGCCGAGTTTCATCTGACCGATACCGCCGACCACATCCACAACTGGGTGCGGGGCATGAACCCGTGGCCTTCGGCGTGGTTCGTTACCTCCGGCGGCAAGAAGATCAAGGTCAACAGCTGCCGCGTGGCTCCGTCGAACGGCGAAGCACCCGGCACGGTGCTGGCAACAAAGCCTTTGACCGTGGCCTGCGCCGACGGTGCGGTTCAGCTGCTGCAGGTGGTGCCTGAGGGCAAGAAGCCCATGGACGGCACGGCCTTTGCCGCCGGCCTCCGTCTGAAAACGGGGGATATCCTCTGATGGCGGCCAATCCAAGAGCGGCGGCGGTCGCGGCCCTTGTCCGGCAGGAGCAGGATGGCTTTTCCAACCTGATCCTCGACGCAGAGCTGAAACGCCAGAAGCTGGAAGGCCGGGACAAAGCCTTTGCCAGCGCGATCTTTTACACCGTGTTGGAGCATCAGGGCACGCTGGATTACATCCTCGGGCAGTTTTTGTCGAAAGGTCTGGCGAAGCTGGACGCCCCGGTGCGGGAGATCCTGCGGTCGGCACTGGCGCAGGCCCGCTATATGCAGGTGCCGGTGTCGGCGGCGGTCAATGAGGCCGTCAAGCTGACCCGCACCTTCAAAAAGGCCAGTGCATCCGGCCTGACCAATGCCGTTCTCCGCAAAGCCTGCGTTTACGACCTGAGCACGGCAAACTTCAAAAATGAGACCGAGCGGCTGATGGTCCTCGGCTCCTGCGGGCGGGATGTCGCCGACTTCCTCCGGAAAACTTACCCGGACGAAGCGTTGGAAATCCTAACCCATACCGCCGACAAGGGGCTGACCAGCCTGCGTGCCAACCCCCTCAAGGCCGACGCGGACAAGCTCTGTGCTCTGCTGACCGAAGTCGGTGTGCAGGCCCAGCCGGGCATCGTGCCCGGCAGTGTGCTGGCCCGGTTTGAGGGAAGCCCGGCGGAGAACGAGCTGTTCCGGCAGGGATTTTTCCATGTAGAAGGGCAGGCCAGCCAGCTGGCGGCTCTCTGTGTGGAGGCAAAGCCCGGGGAAGCGGTGCTCGACCTCTGCGCGGCCCCGGGCGGCAAGACCCTGCTGCTGGCCGAAGAGATGGAGAATACGGGCCGTCTTGTCAGCTGCGACGTGACCGAAAACCGGGTCAGCCTGATCCGGAAGGCCGTGGAGCGGATGGGCTTTGCCAATGTGGAACCCAAGGTCAACAACGCGGCTGTCTTCAATCCGGAGCTGCCGCAGGCCGACCGCATTCTGGCGGATGTGCCCTGCAGCGGCATCGGCATCTTGGCCAAAAAGCCGGATGTCCGGTATAAGAAGCTCGAAAAAACACGCCACGATGAATTATTGTCTACGCAGGCGGCCATCCTCGATACGGCGGCCGCATTGCTGAAACCGGGCGGGCGGCTGGTCTACTCGACCTGCACCATCGACCCGGCCGAGAACGAAGAACAGGTGGCGGCGTTCCTGCGCCGGCATCCGGAATTTGCCGTGGCAACGCCGGAGATCCCCTTCCCGGCGGGAATGACGGTGGGGGAGCACGGGGCTTTGTCGGTCCCGACCCGCACCGGAATGGATGGCTTCTTCCTCTGCGCGCTGCAGAAAGCCATTTGATACAATAGGAGAACACCATGGAACAAAAACGCTGTATTTCCTCCCTGACGCTGGAGGAGCTGACCGCGGAGCTGAAAGCTCTGGGTCAGCCGGGATTCCGGGCAAAGCAGATCTTCCACTGGGTGCACCAGAAGCTCGTGACCGAGTTTTCGGCCATGACCGATCAGCCCAAGACCCTGCTGGCAAAGCTCGAGGAGAGCTTCTACATCGCCGCGCCCCAGATCGAGCGTCGTCAGGAAGCAAAGGACGGCACCGTAAAATATCTGCTCCGGATGGCCGACGGCAACTGCATTGAGACCGTTGTCATGCGGTATCACTACGGCAACACGGTCTGCGTCTCCACGCAGGTGGGCTGCCGGATGGGATGCCGCTTCTGCGCTTCCACGCAGGCCGGCCGGGTGCGCAACCTCGAAGCCGGGGAGATCTGCTCTGAGATCTACACCGCCCAGAAGGACATCGGGGAGCGCATCTCCCACATCGTCCTCATGGGCATCGGTGAACCGCTGGATAATTTCGACGAAGTGATGAAGTTTCTCGAGATCATCTCCTCGCCCGAGGGGGTCAACATCGGGATGCGGAACATCAGCCTGTCCACCTGCGGCCTCGTGCCCAAGATCGACAAGCTGGCGGAGAAGAAGCTGCAGCTGACGCTGTCGGTCTCTCTCCACGCACCCAACAATGAGATCCGCAGCGGGATGATGCCGGTCAACGATGCGTACCCCGTGGAGCAGCTGATCGAGACGGTGCGCCGCTATCAGGACACCACGGGCCGCCGGGTCAGTTTCGAGTACTCAATGGTGCGGGGCGTCAACGATTCCGACGCCTGCGCCAAGCAGCTGGCCAACCTCATCCGGGGAATGGGGGCCCACGTCAACCTCATCCCCATCAACCCGGTAGACGGCAGCCCCTATTCGGCCACCGATGCGGCCAACGTCCGCCGCTTCCAGCAGAAGCTGGAAAGTCTGGGCGTAAACGCCACGGTGCGCCGGCGTCTCGGCAGCGAGATCAGTGCTGCCTGCGGCCAGCTGCGCCGCGATGAGATGAACGGCAAAGCCTGAACCAGTTTGTTTTGAATCCGAGAAGGAGAAGCCTATGAAACTTGCAGGAAAAACGGATGTCGGCCGCGTCCGTCAGGAAAATCAGGACGATTACCGGGCGGGCGAACTGCCCGGCGGTGCGGCATGGTGTCTGGTATGCGACGGCATGGGCGGCGCACGGGGCGGACGGGAAGCTTCCCACAGCGCGTGCGACGTCATCGAGCACTGCTTTCAGGAGCAGTACAGCCAGTGTATGCCCGGCGAGGAAGCGACCTTTCTGAAAAAGTCCCTCATCAGTGCCAACCGCTTTATCTTCCAGAAAGCCATGCGGGAAGAGTCGCTGGCCGGGATGGGGACCACCGCCGTCTGCGCGCTGGTGCGGGCCGGGCAGGTGTTCCTCTGCCATGCGGGAGACTCCCGCGCCTACCTGTTCCGGGAGGGGCAGCTGACCCAGCTGACCCATGACCACTCCTATGTGCAGGAGCTGGTGGACTGCGGCACCATCACGGTGGAAGAGGCCGAGCATCACCCCCAGAAAAACATCATCACCCGCGCCCTCGGCGTGGATTTCCGGCTGGAACCGGAGTTCACCTCGGCCCGGCTGCAGGCGGGCGACCTGCTGCTGCTCTGTTCCGACGGCCTGACCAACGCCGTACCCCGGGATCAGATGGTGGAACTGATGCAGACCAGCGCGTTCTACGACCTGCCCGACCGTCTGGTGGATGCCGCCAACGAAAACGGCGGCCCGGACAACATCACCGCGCTGCTGCTGGGTGTGGAACCAATGGAGGTGCGCCATGGATAATCTGATCGGCAAGACGCTGGACGGTCTCTACCGGGTCGAAAGTCTGATCGGCACCGGCGGCATGGCCAATGTCTACAAGGCGGTGGTCGTGGCGCAGAACGGCCCGGTCCCGGCAGGAACCGAAGTGGCGGTCAAGGTGCTGCGGCAGGAATTGATGCACGACCCCGATCTGGTGCGGCGGTTCAAGAACGAATCCAAAGCCATCTCGCTGCTCAATCACCCCAACATCGTCAAGGTCTACGATGTCTCGGTCAGCGACAGCCTCCAGTACATCGTGATGGAGTATGTGGACGGCATGACCCTGCGGGAGTACCTCAATGAGCGGGGCGGCAAACTGACCAGCCGGGAGACGGTGCACTTCATCTCCCAGATTTTGAAAGCCCTCGACCACGCTCACCGCAACGGCGTGGTCCACCGGGACATCAAACCCCAGAACATCATGCTGCTGGACAATGGCCAGCTCCGGATGATGGATTTCGGCATTGCACGGGTCTCCCGGGCCGAGAACCAGCTCACCGGCGGCAAGGCCATGGGCAGCGTCCATTATATCAGCCCTGAACAGGCCAAGGGCGAGGAAACCGACCGCAAGAGCGACATCTACTCGGTGGGCGTGATGATGTACGAAATGCTCTCGGGCAAACTGCCCTTTGATGCAGACGACGTGGTGGAGGTGGCCCTCAAGCAGATCTCCGACCAGCCCAAGTCGCTGCAGGAGCTGAACCCCACCATCCCCCATGGTCTGGTGGAAATCACCGAAAAAGCCATGGCGAAGCTGCCGGCCAACCGGTATGCCAGTGCCGCCGAAATGCTCGACGCACTGAACGCCTTTGTGGACAACCCGGCAATCACCTTCAACTATCACTATATCACGGAACCCGTTCCGGAAAAGGCGGTGAATGACCCCATGAATCCCAAGAAAGAGACACCTGCGGGCAAGACCGCGAAAAAGGGCAAAAAAGCCAAGAAGAAGCGTTCGGTCTTTCTGCCGGTGCTGTTCGGCATCACGGTCGCCTTTGCGCTGGCCTGCGGTGCGCTGTGCTGGATCATCCTCAACGATTCCAGCAACCTGATGAACGACAAGGCCGACGTGGTTCTGGCCGATTACAACGGCATGACGCAGGACGAGGTCAATGCGCAGGAGCAGGTGGCTTCGGGCCAGATCGTCGTCAACTGGGAGCAGGAATACAGCAACGATTACGCTGCCGGCCATGTCTACAAGCAGTCGCCGGTGGCGGGCCGCACCGTCCGCGAGGGCCAGAGCGTGACCCTGACCGTCAGCCTCGGCGTCCAGTACGTTACAGTACCCGACCTGACCAACTATCTGCAGGCCGATGGGGAACAGCAGCTCAAGGATCTCGGCGTATCGGTTCTGGTCACGCAGGCCGTGGATGAAACGGTGGCCGCTGGCTCCATCATCCGCACCGACCCCGCCGCCGGCAGTCAGGTAGCCGCTGGTACCACCGTTGTGGTCTACGTCAGCCGCCCGCAGG
The DNA here is from genome assembly GCA_963660925.1 of Eubacterium sp. CAG:38. Lineage (GTDB taxonomy): Bacteria > Bacillota > Clostridia > Oscillospirales > Ruminococcaceae > Faecalibacterium. Next base: position 26,306 of record CAVKZS010000095.1, on the reverse strand, counting down.
TGAGCACCACCACCAAAGTGCCTTCCCTGATCGGAATGTCGGTGGACAACGCCCGCAGCCTGCTGGTTCAGAACAAGCTGGGCATCGGCAGCCAGACGGAGCAGTACAGCGACCAGCCCGCCGGAACGATCATCAGCCAGAACCCGGGTGCAGGTGCCGCTGCGCGGCTCAACAGCCGGGTCAGCGTGGTGGTCAGTGCCGGCCCCGAGCCTGCACCCGAACCGGAACCCGAAGCACCCAGCAGTTCCGACACCACCGGCGGCGACTGGTGGAGCGGACTGATCGGCGGCGGTTCCTCTTCTTCCAGTAGCGAAGAGCAGCCCAGCGAACCCGCAAGCAGCAGCACCGGTTCCACCCTTGGCGACTGGTGGGCTTCGCTGCTGTCGTAACGGAGGCGTGCATGAAAGGTTATATCGTAAAAGGCATCGGCGGGTTTTACTACGTCAAAACGCCCGAAGGGGTCATTGAATGCAAGCCCCGGGGCATCTTCCGCAAACAGAAGATCACCCCGGTGGCGGGCGATGAAGTGACCCTCGAGACCGAAAACGGCGCGTCGGTCATCGCCGAGATCGCCCCCCGGAAGAACGTGTTTGTCCGCCCGCCGGTGGCGAACCTCGACGTCCTCTTCCTCGTGGCCAGCACCATCCAGCCCACCCCCAGCACCCTTGTGCTGGATAAGCTGTCGGCCATTGCGGTGGACAAGGGCGTGCAGCCGGTGATCGTCTGCACCAAGGGCGATCTGGCCGAAGCGGAGTTCCTGCGCAGTGCCTACGAAAAATCGACTCTGCCCTTCATCCGGATCGACTACGAGACGGGCGCGGGCATCGAGGAAGTCCAGCACTGGATCGAAGGCCGTCTCTGTGCGTTTTGCGGCAACTCGGGTGTTGGCAAATCGACCCTGCTCAACGCCCTGCTGCCCGAAGTGGAGCGGGAGACCGGCGAGATCAGCCAGAAGTTGGGCCGCGGCCGCCACACCACCCGCGAGGTGACCATCTTTGAGGCATTTGGCGGACGAATTGCCGATACCCCCGGCTTTGCCAGCCTTGAGGCCAACCGCGCCGGGTTCATCCCCAAGGAAAACCTCGAGCACGCATTCCCGGAGTTCGGGCAGTATCTGGGACAGTGCCAGTTCACGGGCTGCTCCCACCGGTCGGAAAAGGGCTGCGCCGTCCGTGCGGCTCTGGCCGAGGGCAAGCTCTCCCAGACCCGGTACGACAGCTATTGTGCCATGTACGACGAGGTCAAGGACGTCAAGGAGTGGCAGCGGCCGAAAATTTAAGAGAAAAGGAAGGATGTTATGGCACGCTGTGTCATTATTTCCGCCTGCCCGGTGAACCCGTCGCTGGCGGGGCTGCTCCGGGAAGACGATTTCATCATTGCCTGCGATGCGGGCTACCAGAACTGCGCCCGGCTGGGCCGCAGGCCCAACATCATCGTCGGCGACTTCGACTCGGCACCCTGCCCGGCCCAAGAAGAGGATGACATCATCATCCTGCCCCACGTCAAGGACGACACCGATACCGAGTACGCTGCAAAGCTGGCAGCGGAGAAGGGCTTTTCCGAAGTCCTGCTGCTGGGTGCGCTGGGCGGACGGCGGCTGGAGCACACCCTTGCCAATTTCTGCACCGGCCTCGGCCTTGAGCAGAAGGGCATCCGTGCCGCCATCCAAGACGAGCGGAGCCGGGTGACTTACGTCCTGCCCGGCGAAGAGCGGGTCTACCCGAAGGAACAGTTTTTCTATGTCTCGGTGTTTCCCATGGAGGGCCGGGCCGCGGGTGTCTGCGAACACGGCTCTTTCTATGAGCTGGACGACGCCGAGCTGACCGCCGGATATCCGCTGGGGGTCAGCAACGAGTATGCCGCCGGGTCGGATGCCATGACCATCTCCACCCGGGAGGGCGCACTGGTGGTCATTGAGACCATTGCAGACTGAAAAAGCCGCCTTTCGGAACGTTTTGCCCCCGGAATGCTTATACTGGGGTAACAAACGCGAAAGGCGGGTGACAGGATGCAGATCGTGGTCATCAAAAGCCCGAAGTGTCTGCGGGGGCTGCTGCGGAAGCTGTTCGGGATCAAAAAGTAAAAGTGGAAGGCTCTTTTCGGAGAGCCTTCTATTTTTTTGCCCGGCGGCATATAGTTCTGGTATCTGCCGACCTTATGCGGACAGGAAAGGAGCACACTGCATGGAACTGAAGATTTTCCGGGATGCGATGCCGACGGCGGGCGCAAACTGCACCGTCCGGGCAGAGCTCCCGCTGGAGACTGAGATCCTGATCTCGGACTATCTGCCGCCGGTGTTCAAACTGGTGAAATGCTTTGCCCGGCCCGTGGTGCTGCAAAAGCAGCTGCAGCCGGGCCGTCTGACACTGGAAGGCTATCTGCGCTGTATTGTCTATTATCAGGGCGAGGAAAATGCCGGGCTCTGCCAGACCGAGCAAAAGCTGCCCTTTACCCGGGTGTTGGAACTGCCGGAGTTTGCGTTTTCGGCGTGGACGGCGGTGGTGGAAGGGCAGACCGAGTACATCAACTGCCGGGCGGTCAACCCGCGCCGGATCGAGGTGCGGGGTGCCTATGGGCTGGTGGCGTCGGTCTACACCCAGAGCAAGGCGGATGTCATCACGGCCCTGTCGGAGGGCGGCATCGAGCAGAAGCTCTGCACCATCCAAGGGGTGCGCCGGGCCGTTGTGCTTGAAAAGCTGGTCACGGCGGAAGGAGAGCTGACCTTCCCGGAGACGCCCGCCGCTATCCTCGACCTGACCGGCACGGCCGAGGTCAAAGAGCTGAAAGTCCTCCACGGCAAGGCCGTTGCCAAGGGCGAGCTGGACGTGCTCTGTGCGTGGCGTGCCGAGGGGGACAACGCCCTCCGGAGCCAGAGCGTGACTCTGCCGTTCCAGCAGGTATTGGATGCCGACGGCCTCAGCGAGGACTGCCGCTGTCTCTGTGTGGCCGAGCCGGTGGGGTTCACGGCGGCACAGGGAGAAGGCGATGCCCCCAGCCAGCTGACCGTAACGTTGATGCTCCGTTTCCGGGCATGGCGGCCCTACCAGCTGCAGTGCGTGGCGGATGCCTTTTCGACCCGGTTCGAGACAAAAATCGTGCCCCAGAAGCTTCTGGCCGAAACGCTGGTCTGTGCGCTGAACGAGACAGTGGAAGTCACCGGCTCGGGGCCGCTGCCGGATGCCGGGGCCAAGATTCTGGCCTGCTTTGCGTCCTTCGGCCCGGTGCAGATCGTCCCGAAAGGGGAGTCTTATGCACTGGCGTCCCGGGCCATTGTGACCGCTTTTGCCGAGAACAGCCTGAACGAGCTGGAAAGCTACGAAAAACCGCTGGAGATCTCGCTTCCTCTGGCTCTGCCCGGCCCGCTGCCGCCGGACGCCGAACTCTATCCGGAGTGCGGACTCCGCGCCGAAAACCTGCGGTGCAGCAGTGCAGGCGGTGCGCTGGAAGTATCCCTGACCGTCCGGGCCGAGGGCGCAGTGCTCTGCCGCCAAGGATACGACGGCATCGGCAGCATCGAGCTGGGCGACCCGCTGGCACCCGCCGACCCGGAGATCTCGCTGCGGATCTGCTATGCGCAGGCGGGCGAAGAGCTGTTTGACATCGCCAAACGGTTCCACGTCTCGCCGGGGCAGATGCTGGCCGCAAACGGCCTCGAAGAGGGGACAGACCGTCTGCCCGAGGCCCGGCGGCTGCTGGTGCCCGGCAGCGGAGCCTGAAACAGCCCAAAACTGTTCTTGCAGTGCGGACAAAACCAAAGGCGAAGTATGACTTATGAACAAAAAATGAACAAAAAATCCGGAAACCGCTACCATCGGCCCGGCGGCTTTGCTATAATTTGATTTGTCTTGAATACAAGGAACGACAAAAGGAGCAAGGAAATGACAAAAGAGATTGCTTTGGAAAAATCGGCTTACGAATTTGAAGCCAAAATGCCGCTGCGTCAGTCCATTCCGCTGGGCTTGCAGCACGTTTTCGCGATGTTTGTCGGCAACCTGACCCCGCTGCTGATCATCACCAGTGCCTGCGGTCTGGCCGGCGGTGAGTTCGCGGACCTGCAGGTGAGCCTGCTGCAGAACGCCATGTTCGTGGCCGGCATCGTCACGCTGGTCCAGCTGTACAGCATCGGACCCATCGGCGGCAAAGTGCCTATCATCATGGGTACCAGCTCGGGCTTCCTCGGTGTGTTCAACAGCGTAGCAGCCACCATGGGCGGCGGCGTGACGGCCTACGGTGCCATCATGGGCGCGTCCATTCTGGGCGGCTTGTTCGAGAGCGTGCTGGGCATCTTCCTGAAGCCTCTGCGCAAGCTGTTCCCCTCGGTGGTCACCGGCACGGTGGTGCTGTCCATCGGTCTGTCCCTGATCTCGGTGGGCATCAACTCCTTTGGCGGCGGCAACGGTGCCAAGGACTTCGGCTCGGTGGAAAACCTGCTGCTGGCCCTCTTTGTGCTGGTGGTCATCCTCTTCTTCAAGCACTGGACCACCGGTTTCCTCAGCTCTTCGTCCATCCTCATCGGCATCATTGCCGGTTATCTCGCTTCCATCGTCATGGGCTTTGTCCTGCCTACCACCGGTGTCACCGCCGAGGGCGTGGAGTTCACCAAGGCATGGGTGCTGAACTGGAATAAGGTCGCACAGGCCAGCTGGTTCGCCATCCCGAAGCTGGTGCCGGTCAAGATCGTCTTTGATATGCGTGCCATCCTGCCCGTGCTCATCATGTTCATCGTCACCGCTGTGGAGACGGTGGGCGACATCTCCGGCGTCATGGAGGGCGGCATGGGCCGCGAGCCTTCCGATAAGGAGCTGTCCGGCGGCGTCATCTGCGACGGTCTGGGCTCTTCCTTCGCGGCCATGTTCGGCGTCCTGCCCAACACTTCCTTCAGCCAGAACGTGGGGCTTGTGGCCATGACCAAGGTGGTCAACCGCGGCGCACTGGCTACCGGTGCCATCTTCCTGATCCTCTGCGGCCTGATCCCCAAGCTGGGCGCACTGGTCTCCATCATGCCGCAGGCCGTTCTGGGCGGTGCGGCCGTCATGATGTTCTCTTCCATCGTCGTCAGCGGCATCCAGCTGATCACCAAGGAAAAGATGACCCCGCGCACCCTGACCATCGTTTCGGTGGCTCTGGGCGTGGGCTACGGCATGGGTGCCAACGCCAACATTCTGGCCAACACCCCGCAGGTGATCCAGCTGATCTGCGGCGAGTCCGGCATCGTTCCGGCTGCCTTTGTTGCGATCGTGCTGAATGTCCTGCTGCCGAAGGATAAGGAGTAAAGGTCAACCTCCCAGTCTGCTTCGCAGACAGCTCCCCTGATAGGGGAGCCTTTGGCAAAGAGAATAAGTCTCATGCAAGATCGGAGAGATGCGCCAACGCCTCTCTCGTATCCACATCCATCAACTCTTCGCGGTGCACGGCAAACACGAGCCGCACCCGCTCCGGGTATTTCCGGAGCAGCACGCCGCCGCCCTTGCCCTCGGGCAGGGTGCGCAGCGCGGCAAAATCCTCGCATCCAAACAGAACGGGACTTCCCACGACAGGCTCCGGGTCGGTTTCGGCCCGGTATGCCAGCCGGAAGATCTCCCGCTCTGTTTCTTTTTGTGTCTGCCCGCAAGCTCTGGCAGCAGAAAACGCCCGCACCAGAGCCTCGATGCTCTCCCGGCGCAGGAGCGGCTGGTCGCCGGGCAGGAATATACAGCCGGCAAGCTCCGGGTGTGCGGCCAAGAGCGCGTCCAGCCCCAGCCGCACGGTATCGTTCCGGCCCGGGAGTGCGTGCAACACCACCGGGATCTGCGCTTGTCTGCAGAGTTCTTTGACCTCGGCGGAACGAGTCACCACCACCCGGGCGGTCAGCAGCGGCGTATCGGTGGCGGCAAAGGCGCGGCAGAGCATGGGCTGACCGCCGAAATCGGCCAAGAGTTTGTTTGAGCCGAACCGCGTGGCCAGCCCCGACGCCATGAGCACACAGCCCACCGGCAAGATTCTGCGTTCCATCCCAAAGCTCCTTTTGCATCCGAAATTTGCGGAAAAATCCGCTTCTCAAATAGCATTATAAGGCAAACTGTGGTAAAATAAAAGACAGTAGCGAAAAAAGAGAGGTACTGCGTATGATGACGATTCGGGAATACAAAAAAGCCGAAAGTCTGGAGGAGGCATGGCAGCTCAACCAGAAGAAGAACAACCGGGTCCTCGGCGGCATGATCTGGCTCAAAATGGAAACCATCAACGTTGGCACCGCCATCGACCTGTCCGGGCTGGGGCTGGACACCATCGAGGAGACTGACGAAGGCTTCTCGATCGGTGCCATGGTCACTCTGCGCCAGCTCGAGCAGCACCCGGGCCTTGCCGCCTACACGGAGGGAGCTGTGCGGGAGTCGGTGCGGCACATCGTGGGCGTGCAGTTGCGCAATCTGGCAACGGTGGGCGGCAGCATTTACAGCCGGTTCGGGTTCTCGGATGTGCTGACCATGTTCCTTGCGCTGGACGCCTCGGTGGAACTGTACAAGGGCGGCACTGTGCCGCTGGCGGAGTACGCAAAGCAGCCCTACGACCGGGACATTCTGGTGCGGGTGCGGGTGCCGAAAACGCAGGCAAAATTCTGCTATCAGTCGGTGCGCAACAGCCAGACCGATTTCCCGGTGCTGACCTGCGCCGCCGCCAGAACTGCTGAGGGCGGCTACCGGTTTGCCCTCGGTGCCCGGCCGGGTAAGGCCGTGGTCTGGAACTTTGACCCGCAGGCAGGGGAGACGGACGAGGAACGGGCAGCGCGCTTTGCCGCCACTGTCCGCGCCGAGATCAAGACGGAATCCAATCTGCGGGGCAGTGCAGAGTACCGCCGCCATCTGGCAGGCGTACTGGTGAAGCGTGCCGTCAAAAAGCTGGATGCTGAATAAGAGACAATGGGAGACAAACCATGCAGATAAATGTGATTTTGAACGGAACCAAGGTGTCGGCGGAAGTCGCGCCGGACACCCTGCTCATTGATTTTGTCCGCAGTCAGGGCTGTTACAGCGTCAAGCGGGGCTGCGAGACCTCCAACTGCGGCCTGTGCACCGTGTTCGTGGAGGACAAGCCGGTGCTGTCCTGCTCGGTACTGGCGGCCCGGGCGGACGGCAAACACGTCACCACGCTGGAAGGCCTGCAGGAAGAAGCAAAGGAGTTCGGTGCCTTCATCGCCGATCAGGGCGCAGAGCAGTGCGGCTTCTGCAACCCGGGCTTCATCATGAACGCCCTCGCCCTCTTCCGGGAGAAAGAATACCCCACCGAAGAGGAGATCAAGGAATATCTGGCGGGCAATCTCTGCCGCTGCTCCGGCTACGAGGGCCAGCTGCGGGGCATTCAGGCATTCCTCGCATGGAAAAAGAACAAGGAGGCAGCGGAATGAGCGAACTGAATACCGTCAACAAACCTTTCCGGAAAAAGGACGCCATGCAGCTGGTCACCGGCCAGCCTGTCTATATGGACGACCTCGCCCCGAAGGACTGCCTGATTGTCAAGCTCCTGCGCTCGCCCCACGCGAACGCCATCGTCAAGACCATCAACACCGCCGTCGCCAAAAAGGTGCCCGGCATCGAGGCCATCTTCACTTGGGAGGATGTGCCGCAGGATGGCCGCCGCTTCACGCAGGCCGGCCAGACCTACCCGGAAGCCAGCCCCTACGACCGGCTGGTCATCGACCGCCATGTGCGCTTTGTGGGCGACGTGGTGGCCATCGTTGCGGGCAAGGACGAGAAGTGCGTCAACAAGGCCCTCAAGCTCATCAAAGTGGAGTATGAGGTGCTGGAGGCTGTGCTGGATTACCACACCGCCAAGGACAATCCCATCCTCGTTCACCCGGAGGACAACTGGGAGAGTCTGGCCCCGGTGGGTGCCGACAACAAGCGGAACCTCTGCGCCCACGATGAATGCGGCTCCGGCGACATCGACGACGTGCTCAGCAAGTGCGACGTGGTCATCGACCATGTGTACCACACCAAAGCCTGCCAGCAGGCCATGATGGAGACCTTCCGCACCAGCTGCTGGATCGACCTGTACGGACGCCTGAACGTGCTCAGCTCGACCCAAATCGTCTTCCACGCCCGGAGGCACATCGCCAACGCGCTTCATATCCCGAAATCCATGGTGCGCGTCACCAAGCCCCGCATCGGCGGCGGTTTCGGCGCAAAGCAGACTTCGGTCTCGCTGATCTACCCGGCCTTCGTCACTTGGAAAACGAAAAAGCCGTCCAAAATTATCTTTACCCGCGAGGAAAGCCAGACGGCCTCCTCGCCCCGCCACGAGATGGAGATCCATCTCCGTCTTGGTGCTACCAAAGAGGGCATCGTGAAGGGCATTGATCTGTACACTCTCTCGAATACCGGTGCCTACGGCGAGCACGGCCCCACCACAGTGGGACTGTCGGGTCACAAATCCATCCCGCTTTACGGCAAGGCCGAGGCATTCCGCTTTACTTACGATGTCGTGTACACCAACCATATGTCTGCCGGTGCCTACCGCGGTTACGGTGCAACGCAGGGCCTGTTCGCGGTGGAATCTGCCGTCAACGAGCTGGCCGCAAAGCTCCATATGGACCCGTTCAAGATCCGGGAGATGAACATCGTCCACGAGGGCGACATCATGCCGGCCTACTACGGCGCACCCAACACCAGCTGCGCCCTCGACCGCTGCCTGAAAAAGGTCCACGACATGATCGGCTGGGACGAGAAATATCCCCGCAAAGACCTCGGCAACGGCAAAGTCCGCGCGGTCGGCATGGGTATGGCGATGCAGGGTTCCGGCATTTCCGGCATGGACGTCGGCAGTGCGACGCTGAAACTCAACGAGGGCGGGTTCTACTCCCTCATCATCGGCGCGGCCGATATGGGTACCGGCTGCGATACCACGCTGGCCCAGATCGCCGCCGAAGTGCTGGAATGCGACTTCGACAACATCACGGTCTTTGGCGCAGACACCGACACCTCGCCTTACGATTCCGGTTCCTATGCGTCCAGCACGACCTATGTCACCGGCAAGGCGGTCGAAAAGTGCGCCCTCAAGCTCCGCGGCCAGATCTGCAAGCTGGGTGCTGAAATGCTGGGATGCGGCGAAGCAGATGTGAACTTTGACGGCAAATTCGTCTTTGTCGAGGCCGACCCGGAGAAGAAGGTCTCGCTGGACGATGTAGTGTATACCTCCACAAACGGCCACAGCGTCGCGCTGGAAGCCACCGAGACCCACTCTTCGCCCCTGTCGCCGCCGCCTTATATGGTCGGTGCGGCTGAGATCGAAGTAGACACCGAGACCGGCGAGGTGAAGCTGTTGGACTACGCGGCCTGCGTGGACTGCGGCACCCCCATCAACCCCAATCTGACCCGGGTACAGGCCGAGGGCGGCATCCTGCAGGGGATCGGCATGACCCTGACCGAAAATGTCACCTACGATCAGCGCGGCTACCCGATGGAAAATTCGCTCATGCAGTATAAGATCCCGACCCGTGTGGACTTCGGGAAGATCCGGGTGGAGTTTGAGAACAGCTACGAGCCGAACGGCCCGTTTGGAGCCAAATCCATCGGCGAAGTGGTCATCAACACCCCGCTTTCGGCCATTTCGGACGCCATCTACAACGCCATCGGTACCCGCTTCTATGAGCTGCCGATCACGCCGGAGCAGATCGCCATGGCTGTGCTTGAGAAAAACGGGCAGGAGGAATGATGCGGCTGGAAACGGAACTGCCCTTTTTGCAGGAAAAGGGCCGCATCGTCTCGCTGGTGGGCGGCGGCGGCAAAACGACCCTGCTGTATGCCATGGCGCGAATTTGCGCGGCCAAAGGCTGGCGGGTGCTGGTCTCCACCACCACCCATATCCAGCGGCCTGAGACCGGCTGGGCGCAGACCCTTGCCGAGCGGAATGCACGCTGGGACGCCGGAACTTACGCCGTGGCAGGTCTGCCTGCCGAACAGGGCAAGCTGAAGGAACTGCCGCCGGAAACACTCCGGCTCTGGATACAGGGCGCAGACCTCGTACTGCTGGAAGCCGACGGTGCGAAGCGGATGCCCTGCAAAGCCCCGGCGGAGCACGAACCAGTGCTGATCCCGGAAAGTGATGTCGTGCTGGCCGTGGCCGGGCTTTCGGCGGGGGAGCGGCCTTTGAAAGAGGTCTGCTTCCGGCTGGAACGAGCCTGCGCCCTGCTGGATGCAACGCCCGAAACGCTGCTGACGCCGCCGCTGCTGGCAGAGCTGCTGGCAAGCGAACAAGGCGGACGAAAGAATGTGAAAAACCGTGATTTTTACGCTGTGCTGAATCAGGCCGATACCCCGCAGCGGCAGGCATTCGGCGCAGAGACGCAGAAAATCTTGGAAGAACGATACGCCGTCCGGTGCATCCGGACGGCCTTTGAGGAAGGAGAACGCGCATGAGCGAACCAATCGTGTTCTGCACAGGGGGCGGCTGTACGGCCAAACTCGGCGCAGGCGTGCTGAGCCGCATCCTCGAAAAGCTGCCCCGCGGCCCGCAGGACCCGAACCTTCTGGTGGGCTACGACAGCAAAGACGACGCTGCCGTGTACAAAATCACCGAGGACGTTGCGCTGGTGCAGACCGTCGATTTCTTTCCGCCGATGGTGGACGACCCCTATACCTTCGGGCAGATCGCGGCCGCAAACGCGCTGAGTGATGTCTACGCTATGGGCGGCGAGGTCAAGACCGCGCTGAATCTGGTCTGTTTCCCGGAGAGCATGGATCTGAACATTCTGGGTGCGATCCTGCAGGGCGGTGCCGAAAAAGTGGCGGAAGCAGGCGGCATTCTTGCGGGCGGCCACTCCATCGCCGACACCGGCGTGAAGTACGGCCTCTCCGTGACCGGCCTTGTGGACCCGCGCCGGCTCTACGCCAACGATGCCGGCCAGCCCGGCGACAAGCTGATCCTGACCAAGGCGTTGGGGGTAGGTCTCATTTGCACGGCCAACCGGGTGGGCGAAGCAAAGCCTGAGGATATGGCCAGAGCCATCGCCTCGATGACGACCCTGAACAAGACCGCCGCCGAGATCAGCCGAAAGTACACCGTCCACGCGGCCACCGATGTGACCGGGTTCAGCTTCCTCGGCCATCTCCATGAGATGATGGGCGGCAAGCTCTCCTGCGTCATCGACGGGCACGCCGTGCCGGTGCTGCCGGGCGCATGGGAGGCCGCCGACGCCTGCCTGTACACGGCGGCGGGTCAGCGCAACCGCAACCACACGGGGCCGTTTGTAACCTTTGAGGGGGTGCCCTTCCCGCTGGAAGAGATTCTGTTCGACCCGCAGACCTCGGGCGGCTTGCTGCTGGCTGTGGCACCCGAAGAAGCGGCCGCGCTGGAACAGGAATTGCAAGCGGCCGGCCTGCCCGCGAAGATCGTGGGCAAAATCACCGAAAAATCCAAAAAAGAAATCGTTGTAACGTATTAAAATCAAGGAGGAGACAAAAATGATTAAAGTGGATGCAAGAGGAGACGCCTGCCCGCTGCCCGTGGTCAAGGCGAAGAAAGCGATTGCCGGGCTGAACGGTGCCGGGCAGGTCGAGGTGTTGGTGGACAATGAGATCGCCGTCCAGAATCTGACCAAAATGGCCCAGCAGAAGGGCTTCGGTTCTGCGGCCGAAAAGCTTGCCGAGCGGGAATACCGGGTGGTGTTCACGGTGGGCGAAGCCGCCGCTGTGCCCGAAGAGCCGGAAACCTGCACGCCCGACGCCCGGACGGATACCGTGGTGGCCATCGGCACGGATAAGATGGGCATCGGCAACGACGACCTCGGAAAAACGCTCATGAAGGCGTTCGTGTTCGCACTGACCCAGCAGGATAAACTGCCCAAGACCATCCTGTTCTACAACGGCGGCGCGTCGCTGACCTGCGAGGGTTCGCCGATGCTGGAGGACCTCAAAGCACTGGAAGCGCAGGGTGTGGAGATCCTGACCTGCGGCACCTGCCTGAACTTCTACGGCCTGACCGAGAAGCTGGCCGTGGGCGGCGTGACCAATATGTACGTCATCGCCGAAAAGATGCTGAACGCGGGCAACGTCGTCAAGCCGTAAGGATTCAATCATCCAGAAAATATTATGATCTATCTTGACAATGCTGCAACAACCCTCCAGAAGTCGCCGCGGGTCGGGCAGGCCATGCTGGACGCTTTGCAGACCGCCGGAAACCCGGGCCGGGGTGCGCACGAGCCGACCCTCCACGCGGCGCGGCTGGTCTACGAGACCCGCACCGCGCTGGCCGAGCTGCTTGGGGCCGACGATCCATCCAGCATTGCATTCACGGCCAATGCGACCCAAAGCCTGAACACGGCCCTCTGCGGTCTGCTCCACCCGGGCGACCATGTGATCACCACGGTCTGCGAGCACAATTCGGTATTGCGGCCGCTTTATCGGCTGCAAAAAAACGGTGTAGAGCTGGATTTTGTAGAAACCGATACCCGGGGCGTTCTGCGGTACGAGCAATTTGAACAGAAGCTCCGCCCCAACACCCGGGCGGTCGTGGTCACCCATGCGTCCAATGTGACGGGCAATGTCACCGACCTTGATTTTGCAGCGGACTTTGCCCAAAAGCACGGCCTGTTATTTCTTGTGGACGCGGCCCAGACCGCAGGAACCCGGCCCATCAACGTGAAAACGCTGGGGGTGGATGTGCTCTGTTTCACCGGCCATAAAGGGCTGCTCGGCCCGCAGGGAACCGGCGGATTGTACGTCCGGCCCGGGCTGCGGGTCGCACCGCTGGTGGTCGGCGGAAGCGGAGTCCACAGTTTTGATGAGGAACACCCGGCCCAGATGCCGACGGCCCTCGAAGCGGGTACGCTGAATGTGCCGGGCATCGCAGGCCTCGGGGCCGGGGTGCGCTGGATTTTGCAGCAGGGCGTGGAAACACTTCAAGCAAAGGAAACTGCGTTGGCGGGTCTGTTCTATGAACAGCTGCGCGACGTTGAAAATCTGACTTTCTACGGTGATTTCTCGGAAAATCCCCCCCGTGCGCCCATCGTCTCGCTGAACATCGGCGGCGAGGATTCAGCATGGGTGGCAGACGCTCTCTGGGAAGATGCTGGAATTTGTGTCCGGGCTGGGGCACACTGTGCACCGCTGATGCACAAGGCTCTCGGCACCGTCGCGCAGGGCGTGGTACGGTTCAGCTTCAGCCACGCTAACACCGAAGAAGAAGTGCTGCGTGCGGCGCAAGCCGTGCGGACGCTGGCCGGGGAGGTGTGACTTGTGCGGGCAAAACGACCTTATATCGTCCTTTCGTTCAACGCGACGGTGGACGCGATGGCGTGGGAAAAGCACTGTGCCGAAGCAGGCATCCCGGGAAGGCTGATCCCCCTGCCGCGGGAGCTTTCGGCGGGGTGCGGCCTCGCGTGGCGGATGCTGCCGGAGGACTGGCAGGCATGGGAAGCACGCCTGCGGCAGGAGACAAAACTGCATTATGACGCCGTGGCGACAGTGCAGCAATAAAACAAGGAGGGCTGTGGGATGGCCTTTGACGCATTTGTAAAGGAACTGGCGGAGCCGCAGCACAAAAATTATCTGCTTGCGACGGTGCTGGACGGCCCGGAACGGGGTGCACAAGTGCTGCTTGGCGGCGGAAAATTGCTCTGCGCCGCTGCCGGATTGAACGGAGAAAATGACCTTCTGACGCACAATCTCTCGAAACTTTGCCGGTGCACGACCAGCGGGATGCTGGAAGTAGACGGTGTGCCGGTCTTTGTGGAGCGGTTCGGCGCGAGCGCACAGCTGGTGGTCTGCGGCGGCGGCCATGTGGCGGCTTCCACGGTCCGGCTGGCGAAGCTGCTCGACCTGCCGGTGACAGCCCTTGAGGACCGCGAAGAGTACGCCGAACAGCTGCGGCAGGCCGGGGCCGATGCGGTGATCTGTGCTCCTTTCGAGGAGGGGCTTACGCAGGTGCCGGGTGGCGAAGAGGTGTACTTCATCGTGCTGACCCGCGCCCACGCGTTTGATCTCGACTGCCTCAAGGCGATTCTGCCGAAGCCCGCGGCCTACGTCGGCATGATGGGGAGCCGCGGCCGGTCGGCACTGGTACGCCGTCAGCTGGTGGAAGCCGGGGCCGACGCCGCCAAAGTCGAGCAGATCCACGCGCCCATCGGCCTTGCCATCGGCGCGAAAACCGCGCAGGAGATTGCGCTTTCGATTCTGGCGCAGGTCGTGGAGATCAAGAGCCAGCGGCAGCAGACCGAGGGCTTCCCGCCCGCACTGCTGGCTGCTCTGCAGGAAGCGCAGGCGGCGAATACGCCCGCTGTGCTGGTGACCGTTGTGGCCCGGCATGGGTCGGCCCCCCGGGAGGTTGGCTCAAAAATGCTCGTGCTGCCAGAGAAAATTATCGGCAGCGTGGGCGGCGGCGTCATGGAATACCGCGCCCAGCAGCTGGCGGCCCGGATGCTGGGCGGAACAGAAGCTCCCTGTCAGCGGGTGAGCTATTCTGCCGACGGCAAAAACGAGGACGCCGCCATTGCAGCCTGCGGCGGCTCGATGGAACTGCTGCTGAAACGGCTCTGAAAAAGGACGGAGAACCATGAAAAAAGATTCACTTATCATCGTGCGGGGCGGCGGCGACCTTGCCACTGGAACCATCCACCGGCTTTGGTCGGCGGGCCTGCGGGTGCTGGTGCTGGAAGCCGAGTACCCCGCCGCCATCCGTCGGCAGGTCTCGCTCTGCGAGGCCGTGTACGAGGGACAGACCACGGTTGAAGGTTTGCACGCGGTCAAGATCAACACGCTGGACGAGGCAGAAGCCGTCTGGTCGGCGGGGAATGTGCCAGTGCTGGTGGATCCCGAGGGCAAGTGCATCGCAAAGGCCAAGCCTGCGGTGCTGGTGGATGCCATCCTCGCTAAGAAAAATCTCGGCACCACGCGGGATATGGCCCCGCTGACCATTGCGCTCGGCCCGGGATTCACCGCCGGGCAGGATGTGGACGTGGTGGTGGAAACCAAGCGCGGCCACAAGCTGGGCCGGATCATCCGGGAAGGTTCCGCCATCCCGAACACCGGTGTGCCGGGTGTCATCGGCGGCTATGGAGCCGAACGGGTGATCCACGCACAGGTGGCAGGCGTGTTTGAGGACGTGCGTGCCATCGCGGATTTCGTCGAGGCAGGGGAAACCATCGCCCAGATCCGGACGCCGGAGGGAGAGCTTCTGCCGGTCACGACCCAGATCCCGGGCATCCTGCGGGGCCTGCTGCGCAGCGGGTATCCGGTCACGCCCGGGTTCAAGGTGGCTGACGTGGACCCCCGGAAGTCGGAACTGGAAAACTGCTTCCTCATTTCGGATAAGGCCCGCTGCATCGCCGGAAGTGTGCTGGAACTCATTATTGCAAACATCATCGACTAAGAAAAATGACCTGCCGTGCGGCAGGTCATTTTTCTTATAAGTTGTAGTCGCGCAGGCACCGCCGCAGGGCGTCCTGCGTGGAAGCAAATACAATGCCATATTTTCCGAGTTTTGCGCCGTCCATCACGAGATTCCGCGGCCAGTCGGCTTCTTCGATGCTGACGGAGAACCCCAAAATCTCGGCGCACTGCCGGGCTGTCTCGACCATATTGCAGGCGTTTCCGCTGCCAAAGTTATACACCCCGCCGGGTAGGGTAAAGGCGGGCAGCAGGTTGTCGATGACCTCCCGGACGTAGCTGACGCCCCGGAAATCCTGCGCCGAGAACCGGACACTCTCGCCGTGCAGGGCGGCGCGGAGCAGGTTGAGCGGCAGGTTGCCCCGGATGGGAAGCTGATACCCGGGCAGGTCGTACATCCACGTCGCACGCAAGAGTACGGCATCCGGGCAGTGGGCCAGCACCCGCTCTTCCATTTCCAGTTTGTGCTGGCCGTAGACGTTGGCCGGATGAAGTTCCAGCATTTCGGGCAGGGGACCGGACTGGGTGACACCGGCATAGACCTGATCGGAACTGAACGCCACCAGTTTGGCCCCGGTGTCCTGCGCGGCCTTTGCCAGCCACTCCGGAACCAGCACGTTGGCCCGGTAGGATTCCTCCGGGTGAGCGGCACAGTAGCCGGTGTCGGAGAGGGCCGCGGTGTGCAGGATCAAATCGGGCCGATATGTCTCTACAAACTGCCGCAGGGCCGTTTCATCGGCGGCGGCAAGGAAGCCGCGGGGCGGTGTGACAAGCTCAAACTGCCCGCGCCACTGGTGGCAGACCCGGGCACCCACGAAGCCGCCGGCCCCGGTCACAAGAAGTTTCTGCATGGCCGCACCTCAGTGGACGAGGAAGAGTTCCAGCACCAGCACCACGGCGCAGCAGGCGACGGAGACCTGAAACAGGCTGGCTCCGCACCATGCCGCTGCGATGCCGACCACCAGTGCGACCGCACCGGCCACCGGGCTTTGGGTGGCATTGACAATGGCCGGGAAGGTCATCACCGCCAGCGTCACATAGGGCACATAATA
This sequence comes from Eubacterium sp. CAG:38, assembly GCA_963660925.1. GTDB lineage: Bacteria > Bacillota > Clostridia > Oscillospirales > Ruminococcaceae > Faecalibacterium. The sequence continues at coordinate 9,898 of CAVKZS010000095.1, read as the reverse complement.
AAGAAACGACTGGATGAACTGGTTCTGAATGGGTTTGCGGATCAACGTCAAGGGCAGCACGCGGATGGCGTAGGAGACGAGGAACATCACGAGGATGTAAAGGTAATTATTCATGGTCGGCCTCCTGTTTTACCGGGAAGAGGATGGCGGCAGCCGCCGAGATGAGGACGGTGAGCAGGATGGTGCGGGTGCCGTCCGAGAGGGACGAGATGCCCGGCAGGTAGTTGCAGACAAAGCTGAGGAAAAAGCTGATGGCCACCAGCGCGGCGACGATCTTGCTCTTACGGGCCGGGGGAATGATGATGGCAAGGAACATTCCGTACAGGGCGACGCTCAGCGCACTGACGGCCCGCAGGGGCAGCAGGTTGCCGGCGATGATGCCGAGGGCCGTGCCGGACGCCCACGCGGGAGCCGCCAGCAGAATGGCACCGTAAGTATACCACGGGTTCAGCGGGCCGGGCCGGGCGATGGTGATGCCGAACAGCTCGTCGGTCACATCGTAGCCGATGATGAGCCGGTGGATGAACGGCGTTTCGGGGGTGAACTTCTGGGCCAGAGCACAGCTCATCAGCAGATACCGCGCGTTGGCGATCAGGGTGATGATGGCGACTTCCAGATAGCTGGCCCCGCTGGTGATGAGGGCAAATGCCGCATACTCGCCGGCCGAAGCATTGTTCAGCAGGCTGGCCAAAAAGCCCTGAAAGGGGCTGAACCCGGCACGCCGTGCTGCGATGCCCAGAGAGAACGAGACGGCAAAATAGCCCAGCGCGATGGGTACGCCGTCCCGGATGCCTTCTTTAAATACGGATTTCCGGAACGCATAGACCGGCTTGGAGTCCTTCTCCTCGGGCCGGGTCAGCTCCGCAGCTTTACTCATGAAACTTCATACTCCTTTCGATTTCAAACACCAAAACTTATTATACCGCGCTTTGCGGTAAGAAGAAAGAGGAAACCACCCAACTTTTTCAAAGAATTTGTGATACCCGCCAAAAGAAAATCGGAGTTCTTGTAAAGTTGTCTGAAAACTGTGCATCGTATAAATACACTTGACTTCCTGACGCGGATACGGTACTATATCCGTGTTGTCCGTGGTGCGGCGGGCATAAGGGAAAGTATCAGACAAAGGAAAAAGAAAAGGGGTATCCAAATGGCAGTTTTTACGGCATTCGTGGAGCAGGCCAGCAACATTTTGTGGAACTATTTGCTGTTGTTCCTGCTGGTCGGCACCGGCGTGTATTTCACCATCCGGCTGCGCGGCGTCCAGCTGCGGCGATTCGGCGAGGGCTTCCGCCGGGTGTTCGGCGGATTCACCCTGCGGGGCAAAAAGGCCGATGATGCAGGCATGAGCAGCTTTCAGGCGTTGGCAACGGCCATTGCCGCGCAGGTCGGCACCGGCAACATCACCGGCTGTGCTACCGCGCTGGTCAGCGGCGGGCCGGGTGCACTGTTCTGGACGTGGGTTTCGGCCTTCTTCGGGATGGCGACGATCTACGCTGAGGCGGTGCTGGCCCAGCATTATAAGACTACGGTGAACGGAAAAGTCACCGGCGGCCCGGCCTATTACATCCGTGCGGCGTTCAAGGGCAAGTTCGGCAAAGTGCTGGCCGGCATCTTCTCGGTGCTGATCATTCTGGCCCTCGGCTTTATGGGCAACATGGTCCAGTCCAATTCCATCGGCGACGCTTTCCACAACGCGTTCGGCGTCAACCGGGTCGTGGTGGGTGTCATCACCGCGGCGATCGCGGCATTCATCTTCTTGGGCGGCGTCCAGCGCATTGCTTCCGTTACCGAGAAGATCGTGCCCGTCATGGCGGCCTTTTACATTCTGGGCTGCCTTGTGATCTTGGTCATCAACCACAAGGCTCTGCCCGGCGCATTTGCGCAGATCTTTGTGCTGGCGTTTCAGCCGCAGGCCATCGCGGGCGGCGTGGCTGGTGTGACGGTCCAGCAGGCCATGCGGTTCGGCGTGGCGCGCGGTCTGTTTTCCAACGAGGCCGGCTTGGGTTCCACGCCCCATGCCCACGCACTTGCCAAGGTCAACCACCCGCAGGAGCAGGGTGCCGTGGCGATCCTCGGCGTGTTCATTGATACCTTTGTGGTGCTGACCCTGACCGGCCTTGTGCTCATCACATCGGGCCTTGTCCCGGAGGGTCTGACCGGTACTGCGCTGACGCAGGCTGCGTTCAGTCAGGCATTTGGCAGCTTCGGGCCGGTGTTTGTCGCCATCTGTATGTTCTTCTTCGCGTTCTCGACCATCATCGGCTGGTACTTCTTCGGCCAGTCGAACTTCAAGGCTCTGTTCGGTGAAAAGGCCCTGCCGGTGTACAGCGTCATCGTGGTGCTGTTCATTCTGGTCGGCTCGACCCTGAAAGTCGATCTCGTCTGGGCCATGGCCGATTTCTTCAATGGCCTGATGGCGGTGCCGAACCTGTTGGCTCTGCTGGCCCTTTCGGGTCTGGTAGTTGCTATTGACCGGGATAAGAGAGAATAATCCACATAAAAACAAAAAGGCTGTCTGCAACAAAAATGCAGGCAGCCTTTTGCTGTTTGTCTGGTAGTAGAGCCTTCCCCTTGAGGGGAAGGTGGCAATGCGAAAGCATTGACGGATGAGGTGTTACTCTACCACGTCTTCAAACTGGCTGTTGTACAGGTCGGCGTAGAAGCCGCCGGCCTCGATCAGCTGGTCGTGGGTGCCCTGTTCCACAATGTCGCCGTCCCGCATCACGAGGATGAGGTCGGCGTCCTTGATGGTGGACAGACGGTGGGCGATGACGAAACTGGTGCGGCCCTCCATCAGGCGGTCCATGGCGGTCTGGATCTTCTGCTCGGTGCGGGTGTCCACACTGCTGGTGGCCTCGTCGAGGATCAGGATACGGTTGTCTGCCAGAATGGTGCGGGCAATGGTCAGCAGCTGCTTCTGGCCTTGGCTGACATTGGACGCATCTTCGTTCAGTTCCATCTGGTAGCCGCCGGGCAGAGTGCGGATGAAGTGGTCGGCGTTGGCAGCCTTTGCCGCGGCAATGACTTCTTCATCGGTGGCGTCCAGACGGCCGTACCGGATGTTCTCCATGATGGTGCCCTTGAACAGCCAAGTGTCCTGCAGAACCATGCCGAAGCCCTCGCGCAGGGCACTGCGGTCGAAGTCCCGGATGTCGTGGCCGTTGAGGGTGATGGAGCCGGAATCCACGTCGTAGAACCGCATCAGCAGCTTGACCATGGTGGTCTTGCCGGCACCGGTGGGGCCGACGATGGCGACTTTCTCACCGGGGTTGACCTTGCAGCTGAAGTCGTGGATGATGGTCTTGTCGGGGGTGTAACCGAAACGGACATGGTCGAAGGTCACCTGACCGTTGATCTCCGAAGGATCGACGCGGCGGGCAGGGTCGGCTTTCTGGTCTTCCTCCGGCTCATTCAGGAACTCGAACACCCGCTCCGCGGCGGCGGCCATACTCTGGAGCATATTCGACACCTGCGAGAGCTGCTGGATGGGCTGGGTGAAGTTCTTGACATACTGGATGAATGCCTGAATGTCGCCGATGGTGATGGTGCCGTTGGCGGCAAAAATGCTGCCGACGATGGCCACGGCGACATAACCGAGATTGCCGACAAAGTTCATGATGGGCTGCATCAGGCCGGAGAGGAACTGGCTCTTCCATGCCGATTCATAGAGCTTGTCATTGGCGGTGTTGAAGTCGGCGAGGACATGGGCCTCCCGGTTGAACGCCTTGATAACGTTGTGGCCGGAGTAGACTTCCTCGACCTGACCGTTGACCACGCCCAGTGTGGCCTGCTGTGCCTTGAAGTATTTCTGGCTGAACTTGACCACCAGAAGCACCAACGCCAGCGAGACGGGCAGGATCAGCAGGGCGATCAGGGTCATTTTGGGGCTGATGGAGAGCATCATGATGAGCACGCCCACCATGGTGGTGACGCTGGTGATGAGCTGGGTGATGCTCTGGTTCAGGCTTTGGCCGAGGGTGTCCACATCGTTGGTGATGCGGGAGAGCACCTCGCCAACGGTGCGCTTTTCAAAGTAAGCGAGGGGCAGGCGGTTGATCTTTTCGCTGATCTCCTTGCGGAAGTTGTAGCAGACTTTCTGGGAGAGGGTGGTCATCATCCAGCCCTGAATGAAGCTGAACGCGGCCGAGCAGAGGTACATCGCCAGCAGGATCAGCAGGATCTTGCCGATGTAGCCGAAGTCGATGCCGCCGATACCGCGCAGCTTTTCGATCCAGCCGGTGGCCAGTGCGGTGGTGGCCTTGGCGAGGATCTTGGGGCCGGCGATGTTGAAGATGGTGGACAGAATGGCAAACAGAACCACGACGATGAGCGAGAGCTTGTAGCGGCTCATCTCACGGAGCAGCTGCCGCAGCGTGCCTTTGAAGTCCTTGGCGCGCTCAGTGGTGGGGCGTCCGGGTCTTGGCATCTTACTCACCCTCCTTTGTGTTCAGAGTTTCGAGGTCCAGCTCTTTCTGGCTCAGCTGGCTCCGGGCGATCTCCTGATACTCGGGGCAGTTGGCCATCAGCTGGGCATGGGTGCCCTTGCCGACCAGACGGCCCTCGTCCAGCACCAAAATCTGGTTGGCGTGGAGGACGGTGGAGATGCGCTGTGCCACGATGATGACGGTGGCGTTGTCGGTCTGGGCTTTCAGGGCGCGGCGGAGGGCCACATCGGTCTTGTAGTCCAGCGCAGAGAAGCTGTCGTCGAAGAGGTAAATGCGGGGATTCTTGGCGATGGCGCGGGCGATGGAGAGCCGCTGCTTCTGGCCGCCCGAGACGTTGGAGCCGCCCTGTGCGATGGGGCTGGCGTAGCCCTCGGGCTTTGCGTCGATGAACTCGGTCGCCTGCGCGATGGAAGCGGCCTTTTTCATGTCGGCATCGGTGATCTGTTCACCGCCGAATTTCAGATTGGATTCGATGTCGCCGCTGAACAGCACGCCCTTCTGGGGCACATAGCCCAGCAGGGAATGGAGCGTTGCCTGCGGCATCGCGCGCACATCCACGCCGTCGATGGTCACGTTGCCGGCAGTCACATCGTAGAAACGGGGGATGAGGTTCAGCAGGCTGGATTTGCCGCAGCCGGTGGAACCGATGATGGCGGTGGTCTGGCCGGGCTGGGCCGTGAAGCTGATGTGTTCCAGCGCGTCGCTGTCGGCCCCGGGGAAGCGGAAACTGACGTCCTCGAAGGAGACGACGCCCTTCCAGTCCTGCTTTTCCAGCGCGGGCTTGGCCGTGGCCTCGTCCGGGTCGTGGATGGTGGGTTTGGTGCGGATCACTTCGTCGATGCGGTCAGCAGCGACACCGGCACGGGGCAGCATGACGGCCACCATCGCCAGCATCAGGAAGGACATGACGATCTGCATGGTGTAGGTGATGAAGGCGATCATCTCACCCACCTGCATATTGCCGGCGTCCATGGCTTTGCCGCCGAACCAGACGATCAGCAGGCTGGTGCCGTTCATGATAAGGGTCATAAAGGGCATCATGGCGACCATGGTGCGGTTGGTGAAGAGCTGGGTCTTCATCAGGTCGGTGTTGGCCTTGTCAAAACGCTCTTCCTCAAATTTTTCGCGGCTGAACGCCCGGATCGGCATCACGCCGGTCAGGATCTCGCGGCTGACGAGGTTCAGCTTATCGACAAGGGTCTGCATCAGCTTGAACTTCGGCATAGCGACGTTCATCAGGAAAATGATGAGCACCAGCAGCAAAGCCACATCCAGCACGATGATCCACGAAAGGCCGGTCTTGCTCTGCAGAACATGGAGCACGCCGCCGATGCCGAGGATGGGCGCATAGGCCACCATCCGCAGCAGCATCACGCAGACGAACTGCACCTGCTGGATATCGTTGGTGGTGCGGGTGATGAGGGAGGCGGTGGAAAACTGCTCGATCTCAGCGTTGGAGAAGCCAATGACGGCCGAGAACGTCTCCCGGCGGAGGTCGCGGCCGATGGCGGCAGACACGCGGGAGGCGATCAGGCCGACGGCGATGGCGACCGCCACCATCAGCAGGGTCAGGGCCAGCATCTGGCCGCCGACCTTGAACAGGTAGTGCATCTGCACATCGTGGGCGACGCCCTGCGCCTCGTACTCCAAGCTGACCAGCAGCGTTGCCTGACTGGTCATGCTGGAGAGGGTGGTGTCGTCCACCTGCGCAAGAGCACCGGCCAGCTGCTGCTGGATGGTGTCCCGGCTGAAACCGGGCATCTGGGTCATGGCGGTGAACTGTGCGCACACGGCGTCGAGGTCGTCGGCGGTCGGGGTGAGCGTTTCGGTCTCCTCAGAGGCATTCTGCTGCACTTCGGCGAGGCCGGTCATCGGCATCGAGGCCGGGCTGCTGGCGTGCTGGGCAGCGGCCATATAGAGTACGATGTCCGGCACAGCAACGGCGTTTTCCAGATCAGTGCGCTCCTCGTCGCTCAGGTCGGAGCGGAGTTTCAGCACACCGTCGTCCTGAACATAATACTCATACGCACTCTGGAATTTTTTGGCGTCCTCTTCGCTCATTAAAAGCGAGAGGGCGTCCAGCGTGGAGGTGCGCAGCGTCTCGGGCAGGGGGCTTTCGATGCCGCCCTGCTGGATGCCGGTGTCCACGATCTTGCTGGTGTAGTCGGGCAGCGACAGGTCGCAATAGGCCTGCACGAACAGCAGTGCGACGACCAGCAGGCAGGCGGCCCAGTGACGGGCCAGCTGCTTAAAGATTTTTCCCATCGTTTGATTCTCCCTTCAATCGTTTGTCGCGCTCGGCATTTTCGGCTTCAATGGCGTCCATCAGGACGTCTTTCAGCGCGGTCATCTGCTCGAGCTGTTCGGGGGTCAGACGCGCCATTACACAGTCAAAGTAATCGGAAAGAGCCTCCTCGCAGCGTTTGCTGTCCGCGTATCCCTTCGGGGTAACACGCACCAGTGTTTTCCGCCGGTCATGGGGGTCGGTCTCCCGTTCGATCAGCCCGTCTTCTTCAAGATGGCGCAATCCGCGGGAAATGACCGGCATCGGCTTTTTGAACTGCTGTGCCAGCTGGGTGACATTGATGGCCCCATCCTGTCCATGGGCACGGATGGTGCCCATCAACCCTTCCAGCATCGGAAAATGGCATTTCGGGCAGTCTGCCAGTGCAGTCCGCATTCCATGCTTTGCAGCCGAATGCAGACGGTTGATGAAACGGCACAGCCCGTGAAAATTCAACTCCTGTTCGGACATGAAAAACCTCCTTTTGAAATTACTTGACACTTGTTAACTATTTGCGTCCGATAAATAATATACCCGCCTGCACCAAAATGCAAGCGGGTATAGGCAACTTTCACAATATTAGCAGAAAGTTCATATTTGAACCGTCGAGGAGAGCTGCGAGCGTCAGCGAGACTGAGAGGGTTACTTCTCAAACTTCCGGCTCAGCCAGATGCAGAAGCAGCCGCCGGCCACCGAGACGATGATGTGGCCGATGAAGCCGGAGGCTTTCAGGCCGATGATGCCGAACAGCAGGTTGCCGACCACACTGCCCAGAATGCCGAGGGCGATCATCTTGCCCTTCGAGAAGGAGCAGCCCATGATGCGGCCGGCCAGATAACCGGACAGTGCGCCCAGAGCAATCGTATAGAGAATGACAAACAAATTTGTGCCGATCGTAAACATGGTAAATACCTCCGATTTATCAAAGATTTTTTGCTTCCAACGCCGTCTTGCAGATGTCGTTCAGACAGCAGCGGTCGCATTCAGGCTTCCGGGCGTTGCAGACGGCCCGGCCGTGCATGACGAACCGGTGGCACAGATCGCTGCCCTCTTCGGGCGGGATGATCTTCCATAGGGCCATCTCGACCTTCTGCGGCTCCTTGATGCCGTCCACAAGGCCGATCTTGTTGCACAGCCGGATGCAGTGGGTGTCGGTGACGATGGCCGGTTTGCCGAACACATCGCCCATGATGAGGTTCGCGCTCTTCCGGCCAACACCGGGCAGGGCCAGCAATTCTTCAAAGGTGGTGGGGACTTGGCAGTTGTACTTGTCCCGCAGGACCCGCATACAGGCTGAGATGTCCCGCGCCTTGGAGCGGCCGAGGCCGCAGGGTTTGACAATGGCCTCGATGTCCTCCGGCTCGGCGGCGGCGAGGGCGGCCACATTCGGATACTTGGCAAACAGATCTTCCACCACGATGTTCACCCGCGCGTCGGTGCACTGTGCCGCCAGCCGGACGCTGACCAGAAGCTGCCATGCGTGGTCGTAGTCCAACGTGCAGCCTGCGTCCGGGTACTCTTTTTTCAGCCGGGCGATGACTTCCAACGCCAGCTTTTTCTTTTCGGCCAGTGCGGTTTCGTCCACCGCCGCCTTTGCTCTGGGCATATGATTTCCCTCGATTCGACCTGAAATTACCCTGATGATACCACGATTTTGGCACTTTGTAAATGATTTTGACAAATATCTGCGAATCATTTTTGATTTTACGCTTGTCCTCGGGGCAAAAATGCGTTATACTATAAACGGAATGATTCGCAGTAACCTGCAAAACCGACAGGAGGGGACACCCCATGAATGAACCACTGGCGCAGCGTCTGCGCCCCAAAACGCTGGCGGAAGTCTGCGGCCAGCAGCATCTTCTGGCACCGGGGCGGGTGTTCCGCCGCACCATTGAGAGCGGACGCATCCCGAACATGATCTTCTACGGGCCGTCCGGCACCGGAAAGACCACCGTGGCGCGGATCATCGCCGAAAACAGCGGCATGACCCTCCACAAGCTCAACGGTACCTCCTGCGGCACCGGCGACATCAAGAATGTGCTCAAAGACATCGGCACACTGGCCGGTGCGGGCGGCATCCTGCTCTATCTGGACGAGATCCAATATCTCAATAAAAAACAGCAGCAAAGCCTGCTCGAGTGCATCGAGGACGGAAGTGTGACGCTGATCGCTTCCACCACCGAGAACCCGTATTTCTACATCTATAATGCGCTGCTGTCCCGCTGCACGGTGTTCGAGTTCAAATCCCTCGCCGCCGCGGATGTCAAGCGGGGCTTGCAGAATGCCCTCGAAAAACTCTCCGAGGCCGAGGGACATCCTGTGACTATGGATGAGGACGCCTGCGACTACCTCGCGGAGAGTGCGGGCGGCGACCTGCGCAAGGCACTGGGCTGCCTCGACTTCGCCGTGACTGCGGCCCCGGTGGACGAAACGGGCAAGCACATCGACCTTGAGACGATCAAACAGGTCACCCGGCGGACGGCCATGCGGTACGACCGGGACGGCGACGATCACTATGACATCGTGTCGGCTTACCAGAAGTCGATGCGCGGCTCCGACCCGGACGCGGCGTTGCACTATCTGGCCCGCCTGCTGGAAGCAGGGGATCTTGTCTCGGCCTGCCGCCGGCTGATGGTCTGCGCCTGCGAGGATGTGGGGCTGGCCTACCCGCAGATCATTCCCATCGTCAAGGCGGCGGTGGATGCAGCCAACATGGTGGGCCTGCCCGAAGCCTGCCTTCCGCTGGCGGACGCGGTCATCCTCGTGGCCACCAGCCCCAAATCAAACAGTGCCCATGATGCCATCCAAGCGGCCCTTGCGGATGTGCGGGCGGGCAAGACCGGCCCCATCCCGCGCCAGCTGCAGAACAAGCACTGCGACGGCGAAGACGCGCTGGTGAAGGGGCAGAACTACAAATACGCCCACGATTACCCCAACCACTGGGTGGAGCAGCAATACCTGCCCGACGCGCTCAAGGGCACCCGCTATTATCAGTTCGGCGACAACCGCACCGAACAGGCGGCCCGGGCGTATTGGGCCAAGATCAAGGGCGAAGACAAGCTGTAACCGGCAATGCGGCCGGTTCGTATAGATTGTATCATGACGAAATCACAACAAAGACCTGCTAATAAAAGTCAAGGGGTGATTTGAGAAAAATTCTAAAATCCGA
>CAVKZS010000094.1:0-6179 GCA_963660925.1 Eubacterium sp. CAG:38 | reverse complement strand
GGTTTGTACGAAACGGCATCCGGGTATGGAGTACCCAAGAGGGTGAGCAGCGATTCGACAACCACACCGATAAATTGCTGAACTATATCCGCTTCTGGCAGGCGGACGGCGAAAGCGAAAAAACTTCTGTCCGTACCCGTACCAGCCTGCGGCAGCTTGTGGAAGAAGGACACTTTAAGGGCGGCAACGCTCCTTATGGATATGACCTTGTAAAAAGTGGCCGCATTAACAAACGCAAGCACGAACTCTACGAACTGCACATCAACGAGGAAGAATCAGCCATCGTGCGGATCGTGTTTGATAAGTATGTGTATGAGGGCAGCGGCCCCCAGCACATCGCTACCTTTCTGAATGATGCTGGTTACCGTGCCCGGTCTGGTAAGTGCTGGCATCCAGCAACGATTCGTGGAATCGTGCGTAATTTAACTTACACTGGCGTTCTCCGCTGCGGAGATGCCCGGTCAGAACTGATGCCTGAATTGCAGATTATTCCGCAGGAGCAGTTTGAAGCTGCACAGCGCATCCGGGAAGACCGTTCTAAAAAGTCGGCAGAGGAGGCAGAACAGCGTGTTCCATATAACATTCATGGACAGGCGTTGCTCTCTGGCAATGTCTACTGTGGACACTGTGGCTCAAAGCTGACCCTGACCACCAGCCGGAAATGGCGCAAGTTTGCCGATGGTACAATGGACGATACCCTGCGGGTACGCTACACCTGCTACGGAAAACTCCGCAAGCAAACAGATTGCACTGGGCAAACTGGCTATACCATGCACATTCTGGATGACATCATCGACAAGCTGGTGCGCCAGATTTTTTCAAAAATGAAGGGAATCCCGAAAGATCAGATCATTACGGAACGCTACAAGCGTGAAAACGCCGAGCGCAAGAATCATTTGAACGCCCTTCAAGCCGAAAAGGAAAAGGCCGAGAAAGACTTGATCTCTTTGAAGGCCGAGATTCTTGCCTGTATTAAAGGCGAGAGCGCTCTTCCCAAAGAAACCCTTGCCGAAATGATTACAGCGCAGGAGGAGAAACTTCGGGAACTGGACGCTCTTTGTGAATCGGCCAGTGCAGAAATGGCAAAGACCGCTGAACTGATGGCAAATGTGTCGCAGCTGTACGAAGAACTGATTTCTTATGCAGATTTGTATGACAGTGCCAGCTTTGAAGCGAAGAAGATGATCGTCAACCAGCTTATCCGCAGGGTGGACGTTTACCGTGGCTACCAGATCAACGTCAGCTTCAACTTCGATCTCGAACAGTATCTGGAAGAGAGCGGTGAAGTGGCTTGCTGATAGGCAAAACAAAAACACCGCTGATTTCAATAATCAACGGTGCAATGTAAGTTCGCTTAAGCAGATGGTGGAGAATACCGGGATCGAACCGGTGACCTCTTGCATGCCATGCAAGCGCTCTCCCAGCTGAGCTAATCCCCCATAATTTTCCAGAAGTGGTGACCTCTGGAAAGGAATTGCTCAAGCGAAATATTCAATTTGAAGTATAACTTTGGGGGTGTGTTTCAGGGTGTGTTGGGCTCCCAGCTGAGCTAATCCCCCATGTCTGGATGTCGTGCCTGACGACAGGAGTTATTATACCAGCCGGATGCGCACTTGTCAATGACAAATTGCAAAAAAGAGCCAAAAAATTCCCTGCCGGGGTTTTGCTTCCGGCAGGGAATTCAATTTTCAGCCTAGCTGCGTTTGATACGCCGTGCAAAATCTTTCAAGCCGCAGGGCACCGCTTATGCCTTGGCGTTCTGGCGGTCGAAGATCTGAGGAGCCGCCTTGACGAGCAGGACTGCACCGATCACGGTCAGCAGGGTCTCGGGGAGCATATAGCTGCCATTATAGACCAGGCTGTAAGTCCATGCGCTCAGGCCGTCGCTCAGGTTGCCCCAGACGAGGACACCGGACAGGAAGCTGCACAGGAAGCGCAGGAAACCAGCCATCGCCGTGCCGACGGCCACGCCGACCATCCGGTTTTTGAAGGGGCGGGCAAAGAACTCGGCCGTGCCCAGAGCTATGAATGCCACAATGTAGTCCAGCAGGACTTCGCCGAGGAAGTACAGGAAGGTCGGGGTCGGGGGTGCGTAGAAGCCCAGCAGCATCTGCAGGCAGCCGTTGACCAGACCGGTGAACAGGCCCCACTTGACGCCGTGGCGGAAGGACACCAGCACGAAGGGCAGCATACTCAGCAGGGTGACGCTGCCGCCGTTGGGCATGGAAAAGATCTTGATGTTGGACAGCACCATGCCGACCGCGATCATCAGGGCGCACTCCACCATGATGCGGGTCTTGGAATAGGTTTTTGACATAGAGATTCCTCTTCTCATATAAATAGTACACAAAAACAAAACGCGCCCGCTGTTGGCAGCAGGCGCACGGGTCGTTTGTGAAAAGGACGGACGTTTTCCCAAACTACCTACGCCGGCATTACCCGGATCAGGTTCGAGGGTACTTTGCTTGCGCAAATCTCAGCCTTTCGGCACCCCTGTTTTCATGTCCGTACTCAGTATAGCCGACCCGCCCGAAATGTCAAGCATAACCTGCCCGGACGCCGCATATTTTTTAGCAGGTCATTTCAGGCGGGCGGGAGGGATCGGCGTATGAAGGGTGATCCGGAGCGGCGTGCGGTGCTGCTGGGCGAGTACATTGTGGAGCATTCGGCCACGGTGCGGGCGGCGGCGCGGGCGTTCGGGTGCAGCAAATCCACCGTCCACAAGGACGTTTCGGTGCGGCTGCGGCGGGTCAGTCCCAGTTTGTTCGGACAGGTGCAGGCAGTTCTGGCCCGGAACAAGGCCGAGCGTCACCTGCGGGGCGGCGCGGCTACCCGGGAGAAATACCGCCGGACCCACGCTCTATAAATCCTTATCTATATAAGAAACCGGCAGTCTGCGCTCGTTCGGGCGGAGGGACTGCCGGTTTTCGTTTTGCTCAGGAATGATGAAACTGCCCGAGAGCGGCTTTTTCGAGGCGGGAGACCTGCGCCTGACTGATCCCGATCTCCCGGGCGACCTCCATCTGGGTCTTGCCTTTCAGGTAGCGCAGTTCCATGATCTTCTTCTCCCGCGGGGTCAGGGCCGCGACGGTCTCCCGGAATTCCAGCCCGCTGATCCAGCTGTCCTCGCCGTCGGGGTCTTTCACTTGGTCGATGACGTACATCGCGTCGCCGCCGTCGGAGTAGATGGGCTCCTCGAGGCTCAGCGGCTCCACCACCGATTCCAGCGCGGCGGAGATCTCCCGGCGGGGCAGGCCGGTGCGGGCCGCGATCTCGTCCACGGTGGGTTCCCGGCCCAGCTGCTTTTCCAGCTGCTCCCGGGACTGCATGGCACGGTAGGCCGTATCCCGCAGCGACCGGCTGACCCGGAGCGCGTTGTTGTCCCGCAGGAACCGCCGGATCTCGCCGATGATCATTGGCACGCCGTAGGTTGAAAACCGCACCTCCTGCGCCGGGTCAAAGTTGTCGATGGCCTTGATGAGGCCGATGCACCCCACCTGAAACAGGTCGTCGAGGTTCTCGCCCCGCTGGGCGAACCGCTGCACCACACTGAGGACAAGCCGCAGATTTCCCTCGATCATACTCTGACGGGCAGCCTCGTCCCCTGCCCGCGCCCGGGTCAGGAGCTGCCGCTTTTCCTGCTCGGTGAGCACCGGCAGTTCCGCCGTGTTTACCCCGCAGAGTTCCACCTTGTTGTACATCCCGTTTCCCTCCGGTTTCGTTTGGACTTCACCGGAAGTATGGACGGGGCGGGGCAAAAGAATGCTTGGAAAAAAAGGGCAGCGGGCTTGCCCTCTCAGTCAAAACCTGTCGGTTTTGCCAGCTCCCCCAAAGGGGGAGCCAAGATTATTCTTCCAACCTCTTTCTCAGCTCTTTGATGATCCGCTTTTCCAGACGGGAGATGTAGCTCTGGCTGATGCCGATGGCGTCGGCGGCTTCCTTTTGGGTGCGCTCCACGCCGTCCACAAGACCGAAGCGCAGCTCCATGATCTGCCGCTCCCGCGGGGAAAGCAGGGCCACCGACTGGCGCAGGGTCGCGCGCTCAGCATCCTGCTCGAGCTGCTGGCCCACCTGATTTTCGTCGCTGCTGAGCACATCCGAAAGCAAAAGCTCGTTGCCGTCGCCGTCGATGTTGAGCGGCTCGTCGATGCTGGCCTCCTGCCGCCGGTTGGAACTTTTGCGCAGGTACATCAGAATCTCATTCCCAATGCAGCGGCTGGCATAGGTGGCAAGCTTGATGTTCCGCTCGGGTGTGAAGGTGTTCACCGCCTTGATGAGGCCGATGGTGCCGATGGAGATCATGTCCTCCGAAGGGACGCCGCTGTTCTCGTACTTTTTGGCGAGGTAGACCACGAGCCGCAGGTTGTGGGTGATGAGTTCATCCCGGGCGGTGCGGTCGCCGGCCTGCATCCGGGCCAGAACGCGCTGCTCTTCCTCCGGCGAGAGGGGCGGCGGCAGGCTCGACCCGCCCGACACATAGTGGACCCCGCCCGGCCATGCCAGACGGAGCCAGAAGGCCAAGAGCCAGTTTTTCAGTCGTTGCAGCATGATATCATCCTCCCATCAAAAGCGTCCAGCCGCCCGGAGGGGCCGGGGTATCGCAGAATGCCGCATAGAGTTCCCGGCGGGTCTGGGGCCGGCCGGTGCCGTTGGCGTTCCAGACCCGAAGCAGCTGCGCCGGGACCGCCGGCAGCAGGCAGTGGCCCGCAACGGTATTGCAGGGCACCATCCGCACCCCGAGGGCCGCATCCGGCGGCGGGCCGGTGCCCGAAAGCTCCTGCTCCAAATAAGTACCCAGCGGCGGCGGAAGCTGCGCCCGGACTGCCCCGAACCGCACCAATACCACCTCCCGGCCCGACAGCGGCTCCTGCACCGAAAAGCCGGTATCCCGTAAAACCCGCACCGGAAGCGGCTCTGCGCCGGGTGTCAGAACCAGCTCGCCCGGCATACATTGGGACGTGGTTTTTCCGAAAATGTGAAGTACAGCCTGTAATATCAGGTAGATTCCCGCCGCAGAGGAAAGGAGTAAGCCCGGCGACAGCGGGAGATAAACGCTGAAATTGCTGCACTCGGCCCCCGGCAGCAGAACGGCCCCGGTGAGCAGCAGGTTCAGCAGCCAGAACCAGACCGCCAGCTGCCCGAAGCCCCGGACGCCCGGCCAGCCATACGCCGCCCAGACCGACAGCACACCGGTAGATACTTTATATAAAAGGGCCAGCGGCCACGGCTGTTCCGGCCACAGAAGCGACAAGGACGATGCCGCCGCGACGCCCGCGCCCAGAAGCAGCCGCAGCGCAGAGCAGCAAAAGCCCGTCAGCAGCCCCGCCGCCAGCAAAAACAGGCACCCGACGGCGAAATTGACGAGCAGCAGCACATCGAGGTAGATCACGGTCTTGATGGGTCGCACCCCCTTTTTAATAGGATAGAGGAACCGTAAGATAAAAATTGTCAGATACAGCGGCATCGTATCGCCGTGTTTACGGCTCCCCGGCAGCGGGCTTGCCCTCTCAGTCAACGCCTAACGGCGTTGCCAGCTCCCCCAAAGTGGGAGCCATTGGCAAGTCGGGAAAGTCTGTACAGAACGATCAGCGTTGCTTTATCGCATAAAATGGCGGGCCTTGTCGTCTGGATTCACAGCTGCTGCCCTCGTCCGCGAGGCCCGGCTGACTTCGGAGCCGCAGGCGACCCGATCGAAAATGTACCGGTATGCCAAGGGCTCCCCCTTTGGGGGAGCTGGCGGAGCAGCGCGACGCCTGAGAGGGTTATTTTCAATTATTTTCAAAAAACACTTGCAAAAGCAGGCGGGGCGCGGTATAATACATCTCACGGCAACTGTTTGCCGCTGCACTGCTTTGAATTATCTGCCTCTTTAGCTCAGTCGGTTAGAGCACCTGACTGTTAATCAGGGTGTCGCCTGTTCGAGTCAGGCAAGAGGCGCCACTAAGCGGCGAGTCCATCCACTCGCCGCTTCTATTTTCATCTGGTCGCTGTAACCATTCTGTGATATTTTTCACAGAACTATCAAAATTAAGACTTTCTTAAAAAAGAACCTCTTGAAGAACCTGTCATATTGTGGTATACTGCACCTAAGCTTTAGGAGATTTCACAGTAAATCACTAAAGCGCAGCGTATCTCGATCAAAGGGTAGGTGCTCCCTTCTTTTGATAGCAGCTGACCAC
>CAVKZS010000093.1:0-22922 GCA_963660925.1 Eubacterium sp. CAG:38 | reverse complement strand
CTCGGATTTTAGAATTTTTCTCAAATCACCCCTTGACTTTTATTAGCAGGTCTTTGGATGAGTGTACCCTTATTATAAGGCCTCCACCCGACACGAGGTCAAGAGATTTTTAATGAATCGTTGCGCAGGCTACGAAATCAGGTGCCAAAATAGGAGAAGTGCATATAATCGTGGTTGCCGGTGGTGGACGGCGTGGTGTAGCCGGCCCATGCGTCACCGCCCCATTCCCAGCCGTGGGCGGCGAAAATGCGGACGACGGAACCATCCTCGGGGATGGAGTAGGGGCTGGATGCCGGATCCCAGAAGGAGCCGACCACGACATTGCCGTACCGGATCTGATAGTTCTCGTTGGGGTTGATGTCAATGGCGAGGCCGGGGTTGTGCTCGCTGGACGAGTTGTTGCCCCGCCAGCTGTAACCGCCCACGCTGTTGATGGGGAACTGCTCCGGGTCGTTGAAAATCTCGGTGAA
Organism: Eubacterium sp. CAG:38; assembly: GCA_963660925.1. Lineage (GTDB taxonomy): Bacteria > Bacillota > Clostridia > Oscillospirales > Ruminococcaceae > Faecalibacterium. Next base: position 22,452 of record CAVKZS010000093.1, on the reverse strand, counting down.
GATCTGCACTACCTCGTCGGCGACAGCGGAATTGATCCAGATGGAGGCGGTGGAAGAGACTTTCTTATTGCCCGAGAGCTTCCAGACCGGGAAGGTGACCCGCACCATGTGAGCGGCGGCCTCTTCCTGTGTGGCGTAGCCGTAGTCGGCGTCGGCACTGCCGAAAACGTGGGCCCACTTCGCATCGTTGGAGCCGGGCAGGTGATACCAGAAGCTCTCGTTCTGGATCTCCTCATAGGTCAGCGCGTCCAGCGAATACCAGCGGGAGAACTCCCGGTACTGGCCCCACGAGTCGGTCACGGGGGTCAGGGTCTGGGGACTGCCATTGCCCCAGTCCACGTCCACCACCATCTGGGTGCCGTCCACCCGGAGCTGGATATTGACATACTCGCCCACTGCGGGCACTGTGTCGAGGGTGTAGAACCAGTGCGCGCCGGTGCTGTCTTTCAAATAGAGGTAGAGCGGGCTGTGGAAGGAGCGGGCAGAAATGGATACTTCCTGTTCGCTGCCTGCTGCGGCAGAGTAGCCCAGCACGAAAGCCTGATCCTCGTCGTAGGAATAGCCCCAGTCGGTGGTGGTGGTCTCCGAAGTGGCGATGGAAGCGGTCACGTCCCGGCCCGACTGGTTGGACAGCCGGACGGGGATCTTTTTGCTGCCGATGCCGCCGGACTCGCAGCCCGTCAGCAGCAGGCAGAACAGAAATGCCGCCGCAAAGAAAACATTCAGACGTCCTGTTTTGTTCATGGTTCCTCCTAGAAGTTAAATATAATCGTAATAACTGTGGTTCGGGTTATGCCCCACTTCCTCGACCACGATCGTAAAGCCCATGGGGTTCACCTCGGTGTGCTTGCCGCTGGCCAGCGGCTCCACGATGATGTTCTCGGTGCGGTTGACGATGATCTCGGCGGTCTCGAAGTCGCCGACCCGCTGATAATGGAGCACGCCGCCCTCTGCCCGCAGAATGCGGAGGGCACCGGAGTGGAATGCCTCGCAGCTGTGGCGCAGTTCGGCCAGCTGTGCCAGCACCGGGCGCAGCCGCTCCTCGTGGGAGTCCCAGCAGTAGAAGGCCCGGTTGAAGGGGTCGCGGTAGCCCTGCATCCCGATCTCGTCGCCGTAGTACAGGCAGGGGACGCCGGGCAGGGTGTAGATGATGGCATAGGCCATTTTCAGCCGGAGCAGGCCCTCTTCGTAGGCGTCGCCGGTGACGCAGCGGCCGCTCTGCCACTCCCGGCCCCGGCCGTTGGCCGGCTCGTCGGCGATGACGGTCAGGGCGCGCTCGGTGTCGTGGGTGGACAGAAAGTTCAGGGCCGTGTCCATGGCGGGAGCCGGGTAATGCTCGCAGATCTGCATAATCTCCTGCGATGCTTCCTCGGCGGACTTGCCCTTGACGAAATCGAGGACGGCGTTCTTGAAGGGATAGTTCATCACGCTGTCGAGGCCCTTGCCCAGCAGATAGCTGCGGCGGTGGCCGAAGCCGAACTTGGTGGTGGCGTCCTCCCAGACCTCGCCCAGCAGGAATTTATCCGGCCCGACCCGTTTGACGGCGGTGCGGACTTTCTCAATGAAGCTGTCGGGCAGCTCATCGGCCACGTCCAGCCGGAAACCTGCAGCACCGCGGCGGAGCCAAGTGTCGATCACGCCGCCCTCGCCGGTGATGAATTCGACGTAGGAGGGCGTTTCTTCATTGACCTCGGGCAGGGTCTCGAAACCCCACCAGCTGCGGTAGCCGCCCTTGAACTGAGGGCCGAACTCGTACCAGCTGCGGTAGGGGGAGTTGGGGTCACGGTAGGCACCGCCGTCCCCATACCGGCCTTCCCGGTTGAAGTACTTGCTGTCGGAACCGGTGTGGCTGAACACGCCATCCAGCACGATGCCGATGCCGTACTTCTTGGCCTCTTTGCAGAGCGTCTCGAAATCCTCGTTGGTGCCCAGCAGCGGATCCACGTTGAGGTAATCGGCGGTGTTGTACCGGTGGTTGGAGTGCGCCTCAAAGATGGGGTTCAGATAAAGATAATCCACACCCATCTCGTGGAGATAGGGCAGCTTGTACTGGATGCCCTTGAGGTCGCCGCCGAAGTAGTCCTCGTTCAGGTGGCCGCCGATCTCGTTGGGCTGCCAGAAGGGTTCGGCGTGCTTGTCGGCCTGATACAGCCGGTCGGGGAAGGGCATAGGCTTGTTTTCCACCCCCTCGCAGAAGCGGTCGGGGAAGATCTGGTAAAAGACCTTGCCCTTGATGTTCTCCGGCGTCTGGAAGCTCGGCTCGTAGACGGTCAGCTGCCAGCTCTCGCCGTCCTTCCAGCTGAGAACGCCGCAGTTGTCGGGGCCGCGCACGATCCGGCGGAAATCGGTGTAGAGGTCGAAATAGTAGAAGTACAGGCCCACATCACCCAGCGTGACTTCCACCGAAAAGTGGTTCTGGTGGGGGGTCTGGCCCTCAAAGTTCATCCGGTAATGCACCGGAACGTCGTATTTGCCCTCTTTCTGGAGGACGAGATGGGGGTCTACATAGCCCAGTTCCTCCGGTACGCAGAGGGAGAGCTTGACGCTCTCACCCGCACGGATGGCTCCGAAGGGCTGTTTGAAACGGGGATCGTAGCTATTGAACAGACAAGACAAGTTGCGTCGTTCCTTTCTCAAAAAAAGCCCCGGACATTCGCCGCGGGGCTTCGATACGAATTCTCAGGCTTCCCCTTGAGGGGAAGCTGTCGCGTCAGCGACTGATGAGGTGTTAATTACTTATTGGAGCCGGGGACAACCGGAGCATACCAGATGTCGCGGGCATAATCCAGAACCGCACGGTCTGCGCTGAAGATGCCGCTGTTGGCGATGTTCTTCAGGCTCATCTGTGCCCACTTCTCACGGTCAGCATACAGACGCTGCAGATCGGCCTGTGCACGGCGGTAATCCTTGAAGTCGGCCATGACCATATACGGGTCGCTGGTGCGCAGGTTCTCGGTGACCTCGTGGAAGTTCTCACCGTTCCAGCCGCGCTCGAGGAAGTTCAGAGCAGCATTGGCCACATCGTCGCCCATGATGAAGGCGTTGGGATGATAACCGACCTGCTTGAGGTTGTTGACCTCGGGGGTCAGCATACCGAAGATCAGCTCGTTCTCCTTGTCGGCGGCATCAGCGATCTCGACGTTTGCACCGTCCAGCGTGCCCAGCGTGATAGCACCATTCAGCATGAACTTCATGTTGCCGGTACCGGAAGCCTCGGTGCCTGCCAGAGAGATCTGCTCAGAGACTTCGGCGGCGGGCATCAGGTGCTCGCTCAGGGAGACGCAGTACTCTTCCAGATAGACTACGCGCAGCTTGTCGCGGACGGCGGGATCGTTGTTGATGAGATCGCCCAGCTTGCAGATCATCCGGATCATCTGCTTAGCCATGTAGTAGCCGGGGGCAGCCTTTGCGCCGAAGATATAGGTCTTGGGGATGAAGTCGGCGTTGGGGTTCTCTTTCAGGTACAGGTACTGGGCGGCGATGTTCAGGGCATTCAGATGCTGACGCTTGTACTCGTGCATCCGCTTGACCTGACAATCGAAGATGGAGTTGGGGTCAATCACCTGACCGGTGCTCTTGGACAGGTAGTTGGCGAAGTTCTTCTTGTTGTCCAGCTTGATCTCGTTCAGCTTCTTCAGGATGGTCTTGTCCTCAGCGTACTTGTTCAGCTTGCTCAGGTCGGAAGCATCGTGCTTGTAGCCGTCGCCGATGGTCTCATCCAGCAGCTTGCACAGCTCGGGGTTGGAAGCTAGCAGCCAGCGGCGGTAAGCGATGCCGTTGGTCACATTCTTGAAGGCCTTGGGCTTGAACAGGTAGTAATCGTGGAAGACGCTCTCCTTGATGATCTCGCTGTGCAGCTTGGAGACGCCGTTGATGCTGTTGGCGGTGTAGGCGCAGATGTTGGCCATGCGCACCTGATTGTCGCCGATCAGGGCCATATAGTCGATCTTGCCCTGATCGCCGGGGAAGACTTTCTCCAGCTCGGCACGGGCGCGGCGGTCCATCTCGACCACGATCTGGTAGATGCGGGGCAGGGTCATCTTGAAAATGTCCACGTTCCACTTCTCCAGAGCCTCGGCCATGACGGTGTGGTTGGTGTAGGAGAAGACCTTCTGGCAGATGCCGAATGCCTTGTCCCAATCAAAGCCGCACTCGTCCAGCAGGATGCGCATCATCTCGGGGATGGCGAGGGTCGGGTGGGTATCGTTCAGCTGGATGGCCACCTTGTCGGGCAGGTTCTCGAGGGTGGCGTAGCTGGACAGGTGGTTCTGCACGATGTCGCCGATGGAAGCAGCCGACAGGAAGTACTGCTGGCGCAGGCGGAGGATCTTGCCCTCAACGTGGTTGTCGTTGGGGTACAGGACCTTGGAAATCAGCTCCGCGTTGGCGTTCTTGCTCATGGCGGTGTTGTAGTTGCCCAGAGAGAAGCTGGACATATCGAAATCGGGGGCCTTTGCCTGCCACAGACGCAGTTTGGCAACGCCCTTTCCGTCGTAGCCCTGCACATACATATCGGAAGGAACAGCCATCACACTGTTGTAGTTGGTGTGCTGGATATAGTGGAAGCCGTTGTCCCAGTTCTCGTGGATCTCGCCGTCAAAGCGGACTTCCACGGCCTGATCGGGGTGGCTCTTCAGCCAGACCTGACCGCCGGGCAGCCAGTTGTCGGCACGCTCCTGCTGCCAGCCGTCCACGATCTTCTGCTTGAAGATGCCGTACTCGTACAGGATGGAGTAGCCGGTGCCGCAGATGCCGGTGGTGGCCATACCGTCCAGATAGCAGGCAGCCAGACGGCCCAGACCGCCGTTGCCCAGACCGGCATCCGGCTCTTCCTCGTAGATGCCGTCGATGTTGATGTCTGCATCGGCCAGAACCTTCTGTGCCACGTCATTCAGGCCCAGATTGAACAGGCTCATCTTCAGGCTGCGGCCCATCAGGAACTCCATGCAGAGGTAGTAGACCTGCTTGGTACCGGTGCCGATGGCCTTGGACTGGAACTTCTTGTGGTTCTCGCTCATCATCTGGCGGCAGATCAGTGCCAGAGCACGATAGATCTGCTGCTTGGAAGCAACGCTCAGGTCCACGCCGTACTCACTGGTCAGCTTGTCCTGAAGAATTTTTGCAAATTCCTTCGTAGTCATAATTGAACTCCTATCCGCATACGCGTTCATAAATAATAAGTTCTTGCAGCTGCAAGGCCGTCTCCCCTATGCTTGTTACCCGGCCTATCACACAACAACGCCATTATTATAGTATGTTTGCACTGCGATTGCAAGAAAAAGACCCCATTTTTGCCGATACCACCATTTTTGAGGTTCACTTTCTGACAAATCTGCCAAAAATTCAAAAATACCACTTTTTCTCGCGCACTATTTATATTATAATAAGAACGGACGGAGCTGCCGTTTGCGCCCGGATCGCGCCAAAAGGCCGGGTAATTCGGCGGGAAACTCCGCACAACACGTTTCCAACATCCCAAAGCCGCCGCGCTGAGACGAAAAACGGGCGGGTTTGTGGAGCGAAAACGCCGGAAACCGGCGCAAGCTCCCGGAAAAACCGGATGAAGTTTCAGCCCGGCGGCGGGATCGTCATAAAAAGAGAACCGGATCAGGACAAAAGCGAGGACAACATGGTAAATAAAGTGAGAGTGACCATCGCGGGTGCGCCGTATGCCATTGCAACGACCGACCCCGAAGCTTATATCACCTCTCTGGCTAAAAAGCTGGACGAGGACATTACGAAACTGCTGGACGACAACGCCAACCTCTCGGTGACCAAGGCGGCGGTATTCTGCGCCATGGATTATCTGGACGAGTACCGCAAGAGCGCGGGCAGTGCCGAGAATATGCGCAGCCAGATCCAAGATTATATCGCCGACGCCGCCCGCGCCAAGATCGCGGAAGACAAGACGAATGCGGAAAATGAGACGCTCCGGCGCGAAAATGCGGCCCTGCGGGAGCAGCTGGCCCGGATGAAGGCCAAGGAAGCCGCCAAGGAGTCGAAAGAGGCTGCAAAGGCCGAAGCAGCGGGGGAAAGCCATGTCGAAAATTGAGATCCTTGCCCCCGTCGGCAGCGAAGAGATGCTGAAAGCCGCCGTGTTCAGCGGCGCAGACGCGGTGTATCTGGGTTTTTCGGGCTTCAACGCCCGGACCGGTGCCGGGAATTTTGACGCCGACAGCCTGAAAGAGGCCGTGCGGTTCTGCCATACCCGTGGTGTGAAGGTCCATGTGGCCCTCAACACCACCGTTTACGGCGGCGAGCTGGCTGCGCTGGCCGATGCCGTCCGCGCGGTGGCTGCCAGCGGTGCCGATGCGGTCATCTGTCAGGACTTGGCGGTGGCCCAGCTCATTGCAAAAATCGCGCCCGACCTGCCCCGCCACGGCTCCACCCAAATGAGCGTCCACACCCTGCAGGGCGCACTGGAACTGAAAGACCTCGGCTTCAACCGGGTGGTGCTGGCCCGCGAACTGAGCCTGCCCGAAGTGGAATATATCACGAAAAACTGCGGCATCGAGACGGAATGCTTCATCCACGGTGCCCTCTGCATGAGCATGAGTGGCCAGTGCTATATGTCGGCCTTCCTCGGCGGACGGAGCGGCAACCGCGGCTCCTGCGCCGGCCCCTGCCGCCTGCCCTTTGAGGCCAACCCGCTGCCCGAGGGCAAGCCGGGCCGCCTGCACCACTTGTCGCTGAAAGACAACTCTTCCATCGACAAGCTGGACAAACTGCAGGAACTGGGCGTGGCATCGGCAAAAATTGAGGGCCGCCTCCGCACGCCGGAGTACGTTGCCGCTGCCGTCAATGCGTGTCTGGCCGGGCGGGAAGGTCGCGCCTATGACCGTGATTTGCTGAAAAACGCCTTCAGCCGCTCGGGATTCACTTCGGGCTATCTGGACGGCAAGATCGACGGCACCATGTTCGGTGTCCGGAGCGAGGCCGATGCTGAGCTGACCAAAAAGACCCTGCCCGCCCTGCGGGAACTCTACCGCCGGGAGCGTTCCCGGGTGTCGGTCAAGTTCAAGCTGGAGATCGAAGAGGGCGGCGAAAAGCTGACCGTCACCGACGGCGACGGCAACAAAGCCTTTGCCTACGGCGACGCCGAACCCCAGCCGGCCCGCACCGACCCCACCGAGAGCATCCGCCGAAGCCTTGCCAAGACCGGCGGCACCCCCTTTGAGGCCGAGGAAATCACCGTCGAGATAGACGGCGGGCCGTGGTTCATCCCCGGCAGTGCGGTCAATGAGCTGCGCCGGGAGGCACTGGATGTTCTGCTGAAAAAGCGGGACGTCCTGCACCCCTACAAGATCAACGATGTCACCTTGCCGGATCTGCCGGTGCGCACGCTGCCGAAGCACCGCACCCTCCGCGCCCGGTTCGAGAAGTGGGATCAGGTGCCGGAGCGTGCCTTGAGCGGGGTGGAGTACCTCATCCTCCCCATTGCGCAGGCCGACCGCGTGCCCCGGGAATGGCGGAACAAGACCATCCTCGAGCTGCCCCGCGCTACGTTCGGCCGGTTGGAAGAGGATACCGCCCGCCGGATCGCCGCCACGCAGGAGCAGGGCTTTGCGGGTTACGAGGCCAGCAACATCGCCCACCTGCGGCTCTGCCGCGGTCTGCCCCTGTCGGGCGGCTTCGGCCTGAACGTCACCAACAACCTCGCGGCGCAGTTCTATGCGGATCAGGGCCTGAACTCTATCCTGATCCTGCCCGAGGTGAAAGACAGCGATATTTCGACCATTGCGCCCACCCACGGTGGAAAACCGGTGCCGACAGGTGCGATGATCTACGGCCATATGCCCCTGATGCTGACCCGGGCCTGCCCGCTGCAGAACATCCACGACTGCGCCCACTGCGACAAGACCGGCGAGCTGACCGACCGCAAGGCGAAGAAATTCCCGGTGCGGTGCGGCATGGGCGTGCGCACCATCTACAACCCGGTGCCGATCTATATGGGCGATAAGCCCGGCGCGCTGACCGTCGATTACGGCGTGGCCTACTTTACGCTGGAATCCCGCGACGAAGCCGCCGCCATTCTGGACAGCATCCGCCAGCACGCACCCTTTGAGGGAGACTTCACGAGAGGATTGTACTTTAAGGGGACGAATTGAACCTCTCAGTCGCCTGCGGCGACAGCTCCCATACGGAAGGGAGCCCTTGGCAAGGAGATGAAGTTTTTTTGTGGATTGCCAAGGCCTCTCCTACAAGGAGAGGTGGCATCGCGTCAGCGATGACGGAGAGGTTGGACAAGAGCAACACTATATTTATAATAGAAGGATACAAAACAATGGAACCCATTACGGTAAAATACAAAGTTCTGGACGAGCGGGCCAAGGTGCCCGCCTACGCAACGGCGGGAGCTGCCGCCGCCGACCTGTGTGCGGTGCTGGATGCGCCGCTGACGGTGCAGCCCATGCAGAGGGTGCTGGTGCCTACCGGCCTTGCCATCGAGCTGCCGGGTGCCCACAGCGTTGCGCTGGTCTACGCCCGCAGCGGCCTGTCCATCAAGCATGGCCTCTGCATGGCCAACGGCGTCGGCGTGGTGGACAGCGACTACCGCGGCGAGCTGAAAGTGCCGATGGTCAACCTCGGCACTGAGGCTTATACCATTCAGCCCGGGGAGCGGGTGGCGCAGCTTTGCATCGCGCCGGTCTACACCGCCGCCTTTGTCCCGGCGGAGAGCCTGAACGACACCGCCCGCGGCGAAGGCGGGTTCGGGTCAACCGGAAAATAAAATGCAGCGTATCGCAATGTTTGCAATGCACGGTCAGCTGGCTCACCCTCTCAGTCACCTTCGGTGACAGCTCCCCCAAAGTGGGAGCCAAGTCGTGAAGGAAAGGTCCTTGCCTCTCACTCTGGGAGAGGTGGCATCGCGTCAGCGATGACGGAGAGGGCGAGGATGCTGACAAGAAAACAGGAGCGTAACGAAACGATGAATTTAATTTTAGCCTCCGGCAGTCCGCGCCGGAAAGAGCTTTTGAGCTTATACACGACGGATTTTGAGATCTGCGTCAGTGCATTCGATGAGGACGCCGTGACCGCCGGCACCCCGGCCCAGCTGGTGGAAAAGCTGGCGCGGGGCAAGTGCCTGACCGTGGCGGCCGAGCACCCGGGGGCCGTGGTGCTGGGCTGCGATACCGTGGTGGACGTGGGCGGCGAAGTGTTCGGCAAGCCCCACAGCGTCGAGGATGCCAAACGGATGCTGCGGGCGTTGTCGGGCGCGACCCACGAAGTCCACACCGGCGTCTGCATCTCGGACGGTACCCACACCGAAAGCTTTGTGGACAGCTGCAAGGTGACCTTCTTCCCGATCTCCGAAGCCGAGATCGACGCCTACACTGCAACTAAAGAGCCTTATGACAAAGCCGGGGCCTACGCCATTCAGGGCCGCGCGGCTCTCTGGCTGGACCGCATCGAGGGCGACTACTATACCATCATGGGCCTGCCGGTCAGCCGGGTGGTGCGGCTGCTGGAGCGGTTTTGAACGTCAAAAAATGAAAAATCCCGGAAAAACTTCGCAAAACGCTTGAGAAAATCGAGGCTTACGGCTATAATAGTACCGTGTTATTCTGCCATGCGGCGGTCTGCGCCGCAAAAGCGTTTTGGAATAGACTGGAAGAGATTAAGGAGAGAGCTTCGATATGAGTTTGTTTTCGAAAGATGTCGGCATCGACTTGGGTACTGCCAATACCCTCGTCTACATGAAGGGTAAGGGCATCATTATGCGGGAGCCATCGGTCGTGGCCGTGGACACCAAGACCGATGAGGTCCGCTGTGTCGGCACCGAGGCAAAGGCCGTCATCGGCCGTACCCCCGGCAGCATCGTGGCCGTCCGCCCGCTGAAGGACGGCGTCATCGCCGATTTTGACATTACCGCGAACCTCTTGGAGAATTTCCTCAAGAAGGCCTGCGGCAACAGTATGTTCTCCCGTCCCCGGGTGGTCATCTGCATCCCGTCGGGTGTCACCGAGGTGGAACGCCGCGCCGTGCGTGAGGCGACCCTGAAGGCCGGTGCCCGTCAGGTCTCGGTCATCGAGGAGCCCATGGCAGCCGCCATCGGTGCGGGCCTGCCCATCAGCGAGCCCACCGGCAGCATGATCGTGGACATCGGCGGCGGCACGGCCGAGATCGCCGTGATCTCGCTGGGCGGCATCGTAGCCTCCCGCAGCGTCCGGATGGCCGGCGATATGTTCGATCAGGCCATCATCGCCTTCATCAAGCGGAAGTACAACCTGCTGATCGGTGAGCGCACCGCCGAGCAGATCAAGATCGACATCGGTTCTGCTTACCCCATGGACCCCGAGATGACCATGGAAATCAAGGGCCGCAATCTGGTGGACGGCCTGCCGAAGAACATCGTCGTCCACTCCGAGGACGTCCGCGAGGCTCTGCTGGAGTGTCTGGTCAAGATCACCACCGCCATCAAGGAGACGCTGGAGCGCACCCCGCCCGAACTGAGCGCGGACATCATCGACCACGGCATTACCCTGACCGGCGGCGGCGCACTGCTCCGCGGTCTGGATAAGCTGATCGAGAGTGAGACCGGCATCGACGTTCATGTTGCGGAAGACCCGCTGGACTGCGTGGCCAAGGGCGCAGGTGCCGTGCTCGACCATGTGGATGTCCTGCACGATGTGCTGGATACCGACGGTAGCCATATGTAATCAGAGGTGCGGATGGTCTGAGGCTATCCGCCCTTTTTGTAATCGGAGGAGAACGGGTTGAAAGACTTTTTCGATACATGGAAATTCAAGATCCTGATCGCCGTGGCGGTGTTTCTGGTGGGGATCATGGCCTACGCCGGTGCCAACGACCGGCTGACCGCGGCCCCGCAGGAGATCCTGAGCGTGGCGGCGGCCCCCTTCCAGAAAGCGGCGGCCTTCGTCAGCAGCGGGGTATCTTCCATCTGGGAAAAATACACCCGCATTGACGACATCATTGCCGAGAACGAGGAACTGTCGGCGGAAAATGCCGAGCTGCGCAGCCAGATGGTGGATTACGACCGGATCAAAGCCGAAAATGAAGCCTACAAAGCCCTGACCAACATCCAGCAGCAGCGGCCCGAGATGACCTACGTTTCGTCCTTCGTCATCGGCCGCGACCCGCTGGATTCCTTCTGGGGCTTCACTCTCGATAAGGGCACGCTGGACGGCGTGGAGGTCAACGATACCATCGTCAGCGACGAGGGCTATCTGCTGGGGATGGTGACGGAAGCCGACCTGACCAGCTGCAAGGTCATGACCATCCTGCACCCCAACTTCAACGCGGCCGGTGTCGTCTCCCGCACCCGGGATAACGGCATCATCACCGGCAGCTCGGACTATGCGGCGGACGGTCTCTGCCTGCTGACCAACCTCTCCCGTGCGACCCTGACCACGAAGAACGATCAGGTCATCACCACGGGTCTGGGCGGCGTGTTCCCGGCGGATGTGCTGGTGGGCGTGGTTCAGGAGTTGGTCCCCGAGGCCAGCGGCAAGTCTACCATGGCCGTCATCAAGCCGGGTGCAGACCCCAGAACTGTAAAACACGTTTTCATTATTACTAATAGTTGATGATTTGGAGGAGAAACCCATGGAATCACGCCGCAAGCGCAGCCGCAGCCAGCTCTTTAAGTGGGGCTGCTATACGCTGCTGATGCTGCTGTGCACCGTCCTCCAGACCATGCCCGGGCTGTTCCAGTTCGGCGCGGCGAAACCCCTCTGGCTGCTGCCGCTGGCCTTGGCCGTGGCGGTGTTTGAAGGGGAGTTCGCGGGGGCACTCTTCGGGGCCGTCTGCGGGCTGATGTGGGATTACACCGCCGGCCGCACCGTCGGAATGCTGGCCTTGGAGCTGATGATCCTCTGCTTTCTGCTGTCGGCGGTGATGCAGCTCTACTTCAAGGCCTCGGTGCCGAACTTCCTGCTTCTGGGCGGTGTGTGCGCCCTGCTGGTGCTCTCGCTGGACTGGCTGTTTTTCTACGCGATGCCGGGGTACAGCGAGATCTGGATGCGGTATCTCTGGGTGGTGCTGCCCTCGGCGGCCATGACCCTCCCGGTCTGCTGGCTGCTGTTTGGCTGGACCCGGCGGATCAGCGAAGAATTCAAGATCGACAACGGCGTGGTTTAAACGGGACGCCCCGCGCCGGAAGGAGAATGGATGAACTCGAACGAACACAAGACGGTGACCCGCCGGATGATGGTGCTGATCGCCATAGCTGCGGTCGTCATCGGACTGTATGCGATGCGCCTGATCTTTTTGCAGCTGGTCAACGGCGACAGCTTCAAATCGCAGGCAACCAATACCACCGACTACAACTTCACGGTCACGGCCGCCCGCGGCGACATCGTGGACAGTGCCGGCCGGCGGATCGCCACCAGCACCACGGGCTACAACGTGGTGCTCAGCAAGCTGCTGATGGGCGATGAAGATCTGGACGGGATGCTCCAGCGGATCGTGGAGCTGCTGGAAGCCAACGGCGAGAGCTGGAACGACACCCTGCTCATCAGTGAGCCGGACAGTGCAGGCAGCTATATCTTCACGGCCACCGACAGCACCAGCGACCGGAAAGCCCTCTCCACCATGAAGGAAAACATGGGCCTGCAGCAGTACGCCACCGCCAACGACGTGATGGAAAAGCTGGTGGAGGATTACAAGCTGGAGGCTTACCCGCTCCACTGGCAGCGGGTTCTGGGAGGCATCCACTATGAGATGCAGCTGCAGGCGTTCTCCAATGTGAACAACTTCGTCATGGCCGAGAATGTCAGCGAAAAAACTGTGGCGACCATCAAGGAAAACAGCCTTTCCCTGCCCGGCGTGGAGATCGTGGAGACCTCTACCCGCAGCTACGAGCGGGGCGACATCCTGCCCCATGTGCTGGGCCGGGTGGGTAAGATCACCGCCGAACGCTGGAAAGTGACCGATGAGAATGGTCAGGTGACGTACCCCCTCAAGGAAAAAGGCTACAACATGAACGACATCCTCGGCGTGTCGGGTCTGGAATCCGCCTACGAGGACGAGCTGCGGGGCAAGGACGGCGTGGAGACCATCACCCGCAATTCGGACGGCGTGATCGTCAGCACGGCGATGACCACGGTGCCTGAGCCGGGCCATACCGTCCAGCTGACCGTGGACGCAGCGTTCCAGAAAGCCGTCGATGAGGCACTGGCCAAGAACATCGACCTCATCAACCGGACTTACAACGCAAACGTCAACGCCGGTGCGGTGGTGGTCATCAGCACCAAGGACGGCAGTGTGCTGGCGTCTTCCAACTACCCGTCCTTTGACCAGAATCTGTACGCCACAAATTACACGCAGTATAGCGAGGACCCGAATCTGCCTCTTTATAACCGCGCATTGCTGGGCCGCTACACCCCCGGTTCGACCTATAAGCCCTCGGTGGCCATCGCCGCCCTCGACACCGGCCTGATCAACCGGTATTCCACGGTCTACTGCAATGGTGTGTACAATTACTTCAAGGACTACCACCCCAAATGCACCCGCCACGGACACAGCGGCAACATCGACGTTGTGACCGCCATCAAGTGGAGCTGCAACATTTTCTTCTACGATGTGGGCCGCCGCCTGACCAGTGATGTCTACGATTCCTATGCCTACAAGCTGGGTCTGGGCCAGAAGACCGGCGTGGAGGTCAGCGAGGCACAGGGCCGCCTGACCACCAAGAGCGACTCAAACTATACGGAATCGCTGGAAGTGCAGGCCGCCATCGGGCAGGGCAACACGGTCGTGACCCCGGTGCAGCTGGCCACCTATGCAGCCACCATCGCAAACCGCGGCGTCCGCTACCGCACCCACTTCGTCAAGGCCATCCTTGATTCCAACACCGGCGCGGTGGTCGAAGAGACTCAGCCGGAGATCATGGATACCATCGAGGATAAGGGCGAGACCTTTGATCTGGTCAAGCAGGGCATGATTGGCGTGAGCCAGACCATTCCCGCACTGGCCAATTACCCCTACACCATCGCCTGCAAGACGGGTTCGCCCCAGCGCAGTGAGAGCTATTTTGTGGGCAATACCCGGAAGTATTACACCAATGCGGCCATGATCGCCTTCGGCCCGGCGGAAAACCCGGAGATCGCCATCGGCATCGTGCTGGAATACGGCGGAGCCGGTGCCCGCACCGGAAACCTCGTGGCGGACATCTTCAACGCCTACTTTGCCTACAAGGACGGCACCCTGACGCTGGACGAAACCACTCCCGAAGAGGGCACAGCCGTTGCGGATGATGCAGAAAATGACACCGGGAACACGGCAGGGGAGAACGCCGACGGCACCGCCGCAAACGCCGGGAACGATCCCGCCGCGCAGGACACCGCCGCCGCAGAAACGGCTCCGGTGCAGATCTCCTACGAGGCAGATACACAGGCGGATGGAGACTGATTTTCAAAAAAATCGGTACTTTTGGCCAAAAAACGCTTGTAAAATGAGACAAACTGTGATAGCATGATAAATGCAAAGAGTTGCCCTGTAAAGATTTGGGTGAAAAAGGAGAGGTTGACCGATGACCATTGCACTGATTGCGCATGACTCTAAAAAAGAGCTGATGGTTCAGTTCTGTACGGCATACTGCCGCATTTTGAGCCAGCATAAATTGGTGGCCACCGGCACGACCGGCAAAATGATCGCAGAAGCGACGGGCCTGCAGGTGCAGCGGTTCCTTGCCGGTGTGCAGGGCGGCGACCAGCAGATTGCGTCTCGCATCGCCTGCAATGAAGTGGATCTGCTCCTCTTCTTCCGCGACCCGATCAACGCCAAGCCCAGCGAGCCGAATGAGATGACCCTGCTGCGCCTGTGCGACGTGCACAACATCCCCATGGCGACCAACATCGCCACGGCGGAAGTCCTGATCCACGGCCTTGAGCGCGGCGATCTGGACTGGCGCGATATCGTGCACTCTCAAAATTGATTATGCCAACAAAAAATGGATGAACCGCGTTGCGGTCCATCCATTTTTTAGTTTCTGGGAACCCGCACCAGCACATACGCCAGCAGAAGCCCGGCGGGGTAGCTGACCCAAGTGGACAGCCAGAATCCATTGAAGCCCACGAGAGGGACAAGAATGACACAGCAGAGCAGGTTCAGAGCAATCTGCCCGAGGTTGGACGCGAGGTACAGCCCCATCTTCTGCGCACCCCGGAGCCGGGCCTCGAGCAGGTGCTTTTGTGTTACAAAAAGATAGCCCACCGACTCGAAAGCCAGCATTACCGCGCCGTAATAGGCGGCATTTTCATCGGTCGTGAAGAGCCGGAGCAGCGGCCCGCGCAGCAGAATACAGACCGTAACGACCAGCACCGAATAAACAAACAGGATGCGCCGGCCATCCCGCAGACCGGTCTGCACCCGGTCGGGCTGGTCGGCGGCGGTGTTCTGCGCGATGAAGAATACCACCGACTGCACGAAGCCGTAAACGGGCATCATCAGCAGATTTGAGATTTTGGAAGCACAGGAGAAGCCCGCGATGGCGGCGACGCCCAAGCCACCCAGCAGGCTCTGCTTGACGAGGGTGATGATGGTGCCGCTGGCCTGTTGGAGCGAGTTGGGCGCGGCCAGCGTGAAGATCTTTTTGGCGTATTCCACCCGGAGCATCTGGAAGCGGAACGGCGCGTCAAGGTCGTGTCTGCGCAGGTAGAACATCATGTACAAAACGCCCACGACCTGCGAAGCGGCGGTGGCTGCTGCCGCACCTGCCACCCCGAACGGCCCGACCAAGGCGAGGTCGAGCAGGACGTTCAGGAAGGACGTCACGATGACGACCCGGAGCGGCGTGCTGGAATTGCCGCAGCCCATGACCATCTGCTTGGAGAGGTCGTAGGGCATCAGGAAGGGCAGGCCGATCAGGTAGACCCGGCCATAGAGCACGGCTTCGTTTAAAATTTCGGCGGGCGTCTGGATGAGCCGGAGCAGCCCGGGCAGAAAGACGAAGCCCAGCACGGTCAGCAGCAGGGCCAGGACCTCGTCCACGAACAGCAGGTTGTAAAGCAGCTGGTTCATCTCCGACCGGGTGGCCGTAGGCTTGTTGGCGGCCACCAGCAGCCCGCCGCCCAGTTCCATGCCGCCTGAGATGAACAGGAAGATCATCAGCACCGTGGAAGCGTTGGAGACCGCCGCCAGCGCGTCGGCGTCCAGCTTCAGGCCGATGATCATGGTATCGACCACGGTGTAAAGCTGGGTCGCGATCATGCTCAGGATGATGGGCAGTGCGTACCGCAGCAATGCCGGAAGCACCGCCCCCGAAAGCAGCGAATTTTTATCGTCTTGCGTGAAGATCACCTCGGTTGAAAAAAGTTAACAGCTCTATTGTATCGGAGTTTTATGCGAGAGTCAATGAAAGGGAGAGCCTTTGGCAAAAAGAAAAGTGCGACTATAATTTTTCTCACCATAAAATTTTCAAAAATCAAAATTTCTCTCTTGACTTTATGGCAATAAAGTGTATAATGCAATCAAACCGATGAGGCGGAAGAGAATCTGCACAGCGCATCTACTAGAGAGTCCGGAGGATGGAAACGGACGACAGCGGGGCAGAAATTCGTGGGCCGCCGAGGGCCGGGCAAACGGGATTTTTTCCTCAGTAGCTTGGGACGGAAGCCTCCGTTACAGGGCAGGGGAGTGTTGGCTCTCCGTGAGGGGCTCTGCCGAAAAGGATGCAGAGCAAACAAGGTGGCACCGCAGAATCGTATTTTACCGATCCTGTCCTTGTGGATGAACACACAGGGACGGGATCGTTTTGTTATGTGAGAACCCGTTCCGCAAGTGGAGCGGGTTTTTATTTTTAAATTTGCCGCCCGCTCCAAGGAAAGGAGTACCGCTATGAAAACCATGAACATGATCTCCCGCCGCAGCTTCCTGAAGGCGACCGTCGCCGCTGCAACCATTTCCGCTCTGGGCCTGACCGGATGCGGCGGTTCTTCCAGCTCGGCATCCACGGCATCTTCGGCCGCATCCAGCACTGCCGCTTCCAGCGCAGCGGCTTCCGAGGCAGGCCAGACCTTCAAGGTCGGCATCGTCAACTATGTGGATCATGCTTCCCTGAACCAGATCGTCGAGTCGGTGGAAAACCGTCTGGACGAGGTGGCCAAGGAAAAGGGCGTCACCTTTGATTACGCCGATTACTACGCCAACGCACAGGCCGACCAGACCAACCTGAACCAGATCGGTGCCGACCTCGTGGCCGACGGCGTGGACGTGATCGTGGCCGTTGCCACCCCCACTGCCGCCACCATGCTGGCCGCCGTCGAGGACACCGATATCCCGGTGGTTTACTCCGCCGTCACCGACCCGAAGGCCGTCGGCTTTGACACCGAGCCGAACATCACCGGCACTTCCGATGCACTGAACACCGACGCCATCATGAACCTGATCCTCGCGGTCAACCCCGACATCGACACCATCGGCCTGCTGTACGACCTGAGTCAGGATTCCTCCACGCAGGCCATCGCCGACGCCAAGGCCTTCTGCGATGCAAAGGGTATCAAGTACATTGAAAAGAACGGCACCACCACTGCCGAAGTCCAGATGGCGGCCGAAGCTCTGATCGCTGCCGGTGTCAAGGCCGTCTTTACCCCGACCGACAACACCGTGATGACCGCCGAGCTGTCCATCTATGAGACCTTCATCGACGCAGGCGTGCAGCACTACACCGGTGCCGACAGCTTCGCCCTGAACGGTGCGTTCGTGGGCTACGGCGTTGATTACGTCCAGCTGGGCGAAGCCACTGCCGATATGGTGGTGGAGCTGCTCTGCGGCGGCAAGACCCCCGCAGACCTGCCCTTCCAGACCTTCGACAACGGCATTGCCACCATCAACACGGAGACCTGCGAGGCTCTGGGCCTCGACCTCGAGACGGTCAAGAAGGCGTTCGCCGATTACTGCACCGATATCGTGGAAGTTACCACGCAGGAGAATTTCTAAACCCTCTCAGTCAATGCTTCGCATTGCCAGCTCCCCCAAAGGGGGAGCCTTTGGCATATCGGGGAACTTTTTGCAAAACGCAAAAGTGGTTTCTATCGTAAAATGGCGGGCCCTGCGGTGAAGGGCAGCTGAAAGATGAATCGTAAGGAGTATTATATACCATGCTGGCGAGTATCTTTTCGCTCAACGTGATCCAGACGGCACTCGAACTGGGCTGCATTTACGCCCTTGTTGCGCTGGCACTGTTTCTGAGCTATTCCATCCTGAACATCGCGGACCTGTCCACGGACGGCTGCTTCACCCTCGGCTGTGCGGTGGCCTGTCAGGTCGCGCTGACCGGACACCCGTTTCTGGCGTTGCTGGCGGCCATGGGTGCCGGTGTGTGCTCCGGATTCGTCACGGCGTTCCTGCAGACCCGGTTGGGCGTCGAAAGCATCATGGCCGGCATCATCGTGAACACCGGCCTGTATACCATCAATCTGGCGGTCATGGGCTTCTCGTCCACGCTGTCGCTGGTCAAGACGGACACTGTCTTTTCCCTTGCAAAATCGGCCCTGAGCTTCACCGGCGGCTGGTATAAGCTGGTGCTGGCGGCGGTGGTCATCCTGATCGCAGGTGCGGCGATGGTCGGCTTTCTCGGCACCCGGCTGGGCCTGTCCATCCGGGCCACCGGCGACAACGCCGCCATGGTGCGGGCGTCCAGCATCAACCCGGCATTTACCATCACGGTGGGCCTCTGCATTTCCGGCGCACTGACCGCTCTTTCCGGCGGCCTGCTGGCCCAATACCAGAAGAGTTGTGATATCAATGTCGGCACCGGCATGGTCACCATCGCGCTGGCTTCTCTCATCATCGGCGAGACCCTGATCGGCAAGCGCACCATGCCCCGCCGCATTCTCGGCGTGGTGTTCGGCAGCTGCCTGTACCGCTTCATCGTGGCCGTCGCCCTCCGGTTCAATGTCCCGGCAGCGGCCATGAAGCTGGTCTCCGCCATCATCGTGGCCGTCGCCATCTCGATGCCGGCCATCCAGTCGAAAGTGGCATTCGAGAAGCGGAAGCGTGCAGCCCAGCGGAAGGAGGCGGTCTGAGATGGAAATGCTGACTCTGAACAACCTCCACAAGACCTTCAACCCCGGCACTGTCAATGAAAAAGTGGCCCTGAACGGCGTAAGCCTCCACATGGAGGCGGGTGACTTTGCCACCATCGTTGGCTCCAACGGCGCGGGCAAATCCACCATGTTCAACGCCATCACCGGCGGCTTCATCGCCGACGAAGGCAGCATTACGCTGGGGGGCGAGGACATCACCTTTGCGCCTGAGTTTCAGCGCAGCAAGGTCATTGGCCACCTCTTCCAAGACCCCCTCAAGGGCACAGCCCCGAACATGACCATCGAGGAAAACCTTGCGCTGGCCTATCTCCGTGCCGGCACCGCGCCCCACGCCATCTTCTCCCGCATCTCCAAAAAGGACAAAGAGCTTTTCCGGGAAAAGCTGGCCCTCCTGAATATGGGCCTTGAAGACCGGATGCAGCAGCCGGTGGGCCTGCTTTCGGGCGGCCAGCGGCAGGCATTGACCCTGCTGATGGCGACCCTCGTCACCCCGAAGCTGCTGCTTCTGGACGAGCACACCGCCGCCCTCGACCCGGCCACCGCCGAGAAGGTGCTGGAACTGACCAAGAGCATCGTGGCTGAGAAAAAGATCACCTGCCTGATGGTCACCCACAATATGCACCAAGCCCTCGAGCTGGGAAACCGCACCCTGATGATGGATGCCGGACGCATTGTCTTTGACGTCAAGGGCGAGGAGCGCAGTAAGATGACCGTGGACGACCTGCTGGAAAAGTTCCGTGAGAACGCGGGCAAACAGCTGGACAATGACCGGATCTTGTTGAGCAAAGTAGAGCAGTAAACACATTCTTGTGAGAAGTTTCTAAAACGGAAAGGCTTCATGCTGGCACTGTAAAGGTGCGAGACATGGAGCCTTTTTGTGTGCAGAGGTATTCTTTTGGTCGGCAGTATGGTATACTCAACGTGACAGGACAAGGTTGCAGAAATGACAGAAGCGAGAAAAAGATATGAAGGAAGAATACTATCAGGTCGGGGAAGTCAGTAAAATTACAGGAATCTCAAAGGATACGCTGCACTTCTACACAAAAATTGGCCTTGTGACACCGGACTACGTTGATCCGGAAAATCACTATCGCTATTATTCCAGATGGAATATGTATCAGCTGGATATTATTACTGCCTGCCGGAATCTGAAAATACCGCTGGAAAAAGTAAAGGAGATCCTGTCTTCCCGGGATAACGAAAAAGTGGTGCGGCTGTTGATGGAATACCAGAGTGAAGCACTGCGCCTCAGCCAGTATTATAAGCAGGTGGCAGAGGATATCACATGGTATTATGAGGAAAATGAACACATAAAATCACAGCTGCCGGATGATGAGGTGCACATCACCTGTTTTGAGCCGGAAACCGTGATCGTAGGGAATCAGAAGCGAAAAGATTCGGCTTATCATGCGAATCTTCAGGATGTTCTGAATCAGGAATTTCAATCAACAAACTTTGTTCGCAGA
The DNA here is from genome assembly GCA_963660925.1 of Eubacterium sp. CAG:38. Classification (GTDB taxonomy): domain Bacteria; phylum Bacillota; class Clostridia; order Oscillospirales; family Ruminococcaceae; genus Faecalibacterium. Next base: position 1,976 of record CAVKZS010000093.1, on the reverse strand, counting down.
AAATATGGATATTTTCTGGATACGGGGGATTTTTTGGAAAATAAACTTAGAAAATACAGAGAATATGTAAAACTCCCGGAGGGGGATTACAGCTCAATCGCCCCAGAACATCTGTATACACTCCCGGGGGGAGATTATGCGGTGTGCACCGTCGCCATTGAGAACGAAACGGCCGATTTTTCCATCTTGCTCGAATGGCTGAAGAAAAATCATTATAGAACGGATGCGGTTTTTGCGGAAGAAGTCGGATTTCAGCTGTTTAAATATATTTATCATTACTATTGTGAGATAAGGGTGCATCTGATTCCCGGCGAAACCTCTTGACCGTGGAGCTACTACACAGTTTATAATACCTTCTGAGAAAATCAGGAGGTCTTTTTTATGAATGTGGAAAACACGTCCATTCCCAAACTGCTTTTGAAGATGTCGCCGCCGGTCATGCTGGCACTGCTCATCCAGTCCATCTACAATATTACGGACAGCTTTTTTGTGGCAAGGGATTCAGCCGAAGGACTTACCGCACTGTCCATTGTTTATCCGATCCAACTTCTCATCACAGCTCTTGCGACGGGAACGGGTGCCGGGGTGAATATTCTGATCTCGAGAATGGATGGAGAAGGAGAACGGGAAACACAGCATGATGTGATCCGAAATGGACTGCTTCTGAATGGCGTCCACTTCCTGATATTTGCGCTGGTCGGAAATGCGCTGGTGAGCAGCTATTTCACACTTTCGACGACAAATGTGCTGGTAAGAGAGCAGGGCATCCTGTACAGCAGGATCGTTTTTTCAGGCTCGTTGGGATTGTTCATCGAGTCGATCTGCACGAAGATCCTTCAGGCTAGGGGAAATATGGTCCTTCCTATGATCGCCCAGATCACAGGCTCTGTTACCAATATTATACTGGATGTGATCCTGATTTTCGGAATGGGGAAGATCCCGGCGATGGGGATCGCAGGTGCTGCCATCGCTACGGTGATCGGGCAGTGGGCGGCAATGCTGATCACGTTATTCGCTGTGGCGAAACGATACTCGTTAAAGGGACGATTCCGAGGGGATCTGTGCAGGAAGATCTATGCGAACGGGGTTGGGTCCATCGTTACGCAGTCGTTGTATACCCTTTATATCGTTGGATTGAATATGATCCTGAAAACTTTTACGGAAGATGCTGTGACGGTATTGGGGATATACTATAAGATCCAGTCGTTTTTCTTTATCCCGCTGCTGGGATTCCAACAGGTGCTATTGCCGCTGTTCAGCTACTATTACGGGGCGGGAAATCATCAGAAGAACAGAGAAATCTTAAAATGGTCAACGCTGTTTTCGACGGGTGTTATGGCAGTGGCAACGGGAATATTTTTTCTGTTTCCGGAAGAGTTGATACGGATATTCTCAACAAAGCCTGCAATCGTAGCGATTGGAAAATACGCGCTCCCTATCATTTCAATCAGTTTTATTTTTGCCGGCATTACGATCGTGATAACATCCTATCTGCAGGGAACCGCACATATCAAAGCAAGCCTTTTTATCATTGTACTGCGGCAGATCGTTCTGCTCGTTCCGCTGGCGTGGCTGTTCCATTTTATGGGACTGAATGCAGTGTGGTGGACATTCCCTGTTACGGAGGTTATTGCCAGCCTGATGGGGATCCTGATGAGCAAAGTAGCCCTCTCAGACAAAGCCTGACGGCTTTGCCAGCTCCCCCGAAGGGGGAGCCCTTGGCAAGTCGGTCAAGCTTGCGCATACAACGAAAACAACCGGGCCCTGCGGTCTGGATTCACGGCATCGCATCTGTGAATCTGGACAACGGGGCCCGGTATTTTACGTTATAGTAAACTTTGTTCGGCTAATAGAAAGTAAACCGATATGCCAATGGCTCCCACTCTGGGGGAGCTGTCGAGCGTCAGCGAGACTGAGAGGGTTACATCTTCTCGGGGACGTTGATCTTGAACATGGTCAGGACGTTGAAGATGACG